>CAZZDW010000009.1:0-56680 GCA_964652945.1 uncultured Phycisphaeraceae bacterium
CCCCCCTCACCCCCCCGCCCTCGCCCGTCCCGTCACCCTCACCCACCCCCAAGCCGCCGTCTTCAACGGATCGGAGCTGAAAAAACCGCATCGGCTGCGTCCGGCTACCCTTTCCGGGCGAATAGACTCCACCTTGGAGAGCCTTCGCATCATTGTCGCAGCTTTGTAAGGCCCTGTGGACGTGCCAGAAAACGCCGACTGGTGCTCATACAAGCGAGGTGAGCGAGCGTCCCAGTCTTCGGCGTACCACACGCTCGCTCACGCTCGCGTCTCGTAGAAAAGCGCCCAAGGGCACCAAGGAAGCAGACCCGCGTGAGCAGCCAGCACCACCGTTCGGATGTTTCGACGCCTCCTGCCGAGCAGGGCGCTCGTGCCGTCGTCGTCCTCGCGGCGGGGGTCGTCTGCATCGCCTTTGTCGGGGCCCTGACCGGCTGCTACGAGCGGGTCGTCAACGCCCGGGGCCTGGGGGCCGACCAATATTCCGTCTCCGAGCCCTACCAGGAATCCGACAGCCGGATCGACAAATGGCTCTTCGGCCCCACACCCAGCGCCAAGCAGCGCGAGGGCTCGCTGCTCGATCGGCGATGACCGCACACGCAGCGCGCTAGGATCACGCCTATGGGTCTCGAAGCAGCCATCCCGGCGGAAGGGTTCCTCACCACGCAGCTCCGGCACGTCGTCAACTGGGCGCGCCGCTCCTCCCTGTGGCCGATGCCCTTCGCCACCGCCTGCTGCGGCATCGAGCTGATGGCCACCGCCTCCAGCCGCTACGACCTCTCCCGCTTCGGCATGGAGCGGATGTCCTTCTCGCCCCGTCAGGCCGACCTTCTGATCGTCGCCGGACGGATCGCGATCAAGACCATGCCGGTGCTCCAGCGGATCTACCAGCAGATGACCGAGCCCAAGTGGGTCATCTCGATGGGGGCCTGCGCCTCGACGGGCGGCGTCTTCGACACCTACGCCGTCGTGCAGGGGTGCGACCAGTTCCTGCCGGTCGACGTCTACATCCCCGGCTGCCCGCCGCGGCCCGAGCAGCTCCTCGAAGGGATCATGGCGATCCAGCGGCACATCGACCAGGAAGGCCTCCCGCCGCAAGGGGGCAAGCGCGTGCCGCTGGGCCTGGCGATCGAGCCGAACCACGCCGTCCGTCCTCAGCCCGTGGGGCTGACCGTCGGCGGGGCGTAACGGCCGATCCCCAACTTTATCCGATCAAGCTGTCGCGTTTACCCTTCCATATACCGTTCATTCCGGTATACTTGGGGATTCTTTCGTCATCCTCCAAACCAATCACGGGCGCGGTGCGATATATCATGTATGATATATTGTGCCGCCCCAGCACTGAGCCTGTATTTCCATGAACATGCACGTCACACTGGGGCGCGGCGTCGACGCATGGCTGGACGACCAGCCTGAACACGTCCGTTCGGCTTTCTGGGAGGCGATCCGGCGGGTCACCGCGAGCGAGGCGGACCTTCTCGCACTGACCGGATTCACCCGAGAGCCGGGCGAACGGTTCGTCTGCAGGTATTTCCGTTTCGACTCCTGTGTGGCGGTGTTCCAATGGCATCAAGCGCAACAAAGAATCAAGATCGTCCGGTGTCGCGCGGCTCGGTGAAGCATTCTCCCGCCGCCAACGCCAAGCACGGCCCGCGGCCGTCCTGGCAGGACCACGTGACCTACCTCACCAGCAAGGGCAAGACGACGCACGCCGTGCTGCCGATCCAGGATTACCAGCAGTTGGTGCGCGCCACGGCCCACGTCGAATCGATCCCGCCGGCCGTGCCGGGCGGCGCGGGGCTGCCGACCCTCGAACTCACCCGCGAGGAGGCCGACGAGATCCAGATCATGCTCGACGACCCTCACTATGAGTGGCTCGACGCGGAGGACGTGCGTGCCAAGCACGCGGCCCGGCGGCTCACCGAGGCCCGCAAGGCCCGCGGCATGACCCAGGCCGAGCTGGGCAAGAAGCTGGGCATCCCCCAGTCGCAGGTCTCGCGCCTGGAAAAGAACCCCGACCGCACCTCGGTCGCCATGCTCAAGAAGGTCGCCAAGGCCCTCGGCGCCGACGTCGCGGAACTGCTGACGACCAAGTAAGCTGCCGGGAGGAGCTTGCCGACGCACCCCGCCGCGCACGCAAGGGCGGGCGCGGCCGGGCGAGTGCCGCTGACAACCCTCGCTGGCGCTTCGGGCTCGTTGCGACGGATTGTTTTTGAGCACGGACCCGTTCGGGATCGCTCGCCAAGAGACACTCAACAGCCGATAACACCATCGTGTCATCCTCGAACTCCAACCTGTTCACCAAGATCGCCGACCGTCCCCCCAGCGCCGTGGTGGGCGTGATCGGGCTCGGGTATGTCGGCCTGCCGTTGGCTCGGGTGTTCTTTGACGCGGGCTTTACGGTGCTGGGCTTCGACATCGACCCTGCGAAGATCGAGGCCCTCAAGGCCGGGCGGAACTACCTGGCGCACCTGGGGGACGAGTACGTCGCGCCGCTGGCCGCCGGATGGGGGAAGGCAGGCAAGGGAGGGTTCACGGCGACGACCGACTTCGTGCGCCTGCGCGACGCCGACGCGATCATCGTCTGCGTCCCCACGCCGCTCGGGAAGCACCTCGAACCGGACCTGTCGTACGTCGAGAAGACCACCGACGAGATCGCCCGGGCGCTTCGGCCGGGGCAACTGGTGGTTTTGGAAAGCACGTCGTACCCGCGGACGACGCGCGAGGTGATGCTGCCGCGGCTGGAAGCGGGGGGGCTGCGCTGCGGCTCGGACGGCGGCTTCTATCTCGCTTTTTCGCCGGAGCGCGAGGACCCGGGGCGCAAGGACCACACCACGCGCACGATCCCCAAGCTCGTGGGCGGCATCGACGCCGCCAGCGGCGACGTGGCGGCGGCGCTCTACGAGGCGGCGTTCGACAAGGTCGTGCGCGTGTCGTCGGCCGAGGTCGCCGAGTCGGCCAAGCTGCTGGAGAATATCTACCGCGCGGTGAACATCGCGCTGGTCAACGAGATGAAGGTCGTCTTGACGGCCATGGGCATCGACGTGTGGGAGGTGATCGAGGCCGCGTCGACCAAGCCGTTCGGCTTCCAGGCGTTCTACCCCGGGCCGGGCCTGGGGGGGCACTGCATCCCGATCGACCCGTTTTATCTGACGTGGAAGGCGCGCGAGATCGGGTTGTCGACGCGCTTCATCGAGCTGGCCGGCGAGGTGAACCACGCGATGCCGTCGTACGTCGTCTCGCGCCTGACGGGGGCGCTCAACGAGCGGGGCAGGGCCGTCAAGGGCTCGCGCGTGCTCGTGCTGGGGCTTGCGTACAAGCCGGACATCGACGACGTGCGCGAGAGCCCGTCGCTGGAGCTGATCGAGAAACTCCGCGACCTGGGGGCGGACGTCGACTACAACGACCCGCACATCGCCGCGACGCACCGGATGCGGAAGTACGACCTGGGGATGCGGTCGGTGCCGCTCTCGAGGGAAACGCTCGGCGGCTACGACGCGGTCGTCGTCTCCACGCACCACTCGGCGTATAACTGGCAGCTCGTCGCCGACCACGCCAGGCTCGTGATCGACACGCGCAACGCGCTCAAGAACGTCACCGGCCGGCGCGACCACATCGTCTCGGCGTGACGGCGACGCTCTGTTCGCCCCGTCATGAGCTGTGGCACAATGTGCCACTTTGTGCTACTCTTGGGTTATGGCACGCCGCAGCACCCTGAACGTCTCGCTCACGCCCGCCCTCGAGAAGTACGTGGCCAAGAAGGTCGCTTCGGGGAGCTACCAGTCGGCCAGCGAGGTGATCCGCGAGGGGCTCAGGGCGCTGCAGAAGCACGACGCCGCGGCCGCCGATCTGCGCAAGAAAGTCGCCGAAGGACTCCACGACATCGAGGCCGGCCGGGTTTACGACGGCGAGGAGGTCTTCGCGGAGCTCCGCACGCTGTCGTCCAAGAAGAAGCGGCGTCGGGCATGAAACGCCTCGTCGTCTCCGCCCACGCCAGGGCCGACCTGTTCGAGCTCTGGGAATACCTCGCCGAGCGCGACGGCATCGCGTCGGCCGACCTCATGGTCGCGAGAATCTACGACGGCCTGGCGCGTCTGCGGACGACGCCGCATATCGGCAAGCCCCGTGAAGAGCTTGCGCCGAAGGTCCGTTCCTGGAACGTCCCGCCGTATCTGGTGCTCTATCGCGCCGAGCGTGCCGCGTTGATGCTCGTCCGCGTCGTTCACGGCTCGCGGGATTTACACCGGCTGGCCCTGAGCGCCGACGCCAACGACGCGTGCGCGGCGAATGATCCCGAATGAGCACCGCGCCTTCAACGCTCCACTGGCCTCACGCCCGCGTCCTCGTCACCGGCGGGGCGGGGTTCCTCGGCTCGGCGATCCGGCGGGTGCTCGGCGCACGCGGCGTGCCGGAGGGGCACGTCTTCGTGCCGCGGAGCCGTGAGTTTGACCTGACCTCGCAGGAGGGCGCGCGAAGACTCTTCGACGCCGCATCGGCGCACTGGCAAACCCACGGCCTGCCTACGGACGGTGGGGCCGACGTGATCATCCACGCCGCGGCGACGGTCGGCGGCATCGTCGCCAACCGCGACCGACCGGCCGACTTCTTCCGCGACAACACGCTCATGGCGATCAACCTCGTCGACGAGGCGCTCCGCCGCGGCATCGCCGAACAACCCGGGAAGGGCGGAAAGATCGTCGGCGTCGGTTCGATGACCTCGTACCCGGCCGACGCGCCGCTGCCGTATCACGAGGACGCGCTGTGGACGGGCTACCCGCCGCAGCCGAGCGTGCCCTACGGCGTCGCCAAGCTCGCGCTGTGGCAGATGCTCGACGCCTGCCGCTCGCAGCACGGGCTGCGGGCCGCGTACGTCGTGCCCGTCAACCTCTACGGCCCCGGCGACAACATCGAGAACATCGCCCACGCGCACGTCGCCGGCTCGCTCGTCAAGCGCTTCGTCGACGCCGTGCGCGAGGGCGCGGAGACGGTCACCTGCTGGGGCACCGGCTCGCCGACGCGCGAGTTTCTCTATATCGACGACGCGGCCGAGGGGATCGTCCGCGCGGCCGAGGTCATGGACGAGCCGACGCCGATCAACCTCGGCGCAGGAAGCCGCGGCGAGATCGCGATCCGCGGCCTTGCGGCGCTCATCGGCCAACTCGCCGGCTACGAGGGCCGCATCGAGTGGGACATCACCAAGCCCGACGGGCAGGCGCGGCGGGTCCTGGACGTGAGCCGCGCCGAGTGGCTGCTGGGCTGGCACGCCGACACGCCGCTCGAAGAAGGCCTGACGAAGACCATCGAGTGGTACCGCGGCATGACCGGGCCGTGCGTCAATCGTCCAGCCTGAATGTCGTCGTCTTCACCTTCGCGTCGTGCGCAAGCGCCTCGACCAGCGGGAAGTCGATCACGCGGATGACCGGTTCACGCGTGCCGCGTGCGTGGCGCGAGACGGTGAGTGTGCGCACCAGCACCACGTCGCCGCCGCGCGTGGTGATGAACGGCAGCATCCGCTCATAGGGGATCTCCACGCCGGCTGGCGCGTCATCGTCGCTTGCGCCGACGGTCCACCCTTCACGGTCGGCCAGCAGCCGCTCGTAGATCGTCGGCGTCGGGCGGTACCGCACGCTCGTCTGCGACCACGCGCCCAGCGGCAGCCGCCCGCCGGGCTGGATGTGCGCGCTCGCGACACCCGCGCTCTCCGGCATGCGCAGGGCGAAGCGCGTCGCGTACCGCGCCGTCCAGCCGGTCTCGAAGACCGAGCGCAGCCAGCCGTCGAAGACCGGTACGCCCGTGCCCGCCGCGCGGTCGCGGAGCTTGAGCGGCACGAGCACCACGTCGGCGGGGATGTCGGCGTGCTCGTTCGACGCGATCGCGCGCAGCTCGCCGAGTTGGCGCTGGTCGAGCCGCCAGCGCTGGTGGTAGAGCGATTGGAACCCGACGAGGCACACGCAGCCGGCGACTACGCCGCTTGCGAAAAGGCCGCGGACGAGCACACCGAGCGCACCGACCGCTTTCGGCGATCCGCGGCCGCACGCGTTGGTGACGCCCACGAGCACGGCCCACAGCGCGACCACGCCGGCCGCGAGCGGCACGTAGAGCAGCCGGTGCTGCACGCCCTGGTCCTCGATCAGCGCGACCGGGGCCATCGCGCCCGCCAGCATCGCCAGTGCGATCGCCACCGCCCACGGCGGCGGCACGTCGCCGGGCGTGCGCTCGAACGACGCACGCATGGGGCGGCCGCTGAGCGCCCACACGACGCCGGCCAGCGCCAGCAGGAGCGCCATCACGACGCCCAGCGGCGTGTGCAGCGCCTCGAGCCCCTGCCGCCACGAGCCGCCGAGCAGGCGCAGCGTGCGGCCGCCGGCGAGCGCATCGGCGAAGGCCGAGCCGGTGTCGCCGAGCCGGTCAACGAGTTGCGCCGGCGCAAGGCCGCCGCCTCCCCCACGAGCAAACGGCGGGGCGGTGAAGCGGAGCAGCACGGCGTACGCCACCAGCGGCACGCCGACGAGCACGCCGAGGCCCAGCGCGCGCACGAGCCGTTTGCTGAACGATCCCGTTCGTTGCGATGCGCTCAGCCACACGACGGGGACCGCGCAGAACGCCGCCGCGGGCTGCTCGTAGAAGCACGCCGCGATGAACGAAAGGATCGGCAGCACGATCAGGAAGCGCCGCGTCGCCCACCCCCCTTCCCAGCGTGCGTGCCGCAGCGCGAGGATGCAGGCGTGGAGCAGGATCGCCGTGGCGATCGCGGCCGAGGCCGTCGAGGGCCAGATCATCACCTGGTAGTTCCACGGCAAGACCATAAACAGCACCGCCGCCCCGAGCGCAAATACGTGCGCCGCGCGATCGTTCGGTCGAAGCTCGCGCAGCAGCTTCCACAGCATGAACGCCGCCAGCGCGTGCCACCCGGCGACGATCGCGTGGATCATCGCGTCGTTCTCCCAGAAGAGCGTGTTGACGACGTACATCATCGCCAGGTGGATCGGCCGCCAGAAATAGTGGTAATCCTGCCACGGGTGCCCGGTGGTCCGGCGGAGCGGCAGCGGCTCGTGCGTGACGGGATCGCGCAGCACGAAGGCGTAGTCGTCGAGGTATTTGCCGAGGTCGCCGCGGAAATAGAAGCAGCCGACGAGCCACGCCAGCAGCGCCAAGCACGGCCCGGCGAGCCGATCGAGGAGCGGGCGAGGAGGGGCGTTGCTCATGCGCAGGTGTAGATCTTTCTCACGAGACGCGAGCGGGAGCGGGCGTGTATTTGGACCTCGTTCACCCGCGCCGATGTGTCAAGCTTCCCCGCGCACCGATCTGGAGATCGGTGCCACCAAAGACATCTGCTCGTCTGCTTCCAATACATTCACACGCTCCCCAGCACCTCGTCGACGACGCGCATCGCCGCGGGGACCGCGTCGGCCACCTCGCGGAGGTTGAGGCCCGCGGGGCTGGGGATCTGGAACTGCGCCGGGTCGACGCCGGCCTCGAGCATGTCTTCTTTGGGCACGCAGACCGGGGCGTTGCGCGAGTCGCTCTTGGCCAGCATGAGCTGCGCCTCGGGCGAGAGCAGGTAATCGACCAGTTTGTGGGCGGCCTCGGTGTTGCGGTGCGCGTGCCGTTTGACCACCGCGACGGTGTTCGGCACCTTCATCACGCCCATGCCGCGGGCCGTGGCGATCTTGGGCGTATCGGCGAACGTGGTCCGCGCGGTCCCTTCGAAGACGGGATCGACGTCCCACCCCTCGCGCTGCCCGGCGTACACGTCGTCGGTGTCGGTCAGGCCGACGTGCAGCTCGCCGCTCCCCACCGCGCGCACCACCGCCGCGTTGCCGTCCATCAGACGCACGTCGTTGGCCTTGAGCGCCTCCAGCCACGCGCGGAGGCCCTCCTCGCCGTACTCGACGAGCACCGCGCCCATGTGCCCGCGCGTCGTGCCGAACTGCGGCCGGGCGATCCCCACACGCCCCTTAAACACCGGGCGGCACAGGTCGGCCAGGCACGCCGGCCGCTGCGGCGTCTCGACGTAGCGCGTGTTGACGACGAAGACCCGCGCCCGCGTCGCAAAGCCGTACCACCCGCCCTGGCCCCGCCCGCGCAGGGTGAGCGGCCACTCTTCGAGCCCCACGCGCGCCGCCTGCTCCTTGGCGCGATCGCTGTCGTAATACTCCAGGACGCCCTCGTGGACGAGGCGGATGGTGCCGAACGGCTCGGACGACCACCACACGTCGCACGCGGGCGAGCCCTTCTCGTCGATCAGCCGCTGCACGAGGCCCGTCGTCTTGGTCGCCTCGGTGTCAAACAGCGGCTTGACCTCGATGCCCGTCTTCTCGCTGAAGCGTTCGAGGATCGGCCGCGCATACACCGCGTCGGCCGAGCAGTACACCACCACCGGCTTTTTCTCGCCGCCCGCTTCGCCGGGCCACGCCGGGGCGGCGGCCTTGTCCTTGCACGAGGCCAGCGGCAGGGCCGCCAGCGCGGGGATCGCCCGCAGCACGGCGCGGCGAGAACAGCGGTGTGGATCGATCGGCGCACTCATGCCGCGAGTGTACAACACCCGCCGGGGCTGCGCGCGTTACTTCTCGGAGTTTTCATCGGAGCCCGCGCCGGCGTCCTGCTCGTTGCCCGCATCGTCGGGCTTCTTCTCAGCGGGCTTGGGGTCGTCGGTCTTCTTCCCGTCGCCCGAGCCGCGGGCCTTGCGCTGCAGGTTGCCGAAGTACGCCTTGATCGCCTCGTGGTACTCGCGCGGGTAGACGTTGGAGGTGATCTCCTCGGAGGCCTCCTGGGCCGCCTCCTCGACCGCGGCGGAGAACGCCGCCTTCGACTCGCCCTTGACCTGCTCGCCCTGCACGAGCGTCGTGCCGATCATCGGCCCCTCGCCGACCTTGCCGATCGCCTTGCGGTCGATCGCGTTGAACTTGGCGGCCTGCTCGCCGGGGGAGCCGCCGTTGCCGGTGCCCGGCCCGCCCGAGCCGGAGCCCTGGCTGTTGGGCTGGCCCTGCGCCCACGCGCCGGTGGAGTCGGAGCCGTTCTTGCTGCCGCCGCCCTGGTTGTTGCTGCCGGGGTTGCTGCCCTGCCCGCCGCCCTGGCACTGCGAGCCGAGCGAGGCCATCATCTGCTTGCACTCGGAGAGGGAGGCCTCGGCCATCTGCATCTCGGCCGCCGCCATCTCGGCCGCGGAGAGCTGCGAGGACATCTGCTGCGCGCCCTGCTGGCCCTGCTGATTCTGCTGGCCGGAGCCTTGCTGCCCCTGCTGACCTTGGCCGGGGTTCTGGCAGGCCTGGGCCATCTGGCTCATCGCCTGCGACATGCTCTGGCACGCGCCCTGGCACTGCTGCGAGGCCTGCGCGAGGTTCTGCAGCATCTGTTTCTGCTGCGGCGAGAGGTTCTGCGCCTGCTCGAGCGCCTGGCTGAGCGCCTGCGGGTTCGACGCGAGGTTCGGATCAAGCCCGGCCTGCTCCAGCTGCTTCTTGATCTCGTCCTGCTGCTGGGCGAGCTGCGAGAGCTGCTGCGAGAGGCTCTGCATCTGCTCGGCCAGCGCCTTCTGCTGCTGGGGCGAGAGCGAGCCGTCGTTCATCTGCTGTGTGAGCTTCTGCAGCTCTTCCTGGGCCTTGGCGAAGTCGCCCTTGGCCATCGCCTGCGTGAGGGGGGCGAGCTCGGCGCCGGGCGTCTTGAGGTTGCGCATGGCTTCCTTGAGCGCGCCGACCTTGAGCCCGGTCTCGGATTGCTTGAGGGCCGCGATCTCGTCGGCCTTCTTGCTGATCTGCTTGATCATCGCCTTGCGGATCGCGTCCGGGTCGCGCGGCTCGATCTTGCCGGATTCGAACGTCTCCGGCTCGATCGGGTCGAGCCCCAGCGCGTCGGTCATCGTGTCGACCTTCTTGCGCATCTCCTCGGTCTGCATCGCCGCCTGGATGACCTGCGCCGTGTTCTCCTCCTCGGCGACGCGCGCCTGCTTGAGCCCGATCAGGTCCATCGGCCTCAGCACGAAGAGGATGCCCAGCGCAAGGGCCATCGCCATCGGCACGGGCCAGAAGGCGGGGGCGGAGATCGGGACGGCCTTGCGCACGTCGACGCCCCTGGCGCGCTGGGCCGCGTCGGCGACGGTCGCGCGGGCCCACGCCTCGTCGCTCTTCTCGACCCACAGGGCAGTCGAGATCGTCTCGCGCAGGTCGGCCCCCTCGTCGACGCGCCGGGCGACGACGTCGGGCTTGGGGCGCAGCACGGCCGCGCCGACGACCGCGAGCACGCCGGCCGCGCCGAGCGCCCAGTAGGCGAAGACGTCCCACGGCAGGGTGAACGCAATAAAGAGCTGCGCCAGGCGGACGAGGATCGCCGCGCTCAGGCCCGCCGCGACCAGGAGCACGAAGAGCCGGATCGTCTCGGTGATCCCGAGCCGCCACGAGGCCTTGCGGAGGACGCGCCGGATGTCGTTCATGGTGTGACCCTCGCCCAAAGGATGCCGCGTGGATGCCGGACGGCACGCCGTCCGCGTCTTCTTGGGATATATACCCATCGGTTCGCGGCAGGATCCTTCCAAGTTCGGAGAATTCTTGGCGATCGACGCCTCCGGGCGCACACGACCGGCCATCGCGCCACCTTTTTCGGCACTTCATCCGTTCTTTATCCAAACATCGGCGACGGCAGCGTGCCGAGGGGATTATGCTCCCACCCATATGCGGCTCTTCCGCTCCGCCGATGAGGTCCGATCGCTGGCCAGCCAAGCCCAGCGGCTGTTCATCGAGCAGCGGGAGCGGGACAAGACCGGGCACGCGATCCACCTCGGGTGTGCGGCGTTCTGGTGCTTCTTCCTGAGCTGGCCGACGACGTACACCGAGGTCGCGCTGGCCCCCCTGCTGCTGTGCTTCGTGATCCGCATGACCGGGCAGTACCGCGTGCTGATCCCCCTCGGGTGGAACCGCGCGGTGTGGCTGGCGCTTGCGCTCATCGGCTGGACGGCGCTGAGCGCCGCATGGTCGGCCGAGCCGTCGCACTGGCTCGACGACGTCGGGCCGATGCGCTACGCCGTCGTGCTGGCGCTGCTCTGGCCGGTGCTGGATCGGCGGGACGTGCTGATTTTGGCGCTGAGCCTCGGGCTGTTCTGCGGCATCCTCTCGCAGCTCCTGCACGCGGGGGCGGTGTGGACGCACCACCCGGCATGGTCGCCGTGGCATCGCGCGCCGGCGCGGCTGAGCGGCTGGTGGGACCCGGTGATCGCCGGCTCGCTGCTGTGCGCGGGGCTGGGGCTGCACCTGGCCGGGCCGATGCGCCGTGGCGGGAACGTCCGGCTCAAGCAGCTCGCCGCGTTCATGTCTCTGCTCACGCTGGGGTGCATCGGCATCACCGGGACGCGCGGGGCGTGGATCGGCGCGGCGGGGCTGGTGGTGGCCGCGCTCGGGCTGAACTTTTTCATGGGCTTCAGCTCGGCGGCTCCGGGCGCGTCGGGGGCGACGAAGCCGGGGACGCGGAAACGCCGTCTCGGCGCAGCGGTCGCGGGCCTTGGGGCGCTGGCGCTGATCGGCGGTGGGCTGCTGATGGTGCCGCGGGTCCACTACCGCTTTGTCCGGGGCAAGAACGAGGTGGTCGCCGCGTTCGAGCACCAGAACTACCGCACCGACACCGGCGCGCGTCTGCTGATGTGGAAGGAGGCGCTCGTCGCGCTCGCAACGCACCCGATCGGCGGCGTGGGCGCGGGGGGGTACCACGCGTGGGCGCTTGCGCACATCAAGGCCGAGGGGAGCGAGGCCGAACAGGCCGCCGTCGAGCCGCGCCCCGCGCCGAAAGGACCGGGGCGCACGTGGCGCGGCGGCGGGGGGATCCACCGGCACGCGCACTCGTGGCCGATGCACACGCTGGCGACAACGGGGCTGGTGGGAGCCGCGCTGACGATCGGCCTGATCGTCTGCACGATCGTCGGCGGGGCGCGGCGGGCCGTCGGCGAAGGGGAAGACGGGGGAAGAGGAGAGGGGGGCACGCGCGGCTTCGTCCTTGAACGCGGGTATGCGCTGGGGCCGATGCTGGCGGCGATCGGGATCGTCTTGGCGGGGATGTTCGACTCGATCCTGGTGAACCAGCAGACCGCGGCGATGTGGTGGACGCTGGTGGCTCTCTGCCTGACGTGGCGGCCGCCGACGCCGGAGCACCTGATCCCGCCGCCGAAGCAGGGAGCACGCTCCACGATGCTGGGAACATAAACCGGGGCGGCACGCCGGGTTGACGGTGGCCCCGGTCTCCAGACCGGGGCGCGGGCGTAGATGTTCAAGTATGCCCACGCACCGATCTGGAGATCGGTGCCACCCAAGGCGCCGGGTCACTGCCGATACCGCTTTCCGAGAAAGAGCGCATAAACTTCTTCCCTGTTTTGCCGCTATTTCGGGAGGCCGCACGGATGTTGAACACGGCTGGGATGAGCACGCTGGAGCCGACGCCGCTCGTCGAAGAGCGACGCGCGGGCGAGACGCCGGCGCCGCCGCTCGATGCGTTGCAGGGGGCGCTCCGCGCCGTCGACGGCACGCTCGGCCGCGCGGTCGCGGCGCTCTTCGCCAAGCTCCGTCCCGATGTCGAGGCGGGCGGCGACGGATGGGCCACCCCGGTTCCGCGGAATCTCGGCACCGGCGGCGTGCATTGGTGCGCCGAGCTGGAAGGGGACTCGATCCTCTCCAGCGAGTACCTGCTGATGAAGTTCATCCTGTCGCAGGAGCACGACACGCCGAACCAGTCGCCCACGGCGCACCGCGGCATTTTAGAAAAGATCGCCGAGCACCTGCGGCTGACGCAACGCACCGACGGCACGTGGGGGCAGTACCCCGGCTCGGGGGCCGACATCTCGGCGTGCGTCAAGGCGTATTTCGCGCTCAAGCTGATGGGGGATGGCGTGGATGAGCCGCATATGCGGCGGGCGCGCGAGGCCATCTTGAGACTCGGCGGCGCGGAGCGGTGCAACACGTTCAGCACGTTTTATCTGGCGTGTCTGGGGCAGGTCTCGTGGGAGGCGTGCCCGGCGATCCCGCCGGAGATCGTGCTCTTGCCGCGGTTCTCGCCGTTTCATATGGACAAGGTCTCGGCGTGGACGCGGACGATGATCCTGCCGCTGGCGATCTGCTCGGCGCTTCGACCGGTGCGGCGGCTCGCGCCGGAGCAAGGCATCGACGAGCTGTTCATTGACAAGGGGGCGAAGACGCGGCTGAACCAGCCGTGGGAGCGGGACGAGCCCGCGAGTTGGAAGAACTTTTTCCTGGTGTGCGACCGTGTGCTGAAGGTCGCGCAGCAGCGCGGGCTGTTGCCGCTGCGGAAGGCGGCGCTCAAGCAGGCGGAGCGGTGGATCGTCGAGCGCGTCGCGCCCGGCACCACCGAGGGGCTCGGGGCGATCTTCCCGCCGATGGTGTACCTGCAGATCGCCTTCGCGGCCCTCGGCTACCCGCGCTCGCACCCCTTGATCGTCAAGGCGGAGCGGGATCTCGACGCGTTCATGATCGAGGAGAACTGCTGCGAGCGCAGAAGCCCAGGGACTGAGTCCCTGGGCGTTGAAAACAGGCAGATCCGCGGGCGCGACCATGTGCGTATCCAGCCCTGTTTTTCACCGGTGTGGGACACGGGGATCGCGCTGTACGCGCTCACGGAAGCCGGGCTGACGGCGGCGAACGACGAACGGGTCGCGCGGGTCTGCGACTGGCTCGTCTCGCGGCAGGTCCGCATGAACGGCGACTGGGTCCGCAACCTGCGGAAGGAAGACCGGGGCATCCGCCTCGGCGAAGACGCGGCGGCGTGGGCGTTCGAGTACCGCAACGAGTGGTACCCGGACGTCGACGACACCGCGATGGTGGCCAAGGCGCTGATGCGCGCGGGCGATCGGCCGGGGAAGACGGCGAACCGCGACACCGCGCGCAGGGCGGTGCGGTGGATCCTGGCGATGCAGAACGACGAGGGGCACGGCGCGGGGGGCTGGGCGGCGTTCGACAAGACGAAGGACCGGCCGTGGATGGAGCTGGTGCCGTTCGCGGACCACAACGCGATGCAGGACCCCTCGTGCCCGGACATCACCGGGCGCACGGTCGAGGCGCTGGTGACCTGCGGCGTGCCGGCGAGCCACCCCGCGATCCGGCGCGCGGTGCGGTACATCCTCAGCCACCAGCTCGACGACGGGAGCTGGTTCGGCCGATGGGGCGTGAACTACCTGTATGGCACGTGGCAGGCGCTGGGCGGGCTTGTGCACGCCGGGGCGAGCGGGACGGATGAGCCTATTCGGCGCGCGGTCGCGTGGGTGAAGAGCGTGCAGCACGCCGACGGCTCGTTCGGCGAGTCGGCGAACTCGTACATCGACCCGGCGCTCAAGGGCGTCGGCCCCGGCACGGCCTCGCAGACGGCGTGGGGGCTGACGTGTCTGCTGTACGGAACGGACGCGCGGGACGAGGCGTGCGTCGCCGCGGCCCGGTGGCTGTGCCGACACCAGCTCGCGGAGGACAAGCTGCCGTATGAGCCGGCGAGGCTCAACGACGCGCACGCGGTCTTGCCGGGGACGGAAGAGTACGCGGCGCTGGACTTCGCGGCGGATCGGTCGTCGGGCTCGGGTTTAGAAGCCGAGGGGCTGAGCCCCGCGGGTCTCGGCGGAGGCGTGGCGGGCGCGGCGGGCGCGGCGGGCACCCGCACCGCCGCTGGGGGCGGGGGGGGGTGGGCCGAGCACTTCTTTACCGGCACGGGCTTCCCGAAGGTCTTTTACCTGCGCTACCACCTCTACCGGCACTACTTCCCCGTCATGGCGCTGGCGCGGTGGAAGAACATGCTGTGCGCGTCATAGCGCTGAGCCTTTGCAAAAAAACTCGGGTCTACATCGTGCGCGGCGGCCGAGACGGCCGCTGTGGCGCACGCGACGGGTGCGTGCCGTTGACTGGCCCGCTGGACACGGCACGTGATGCCGGCGTTATATTGTTTGGCCGGCGAGATGCGCTCTGAAGTGCATCAGGACCCGACGCAGCGGGTGAAGCCGTCGGCACATCGTCGAACTCATCACCCCGGAACAGCGAGCCGAGGTACACGCGGCGGACCATCTCATTATTAATAAGATCCCGCGGCGTCCCCTCCGCGAACTTCTTCCCCTCATCAATAATGTACGCCCGGTCGCACACCCGCAGCGTCTGCTGCACGTTGTGGTCCGTCACCAGGCACGCGATGCCGGCCGAGGCCAGGCGGCGGATCTCGGCCTGCAGCTCTTCGACGGCGATCGGGTCGACGCCGCTGAACGGCTCGTCGAGCAGGATCAGCTTCGGCTGCGTCACCAGGGCCCGGGCGATCTCGAGCTTGCGGCGTTCGCCGCCCGAGCACGTCCGCGCCTGCTGCCGCGCCTTGTGCGAGAGGTGGAACTGCTCGAGCAAACCGGCCGCCCGGCGCTTCCGCTCGCCGCGGGAGAGCGGCAGGGTCTCGAGGATCGCCAGCAGGTTCTGCTCGCAGGTCAGCCGCTGGAAGACGCTCGGCTCCTGGCTGAGATAGCCCATGCCGAGGCGGGCGCGGCGGAACATCGGCAACGCCGAGACGTCCTGGTTGTCGAAGAGCACCCGCCCCGCGTCGGCGTCGATCATCCCGATCGCCATGCGGAACGAGGTCGTCTTGCCGGCCCCGTTTCGGCCCAGCAGGCCGACGACCTCGGCGTGGCCCACCTCGAAGGAGACGCCGGCCACGACCTGGCGACCGGCGAACGACTTGGCGAGGTTGTGGACCTGGAGGAGCGACACGATCGGATAGTTTAGCCGGAGGCCCCCCGGTGTGTGAAAAAAGCCCAGGGGCTCGAGCCCCCAGGCTTTGAAAAACGGGCGGCGTTCGCTCGCCTATCACGGCGTCGCCATGATGCGGTCGAGGAGCTGGTGCGAGTTCTGGTGGCCCAGGAAGAAGTTGGTCCGCGTCGCCGAGTCCGGGTTCATCGCCGTATCCACCCGGTCGGAGAGGCTGATGCTGTCGTCGAGGAAGCGGTAGACGCCGCTGGGGCCGGGGCTGGTGGTCACGCTGTTGGCCGCCATGATGTCGACCGGCGAGATGTTGTTCAGCTCGTTGCTGGTCAGGCGCAGGCCCACCAGCTCGCCGATCCGGCGGCCGACCGCGGCCGTCAACGCCTGGGCGACGAAGTCGGCGCCCTCCTGCGTCGGGTCGAAGTCCAGCCGCCCGATCTGCGGCAGGAAGACGACGGCCTGATCGGTCGGGTCGGTGTTGAGCGGGTCGACGTGCTCGCTGTAGCCGAACGTCCCGTCGTTGAAGAACGCCGTGGGCTCGATGGACGAGGAGAGGAAGACGGTCGAGAAGGACTGGCCCTCGAAGTCGCGGGGGTTGCTGGAGATGCGGACGTCGACGTTGGAGGCCGCGAAGAGGGCGTTGAGGTTGGAGATGAGCTGGGAGACGATGTAGGCCCCGGCGGTCTGCGAGCCGATGATGCCGCTGAACCCGAGCGAGGAGGCGTCGAACCCGGCGAGCGTGGTGGTGACGCCGTCGCCGGCCTCGAGCCAGTCGATGATGCCGCCGTTGAGCTCGATGAAGATGTTCTGCGTGGAGTCGGGCAGCGAGCGCCGGCCGGAGGTCAGCACCTCGAGGCGGTAGTTGGAGCGGCCCACGCCCTGGACATAGACGGCGTACGCCGCGTCGACGCTGGGGTCGGCCAGGGTGCCGAGGGCGACGAACTCCATGTAGAAGTCGCCGTTGTCGTCGTAGCCGTAGGTGGTGGAGCCTTCGCCGATGGTGAGGGCGTCCTGGCCGCCGATCGGCGCGACGTTGGAGGGCGAGGCGACCAGGAGGGCGTCGTCGAAGCCGGTGTCGCCGCTCACCTCGAAGACGCCGAACTGCACGTTGCCGCCCAGGCCGCTCAGGCTGCCGAACGTCGGGTTAAGGCCGTTGTTGAAGCCGTTGGGCACGGGCAGCCCGATGTTGGCCCCGAGGTCGGTGAGGCGGAGGGTGATCCGCATGCGCGTGCCGGTGGCGATCGCCTCGCCGTTGTTGAGGTGGAAGACGTCGACGTCGGCGTTGGCCTCGCTGGGCAGGCCGACGTGGTCGGGCGTGCCGATGGCGGCGTTGACGGCGGTGGTGACGCGGTCGTCGGCGGTGCCGAAGACGTTATCTCGTCCGGAGAGGCGCTCGGAGGTCGCGCCGTTGCCGTCGGAGCCGCGGACGATGTCGTCCTTGGTGCCGTAGACCCCGTCGGCGCCGCGGTCGAGGTCGAAGGTGAACCCGTTGATGACGACGGTCTTGAGGTCGTCGCTGGTGCCGAGCACGTTGTCGGTGCCGGCGAAGGCGCTGGGGAGCGGGGCGTCGACGAGCGTCCGCCCGTCGCCGGAGTCGGTGTTGCCGCGGAACCCGCTGTCGCCGTCGTCGAAGACCTCGATCGTGAACTCGTAGGTGCCGGTGGCGCCGGCCGCCGGGGGGATGTTGGCGATGCTGTTGGTATCGGTCGGATCGATGCTCGGATTCGGCGGGGCGACGACGAGGTAGTACACGCCGCTGGTCTTGATGAGCAGCTCGGAGGATAAGCCGGACTGCGCCGGGTCGGTGGCGCCGATGGGGAGCGTCTTGAGGAACGCGTTCTCCACATCCACGGGCATGCCGGTGTTAATAAACAGCGGCGTGCCGGCGGCGCTGAGGATGGCCCGCGCGGCGTTGGTCGCCAAGCCGCTGAGGGCGCTGAGCCGGAGGATCTGCCCGGCCCGCAGGGTGATCTTGTAGACGTCGGCGTCGGAGGAGACGCTGAAGGTGAAGGGGTCGGCGTCGGGGTGATCGCCGAGCGTGCCGCGGAGCGTGTACTTCTTGTTGATGTCCGGCCGGCCGTCGGGGGTGTAGTTGTTGTCCATCACCTCGTCGAGGTCGCCGGGGCCATAGAAGTCGATGTCGGGATCGTCGGTCGGGTTGCCCGCGATGAGCTTGTCGCCCACGTCGCCGACGAAGGCGTCGGCGCTGAAGTCGTCGCCCGCCGAGCCGTCGGCGTTGCCGTCGAGACGGTTGTCGACGGTCTGCCCGAGCAGCGCGTCGGAATCGAGCGTGAAGCGGTAGACGCCCGGGCCGGGGACGCCGCTTGTCTGCGGCAGGTCGCGGCTGGTGACCGCCTGGCTGAAGATGACCGTCACCGTGTTGTTGGTCGAGTTGTAGGTGATGGAGTAGTCCGTGCCCTCGACCAGCGAGATGGTCGAGCCGCCGCGGACCTCGGCGACGCCCAGCGCGGCCGAGAGGGTGGCCGAGTTGACCGGCTGGTTGAAGGTGATGACGGCGCGGTAGGTGCGGTTGACCTCCTGCACGCGGAGGTCGGTGACGCGGACGGGGATGGTGCTGGCGTTGATCTCCTGGACGAGCAGGTTGCCGGAGGAGGTGAAGATGTTGCCGCCCACGCGGACGGTGCCGATCGTCCCGGTGGAGGCGATGCGGTAGGACTCGGAGCCGACGACCGAGCCGACCTGCACGCCGCCGATGGTGACGTTGCCGATCGCCGAACGGCCGGAGGTGATGAGGTCGTCGCTGGTGCCGAGGAACCCGTCCTGGCCGCGGAGCATGCCCGCGGCGATGTCGGACTGGCGGAAGTTGCCGCCGATGTTCACCGTGCCGATCGTGCCGTTGGTGACCGTGTCGGCGTTGAGCCCCGTGCCGCCGAAGGCGACGTCGCGGCCGAGGTCGCCGCCGGCGTAGATGGTCGCGCGGGTCGCGTCGCCGGCCACGCTCAGCGTGGTCAGCTCGACGCCGGCGATGACGCGGGCGTCGGTGAGCGAGGCCGCGGTGACCGAGGCGAGCGTGCGCCCGGCCCGCAGGCCGCCGTTGACGACCGCGCCGGTGGTGAAGACGTCGATGTCGCGGTCGGAGGAGACGTAGCCGTAGAGATTGGCGCTCTTGAACGTGCCGATGTCGCGGGCCTTGAGAGTCGCGTCGTTGAAGACGTTGGACCGGCCGAGGTCGCCGGCGATGTTGACGATATTGATGTCGCGCGCCTCGAACGAGCCGTTGAGGAACGAGACGATGCTGAGCGTGCCGATGTCCTTGCCCGTGCCGATGAGCCCGGTGGTGTCGATGACGCCGAACTCGGCGATGTCGATCCCGTCGTCGATGAAGACCGACGACGAGCCGCGGAGCGCCGGCTCGACGGTGAGGCGGCCCAGGCGGCCGCCGTCGTCGCTGCGCACACGCAGCGTCGTGAGCGCCGCGGTGTTGGAGCGGATGGTCAGCTCGGACATCGACATCGTGCCCAGGACCGCGACGGTCGAGGTCGACTGGTCGAAGAACAGACGGCCGGGCCCGGTGAGGCGGACGTCGGCCTTCTGCCCGTTGAGGAAGGTGACGGTGACGAACTGGTCCTTGACCAGCTCGGTGCCGACCGGGCCCTCGACGACGCGGTCGGGGTCGGCGACGTCGAGCCCCTCGCCGCCGGTGGTGACGTTGGAGGGCGTCGAGCCGATCGCCCCGTCGGCGAAGACGCTGACGTTGGTGCGCTTCATGCCGATCTTGACCTGGTTGACCGCGGACTCGCCGACGGTCTTCTTGGAATCGGCCCCGTTGTAGCGGCCGGTGCCGGGGTCGACGGTGATGCCGGCGGCGATCTGCACGTTGGCCGCTCGGCGGGCGAAGTCGACGCGGTCGATGATGCCGCTGCCGACGGTGTCGATGTCGGCCCCGGTCCCGCCCGCACGCATGTCGGCGCCCAGGTCGGTCACGCCCGCGGCGACGATCACGCCCGCGGCAAAGCCGTTGAGGTCGACCAGCCCGATGCGCTGCCCCGCGGTGATCCCCGAGCCCCCCGAGCCCGTGGTGAGCGAGTCGTTGCGCACGCCGCCCTGGATGAAGACGGTGTCGATGTTGCGGTCGGCGTGGATCTGCGACTCGAACATCCGGCCGCGTTCGACGCTGATCTTCTTGATGTCGCGCCCGGCGAAGATGAGCACGCCGTTGTACCCGGCGTCCTTGACCGTGCCGGGGGGCAGCTCGTTGCGGCCGTTCTTGAAGAAATCGGTGGTGTGAAGGGCCGAGGCGACGCCGATGTGCCCGGTGAAGTGCTCGGAGCCGCGCATCAGCTCGATGAGCTCGATGTCCTCATCGGCGATGACGTTGCCCAGCAGGTGCCCGTCGATGATGGTGAGGCGGGTGATCGAGCCGTCGTGGGCGATGATGGAGTTGCCCTGGCGGAACGAGCCGCCGGTGATGACGATCGAGCCGATGCCGCCCGACTCGGAGATGATGTCGCCGTTGAAGTCGCCGAAGAGCTGGAGGCTCTCGATCCGGCCGTAGGCGCGGATGTCGGCGTGGGCGACCTGGTCGTTGCCGGGCAGGGCGGAGACGCGGGCGTTGCGGATGAGCCCGATGGTCTGGCCGACGAGGATATCGGTGTAGATCTGCCCGCCGGAGACGACGCGGTCGAGGTTGCCGCGGACGTCGATGGTGCGCGAGTCGGAGCCGCTGCCCGTGCGGTCGCCGATGTTCCCCCCGGCGGCGATGTCGTTGACGTTCCCGAGGACGAGCAGGTCGACGATGATGTCGCGCGAGGCCCGGAGCGTCTGCAGCGTCGCGTTGGTCCCGGTGGTGCGGATCGAGCCGTTGACCGAGCCCCCCGCGGCCTCGACGAGCACGATCCGGCCCGACGAGGTGATCGACGCGTCGATATCGGCGCCGGCGCGGATCGTGTCGATGCGGCCGGAGGGGCCGGTCGAGGCGATCGTGACCTGAGCGATGGACCCGCCGGTGAAGATGCTGCCGATCGGCCCGGCGATGTTGACGGAGGTGAGGCGCAGGTCGTCGACGATGTTCATCGAGACGAGCTGGCCGGCGGTGAAGGCCGAGGAGCGGACCGAGCCGCGGGCGACCACCGCCGCGACGGTGTTGTCTGCGTCGAGCGCGACGCGGTTGAAGTTGTGGGCCTCGATGACGACCGAGAGCGAGCTGCGGGTGTCGATGCGCAGGTCGGAGATGTCGCCGTCCTGCCTGAGCGTGCGGATGGTGCCGATGTTGCCGGTGCTGGTGATGAACGACGCGCGGTACTCGCTGGGGCTGCCCAAGAGCAGCGAGTTGCGGAACTGATCGGCGGTGACCTGGCCGATCGAGCCTGTCGCGTTGACCTGCGTCGCGTCGTACGCCCCGCCCTGGAGGTTGATGGCGGTGATGTTCTGCGCCTCGATCGTCGAGCGGAACAGGTTGCTGTTCACGCCCAGGACCGTGCCGACGTCGCCGACCTGATTAAACCCGTCCATGATGCGGGTGGACGACCAGAAGGCGTCGAGGAGTGTGCCGCTGATGAAGGCGCGGTCGATCTTGCCGTTGTAGACCTCGACGATGCCGATGCCGTTGGCCGGGATGTCGGTGAGCTGCGCCGTGGCCGCGGTGGTGCCGATGACGCGGCGCGGCGCGTTGGCGTTGATGTTGGCCGCGGTGATGACGCCGCTGACCGTCGCGCCCTGGACGCGGTTGCTGATGACGCGGACGATGTCGTCGGCCGCGGTGATGCTGGCGACGGCAAAGGGGGAGGGGCCGGGCAGGATGAGCCCGTCGCCGACGTCGACCGTGCCGATGGCGTTGGCGTAGATGCTGCCGACGATGCCGTCGAACCCGCCGGTCGCCGTCGACCCGTCCGAGTTGGCCGTCAGGCTCAGCAGGTCGCCCTGTTCGACGATGACGTCGCCGACCGAGCCGGCGACCGTCACGCGGACCAGATCGCCGTTGCGGACCACCACGCCGTTGAGGTAGGGGTCGATCGGCGAGCCGATATCTTCCAGTGAGGCGTTGGCCTGCGTGTAGTCCCGGATGTCGATCGGGTTGTACACGTTCATGACGTTCGTGATCGCGTTCTGCGGCAGGCTGAACGGCGAACGGATCGCCCCGCCGGCCTGACCCGGCTGCGCGATGCCCATGAACGAGCCCAGCCGCGACGGGCCGATCCCGTGCGTCTGCGTGCTCCCGAGGTTGCCCTTGTCGATCTGGATGCTGTTGAGCGCGACCGAGTCGATCTGCACGATGTCGCCGCCCGGCGTCGAGTTGCGGATCTGGTTGACGAACCCGCCCCCGGTCTCGATGTTCCAGACGTCGGTCTCGGCGGTGCCGCCGATGTTGATGTTGGAGTTGCCCGTCCCCGAGACGGCGGCGATGATGTGCCCGATCTCGACCGTGCTGCCCGGCGTGTCGCTGGAGCTGGTGATGACCAGGTTGGCCCCGTCGACGAGGTTGACGGCGACGCGCGCGATCGCCACGCCCTCCGAGCCGTTGATCGGCAGCACGTAGATGTTGCCCGCCGAGGTGGCGAAGTTGGGCCCGTTGCCCAGCCCGCCGCCGGGGGTGATGCTGAAGGTGACCGTGCTGCCGCTGTCGTCGACGAGCGTGATCGCCTGCCCGAAGACGAGCGGGATCACCACGTTCTGGTCGCCGGTGCGCTGGATGCCGGCGAAGTCGACGAACCGCACGTTGGAGCCCAGACCGGTGCGGATGTTCTGCGTGCCGCCGGTAATCTGCCCGTTGCCCGCGGGGTTGTTCCCGACGATCAGGCGGTCGACGTACGAGCCCGAGGAGGTCTGCAGCAGGACCATCGACGAGTTCATCGTCGAGCCGACGAGGATGCCGCCGATGTCGCCGCTGCCGCCGTTGGTCCCGGTGACGATGGTGACCTGGCCCGCCGACGGGGCGTTGGGGTTCTCGCTGGCGGCCAGCCCGCCGCTGATATCCATGAGGCCGATGCGCCCGCCGATCTGGAACGTGCCGGAGAGCAGGTCGCCCTCGATGTACTGGCGGTTGGCGAACCCGAGGTTCATGCCGGTGTAGACGGTGCCGAGGTTGCCGCCGACGTTCACGCTCGCGCCGAGGATGTTGCTCCCGACGTTGAGGCTGTAGAGGTGCTGGGCGACCGAGACGCTGGCCCGGCCCAGCGTGAACGAGGTCCGCGGATCATCCGGCGTGTTGATCGACGCCACGGTCTGCATGAGCATCGAGTCGATCAGCCCCGTGCCGACGCGCAGCGACCCCAGCGAGCCGTTGAACACCTGCAGGAGCATCACGTCGCTGGGCTGAGAAAGAGATCCGATATCGGCGCGTGAACCGGCGCGCACCGACCCGGCCGTGACGGCCGCCATCCCCGACAGCGAGATCTGGTACGGCGGCATCTGCGCCATCGGGGCGCCGTCCGGGGCGAAGTGGACGATGAGGTAGTAGATGCCCGTGCTGTCGGGCGTGAACCGCAGGATCGAGCTCGACGGGTCGGAGCCGTTCGCCGCCGCCACGACGCGGCCGAACTCGTCGACGATGCGCATGTACCGGCTGCTTGCGCCGGAGTCGAGCGCCGCGGCGACGATCTCCTTGCCCTTCTCCGCCGGGAAGGCGTACACGTCCGAGGCGTCCTCGGTGTTGACCGAGTCCAGCGAGCCGATCTGCCCCGTGATCGTGACGGCCGTGCCGTTGTACCCGACAAACTCGGCGCTCCCGAGCGCCTCGTTGCGGAAATACGTGTCGCCGAAGACCGCGCCGCTGCTCCCCACCCACGCGGCCATCAGATCTTCGGGCGTCGCGGTCGGGTCCGAATACAGGAACTCGCGCTCGGTGTAGCTGCGGAAGGTGAACCGGTTCCGGCTGGTGTTGATGATGTCGCCGAGCACGTTGATGTCGGAGACGAGCCGCCCGGCCACCGCGATCTCGCGGACCGTGCGCCCGACGACGATCTGCGAACCCGTCGGGAGCGTGCTCTGAAAGTCGTCGCTCACCACCGCGCCGGCGTCGGAGGCGACGATCAGTTCGCCCATGTCGCCGTCCACGGTCACGTTGCCCAAGAGGATGCCCGTCTGCACCGCGCCGACCGCGCCGGAGAAGGTCATCTGCCCGTGCGAGATCGCGTGCAAACGCACCGCCCCGATGTTGGAATCGCCGGTGACGAAGACCCCCTGATCGGCGTTCGTGAAGTTGAAGCTCCCCGCGGCTCCGAGGTAGGCAGCCGCCGACGAGTTGTCGCGCACGAACGGCGAGCCGATGATGAGCGAGCCGCCCGCGTCGGGCAGGCCGTCGACGCTCCCGTCAGGGTTGATGAAGTATCCGAAGCCCGTGTCCTCGAAATCATGGAACAGCCCCACCGAGTCGGGGGGCATGAACATGATGTTGCCCGTCCCGTCGTCCTCGACGGTGCCGCCGAGCATGGAGAACGACGAGGCCGAGTTCGTGCCGGTGATGGTGATCTTGCCGATGCCGTCGTTGAAATCCGGCACGCCGTCGTCGTTCAGGTCGACGTTGGAGACCTCCTCCCCCTCGGGGGTGAGCAGGTCCAGCCGCTCCTGCATATCGCGCCCGTACAGGTCCGTGATGGTGTACGTCGCGCCCACCGGCCCGGTGAAGACCACCCGCGCGCCGAAGACGCGCTCGTCGTTGAACTCCGCGAAGCCGTCCTCCGGCAGCTCCTTGTTCAGGAACGGCACGACGTACGCGAAGTCGGTGACGATCGTGCCCAGGCCGGTCGCCGGGTTGACGTCGCCCGGCGTGATGGTCACCGTGTAGAGCAACTGGCGTTCTTCGAGACGCTCGATCCCGCCCTCGCGCAGCTCCCCGGCCGCGGCGGCGTCGGCGTGCGCCCACCCGGCTTGGCCGGCGCGGCGGGCCAGCGCCGCCGCCCCGCTCTGCTGCAGACCCCGCTTGCCCCAGCGACCCAACGAACGTCCACGGCGACTCGACATGCTCATGAATACTCCACCTTCACCAATGAGTGGTTTTCCAAGGGCGGCAACGGCCGCAGGCATCTTTGCCCGGCAGGACGCCCCGATCTTGTGCAAAGCGGTTCGACGACGGTTTTTTCGGCCTCGACTCGCACCCGAGACCGCCGTCCGATGTCTTCCTCGGCCTGCTTCCTTCTTCTGTGCGCACCGGCGGGCCGGTGACCTCGTGTCCGGTTTCCTCAACGTCTCGGGCCTTGGCTCGGCGGCTCGGCCGTGCCGGGCCGCCGCCGGCCGCCGCCCTCGACACGCAACCGATCAACACCCCCGCCCCGCCACACACCGGCAGCGCCCCGCGCCGACCTTGGCTCCCCGCCCTTCACCCACCCCGATCCGCCCCTCACCGCCGCACGCCGGAAGACCCTGAGCCTAACGGGCTGTCCCGCACAACGCAAGTCCCGATCCCAGCGGAAGTTCCGCGCGGCCCGGCGCGCCCGCCCCGGGCACCCAGTCCATACGGCACCCCGAGGGCGGCGGTTGCGACCGGCACCTCATACACTCCGATGCACCGCTCTCAGGGTTTCCTGCCCAGGCCGGCCTCTCGACGATGTCGCGTGCCGCGGAACCGCCCACGGCTCATGGTGGTACGATGCTCAGGCTAGTCGGCACAAACCTCGACGGCCGCCCTGTGCAACCCGCGGCGGCCGCCGCGTGACCCACCCCCCCATCTGTCAACGATCCGCCCACACTTTATTCAGGAGTTTCTCAGCATGACCGGAACCCGCTCGTCCCGTCTCTTTGTTTTGGGCTTTGTCTGTGTCGCCTCGCTCGCCTGGTGCACCTCGCAGGTGATCTCGGCCGCCGCGGCCCCCGCCGCCGCCGCCCCGGCCAACGTGCGGGTCGCCGTGCTCGACCTCGACGCGGTGCGTCAGGGCCTGGCCGAGGCGACCGCCCTCACCGAACGCCTCCAGAAGCAGAAGGACGAGTACCAGGCGAAGGTCGACGCGATGCTGAAGGACGCGCAGAACGAGCTGGACAAGGCCGAGGCCCTCCCCCCCGACCAGAAGAAGGCCCAGCAGGCCAAGGTGCAGGAGCTGGTCTACCGCGCCCAGTTCGAGAAGGAGTGGAGCCAGAACCTGCTCAACCGCCAGGAGGCCAGCAGCATCATCGGGCTGTACGAGCGGATCGACACGGCCGTCGACGTGGTGGCCAAGCGCGAGGGGTACCACCTGGTGCTCACCGCCGACGACAAACTGGCCCTCAAGAACTCGGACAAGGACTCGATCAAGACCGTCAGCGCCTACGTCTCCATGCGGCGGATGCTCTACGCCGACCCGGCGATCGACATCACCCAGCAGGTGATCGATTACATGAACAACGAGTTCAAGGCCGGTCGATAAACGGGTCTGGTGCGCCGGCGGAGCCCGGGGACACCGTCCCCGGGCCTTCGTGCACACCCCGATCTTGATCCCCGGCCGTCTGACTCGGATAAACTGACACCGTGCCCCCCGCCCTTTCCGCTTCTCCCTCACCCCCGCCCCACCGAACGCCTGTTGTGCCGACCAACGCCCAAGAACCCCCGGCCGCCCAGCGGACCACCGGCGTGCTCGCCCACGTCCTCGGGGCCCAGCTGGTCGGCCCCCCGGATCTGGCGATCTCCGACTTCGGCACGCTGGAATCGGCCCGGCCGGGGGCGCTGACGTTCATCCGCGACGGGCGGTACGCCGGCATGTGGGCCAAGAGCCGGGCGACCGCGGCCGTCGTCACCCGCGGCATCGACGTCCCCGACCACGACCCCGCCCAACGCGCCCTGCTGATCGTCGACGACGCCGACCTGGCGATGATCAAGCTCCTCGAGCTGGCCTCGCCCCCCCCGCCGCCGCCGTCTCCCGCGCTGGCCTCGACCAAGTCGCCCGGCATCCACCCCTCGGCGGTCGTGGACCTGTCGGCGCACGTCGATCCGACGGCATCGCTGGGGCCGTGCGTGGTGGTCGGGCCGGGCGCACGGATCGGGGCCCGCTGCGTGCTGCACGCGCACGTCTTCATCGGAACGGGCGCGCAGATCGGCGAGGACACCCTCCTGCACAGCGGCGTAAAAATCCTCGACCGCTGCAGGGTCGGCAACCGCTGCATCTTCTGGCCGGGCGTGGTGATCGGCAGCGACGGCTTCGGCTACCGCCCCCCCCCCTCCCCCTCCCCCGAGGCCCACACGGCGAAGGTGGATCCGTCGAAGATGGGGCCGGTGAAGGTGCCGCATATCGGCAACGTGGAGATCGGCAGCTTTGTCGAGATCGGGGCCAACACCTGCATCGACCGGGGCAAGCTCGGCCCGACCTCGATCGGCGACCACACCAAGATCGACAACATGGTGCAGATCGGGCACAACTGCACGATCGGCCGCGGGTGCCTCATCTGCGGCTGCGCGGCGATCGCGGGATCGGTGACGATCGGCGACGGCGTCACGCTCGCCGGGCAGGCCGCCGTGACGGACAACATGGTGATCGGGACGGGGGCGACGATCACCGCCAAGGCGGGCGTGATGAACCCGGTGCCGCCGGGCGAGACGTGGAGCGGCTTCCCCGCGCGGCCGCACCGCGAGCAGATGCGCGCCTGGGCCGCCATCCGCCGCATGGCCCAGCACCTCCGCGACAGCGATGCGCGGAAGCGGGAAGCGGAATAGTGGCAAAGTGGCAAAGTGGCAAAGTGGCAAAGTGGCAAAGTGCGTGATCGTCTATCGTGCTGTTTGTTCACTCTGCCACTTCGAGTCCTCTTGCGAGCCGCAGGATCGCTAACTCATCCATCACGTTGCCGACGAGCTGCATGCCGATCGGCAGGCGCGTGGTGGTGTTTCCCTCGGTGAGCGCGGCCGTCCCCGCGGGGAACGCGACCGACGGCAGGCCGGCGAGGTTCACGCCGACGGTGTAGATGTCTTCGAGGTACATCGCCAGCGGATCGCCGGTCTTTTCCTCCAGCCTGATCGCCGGGCCGGGCGAGGTGGGCATGAGCACCGCGTCACAGCCGCGCTCGGCGAAGGCGCGGTCGTAATCCCGGCGGATGAGCCTGCGGACCTTGAGGGCCGTCGTGTAATAGGCGTCGTAGTAGCCGGCGCTGAGGACGTAGGTGCCCAGCATGATGCGGCGCTGGACTTCCTTGCCGAGCATCTCGCCGCGGACACGCGAGTAGAACTCTTCGAGCGAGCTTGCCGACGCGGCGGCGTCGGGGATCTGTCCAT
Organism: uncultured Phycisphaeraceae bacterium; assembly: GCA_964652945.1. Lineage (GTDB taxonomy): Bacteria > Planctomycetota > Phycisphaerae > Phycisphaerales > UBA1924 > CAZZDW01. The sequence goes on from CAZZDW010000009.1 coordinate 27,829, forward strand.
ACCGCACGCCGTCGAAGCGCGCCAGGTTGCTGGAGGCCTCGGCGGTCGCGACGAGGTAGTAGGCCGCGATGCCGTGCGGCGCGTGCGGCAGGTCGATGTCGATCACTTTCACGCCCATCTCGCGCAGCGCGGTGATCGTCCTCTCCAATGCCGCGGCAACGTCGGGGTGGTTCGCCTCATTTCTCGCAAAGCCCGGCACGCCGACGGTCAGGCCCTTCGGCTGGCGCGAAATCTCGGGCAGGAGGTCCGGCACGGGCTCGTCGGCCGAGGTCGAGTCGAGCGGGTCGAGGCCCATGATGATCTGCGCGACCAGGGCCGCGTCGTCGACCGTGCGCGTCAACGGTCCGAGCTGGTCGAGGCTCGACGCGTACGCGACGAGGCCGGAGCGCGACACACGGCCGTACGTCGGCTTGAGCCCGACCAACCCGCACCACCCCGCGGGCTGGCGGATCGAGCCCCCCGTGTCGGAGCCGAGCGCCACCGGCACCACCCCCGCGGCGACCGCGGCTGCCGAGCCCGCCGACGAGCCGCCCGTCACCCGCGTCTCATCAAACGGGTTGCGCACGCACCCGAAGGCCGACTGCTCACCCGTCGAGCCCATGCCGAACTCGTCGAGATTCGCCTTGGCGATGACGACGGCCCCCGCGTCGATGAGCCGCTGGGCGGCGGTAGCGGTGAAGGGGGAGTGGTAGTCTTCGAGCAAGCGCGAGCCGCAGGTCGTGCGGCCGGCGCTCAGGCAGATGTTGTCCTTGAGGACGATCGGCACACCGGCGAGGGGGAGATCGACGGCTGGGGTGGCTCGGCTCTCCGAGCCGAGCGCGGGCGCAGCAAGCTGTGCATCCACCGCTCGCGCCATGCGCATCGCGTCGTCGTCGAGAATATCAATGAAGGCGTTGAGGCGGCGTTGCGCGGCGTGGGCGCGCTGCAGGGCCTTCTCGCACACGTCTTCGGCGCTGGTGCGCCCCGCGAGCACGTCGTCGCGCGTCTGGATCGCCGTGGGAAAATCGGTGCTCATGCGCCGGTCCCGCTGCCGTGGGTATCGTTCCCGCCCAGCACCTTCGGCACTTTCACATACGGCGGCATCGATCGCGGGGCCATCGACATGAGCACGTCGGTCGGCAGGGTCGGGCCGGGTGCGTCCTCGGCGAGGCGGTTGACGATCCGCGTGGGCGTGGTCATCGGCTCGACATCGGCGAGATCGAGCTGTTGCAGGCTGGAGAAGTGGCCCAGCACCGCGGCCAGCTCGCCGCGGAAGCGCTCGGCGTCGGCGTCGCTGATCGCCAGCCGCGACAGGCGGGCGGCCTTGCGCACATCGTCGAGCGACACACGAGCCGCGGGTTGGTCGGGAACATTCGACATCGGAGGCAATGGTAGACGGAGGCGCTCGCTTCAGGCGTCGGCGTCGGGCAAGCCGAGCGAGCCCGAAGCGCCAGAGGATTATGCAAAGAATTTGAACCACGGAGCACACAGAGATCACAGAGAAAGGCAAAGAACAAAGAACTGAGCCCAACACCCAAGCGAGGGATTGGATGCAAATCTCTGTGTCCTCTGTGTTCTCCGTGGTTCAAACTGTTTTTCGCTTTTCTTGATCATCAAGCTTCGAAACCCGAATAATCCTCGCCAGCGAGGGATGCTGACGTTGAAGGCTCGGTCTCGTGGAGTTCGTGCACCGACCCTTGCTGGCGCTGCGGGCTCGTTGAGCCAAATTCTGCGCCCGCGCGTGGACGCAGAACCCCCTTCGCAAACAGCAAGAGCAGCGAGTTGGCGACGACCAGCAGCGTGCCCCCCTCGTGCCCGAGCACGCCGGCCCACAGCGGGAAGCGCCAGCCGGTGCGCGAGCCGACGAGCGTGGCGAGCGCCATCAGCCCGATCGCCGAGAGGGCGAAGGTGAGGTTGGCGATGATCGTCCGCCGGGCTCGGCGGGCCAGCGCCACCGCCCACGGCAGCGTGTGCAGGTCTTCGGAGAGCAGCACCACGTCGGCCGACTCCATCGCGGCGTCCGAGCCGATGGTCCCGACGGCGACGGAGACATCGGCCGCGGCGAGCGCCGGCGCGTCGTTGACGCCGTCGCCGATGACGCCGACGCCGCGCCGCCACGCGGGGCGGTAGCCGTCGGTGCGGACTTCTTCTTTGAGCGTGGCGATTGCCTCGACCTTGTCGGCGGGGAGCATCTCGGCGCGGTATCGCGCGATGCCGAGGCGCCCGGCGACGGCCTGCGCGGTCGCCTCGTTGTCGCCGGTGAGCATGCACACGGGCGCGACGCCCAGCTCGGCCAGCCCCGCGGCCAGCCCGGCGGCGCCGGGGCGGATCGGGTCGGCGATCACCACCACCGCGGCCTGCTGGTCGTGCGCGATCACCACCGCGATGCACCCCTCCTGCCGGACCGACGCGAGCACCCGCTCGGCCTGCGCCCGCAAGCACTCGGGGACGAGCGGCAGGGCGTGCTCGTAGGTACCGATGCGCGCCTCGCAGCCGTCAAACGTGCCGACGACCCCGCCGCCGGGGATGAAGCGGAGCCGCCCGGCCGAGAGCGGCGTGACGTGCCGCGTCTTGGCGGCGTCGATGATTGCCCGCGCGATCGGGTGCGTCGACTCGGCCTCCAGCCCCGCGGCCGTCGCCAAGAGCTTGTCCGCGTCCGACCACCCCACCGCGTGCACGCCGATCACGCTCGGCCGGCCCATCGTCAGCGTGCCGGTCTTGTCGAGGGCCAGCGCGCCGATGCGGCTAAGCCGCTCGATCGCCTGGCCGCCCTTGAAGAGCACCCCGCCGCGTGCGGCCCGCGCGATGGCGCAGAGTGTCGCCGTCGGCGTCGAGATGATCACCGCGCACGGCGACATGACGACCAGCAGCGTGATCGCCGTGTAGAGCGCCCCGCTCTCGGGGTGCTCGCTGGTGCCCAAGAGCGGCTCGCCGAGCACGAGCCACCACACCAGCAGCACGAGGACGCTCACCATCATCACGCCGATGGCGTAGGGCTGGCTGAGGCGGTCGATCGCGCGCTGCACCGGCTCGCGCTGCCGCTGGGCGGAGATGACCAGGTCGAGCACGCGCTGCAGGCTCGACTCGGCCGCCGGGCGGAGCACCCGCACGCGGATCGCGTCGGCCGCGTTGATCGTGCCGGCGTAGACCTCCTCGCCCGGCCTCACCACCCGCGGCATGCTCTCGCCGGTGAGCGTCGATTGATCCAGAGCGGCAGTTTCGTCATCGTGTTCGCCGGTCTTCGACACCAGACCTGAGCCCCGTACCGAGGGGCTCAGCCCCTCGGCTTTCATATCCGACGCGCTCAGCAACACACCATCCGCGGGGACCGACTCGCCCGGCAGCACCTTCACCACGTCGTCGGCTTTCAGGTCATCGGGCGAAACCTCCTCAAACTCGCCCGTCGGCGTTTGGCGCAGCGCGGCCGTCGGCATGAGCTTGTGCAGCGCCTCGACGGCACGGGTCGTCTTCGCCATCGCCAGCTCTTCGAGCGCCCCGGCGAGCACGAACAGGAACAGCAAGAGCGCCCCTTCGCCCGGGGCGTTGAGGTAGGCCGCCATCCCCGCGCCGACGATCATGAGCACGTCGATGTCGAACTTCTTCTCGGCCAGCGCCCCGAGAGCCGCCCGCCCGCCATGGACAAACCCGATCGCCAGCGCCACCCAGTAGAACGCCTGGCCGGCGCTCAGCCCCGCGGCGTGGATGAGCACGAACCCCACCAGCAGCAGCCCGCCGGCGGTCAGCGACGCCGCCAGCTCGCCCTTGGGCGAGAACAGCCACGCCCAGAACGTGGTGCGACGCGGCCCAGACGGATCGGTTGACGCGGACGCGGACGGCATATCTCAACGCTACACCACGACCGAACGGAACTCGATTGCAACCGGGTCTCAGTTGTTCCCAATACCGACGCGCATTGCGGCCGGATCGGCGTCAAGGTACGCTATCGGCCGCGCCGCACCAGGTCTGTGCGGCGAGCACACCGTAACCAACTCAACCACACGATGGGAGGCGGGGGATAAGGGGGGGGAGGGGGCGCTTGCCGTCCGCACACGCACACGACGGCTTGAAGGAGGTTCGACCGATGAAGACATTCGCACGCACCGCACTGGTCCTGCTCGCCTCGGGCTCGACGGCCGTGGCGGGGCTGATGGCTCTCAGCGGGGCCGCCCCGGTGAGCCCGGCGACCGCGCTGCCGCTCGTGCTGGCCGCGGCACCCGAGCCGGAGCAGATCACCCAGGACAACATCATCGCCGGCACGATGGAGATCGATTTCCGCACGCGCACCAACCTCGACACCTCGGGCGACCTCAAGGAAGGCTCCGCGGCTCTGGGCGTGCAGGACAAGTACACCTTCACCCTGAGCGTCGCGACGACGACCGAGTTTGCCGGCACGATCACGCGGCAGCCCAACCTCTACACCAGCACGCTGCAACGCCGAAAGCAGGACGCCCAGCTCGCCTACGACATCAACCTCGCCGTCTTGAACCCCAAGGACCTCAAGCAGCGCCGCGACGTGGGCAAGTGGGTCGGGATCATCCCGATCGACACGGCGACGGGCGCGTACGACCTGGCCGGCGGCTCGGCCAAGGAGCGGCCGCTGCGGATCGCCGTCAACGCCGTCGGAACGGCCGCCGCGTTCACGGACAACTTCGCCGGCAAGATGTACGGCAAGGCCGAGAAGAAAGAGGGCCTGGCCTCCTACACCTACAAGCGGATCGTCGGCGATAAGACCGTCACCATCCAGGCCAAGCAGGTCGACCCGATGCGCTTCGAGCAGGTCGTGCTCGCCAAGGGCCCGGCCGAGATCTACCCGCGCACGACCGTCAACGGCCGTCTCGATTACGACTACGAGACCGGCAACTGGTTCACCGACGGGCTCCGCTTCCGCTACACCCTCGACGGCACCGAGTACGAGGACATCGTCACCGGCTCCATCAAGTGGGTCGAAGACCCGAGCCGCGAGACCAACGGCAAGGGGTACTACGAGTTCAACCTCCGCTTCAACGAGGAGAAGAACAAGACGGCCTCCGGCGAGAGCAACGCCTTCGACGGCATGTCGGCCGAGGACGCGTTCTTCGCCGTCGACAACTCCATCCCCTGCCTGACCGGGCGGATCTCCTACGAGGACACGATGGTCGCCGGCAGCGACGCCCCGGCCGTCAGCAAGGTCACCTACAGCCTCAACGCCAACAAGCTCACCAAGCAGCAGGTGCTCAACTTCTTCAAGCTGTGGATGATCGGCGTCGGGCCGACCAACGACGAGTAAGAAGGTGCGAGGTAGCTCGGCTCTCCGAGCCGAGTACACGGCACGGAGCGCCGTGCTACCAAAGCCGCATGGCGTGTCGCGCTTGATCGTGCGGCATGCCTTTGGTTCGACTCATCGGTTCGATTTGGCCCTTTGGCCCTTTGCTATTTGGAGCTTTTCCATGCGTCTGTATGCCCGCTTGGCCCGCCAGTTCGCCCCGGAACGCTTCGACCCGGCACGCCGCGAGATGATGCGGCTGTCGATCCTCGCCGGAGCCGGGGCGATGCTCTCGTCGTCGGGTTTGGCCTGGGGCGCGCAGGGGGCGAGGGGAGGGGGGGCCGACGGGGCCAAGCGCGTCGTCGTGATCGGCGGCGGGTTCTCCGGCCTGGCCTGCGCCTACGAGCTCAAATCGGCCGGGTACGACGTGACCGTCGTCGAGGCCCGCTCGCGCGTCGGCGGCCGCGTCCTCTCCTCGGCCGACTTCGTCCCCGGCAAGAACGTCGAGCTCGGCGGCGAGTTGATCGGCTCCAACCACCCCAACTGGATCCGCTACGCCGACCGCTTCGGCCTGGAGATGCTCGACGTCACCTCGTGCGAGGAGTGCGCCTACCCCGTCATCATCGACGGCAAGAGCCTCTCCGAAGAAGAAGCCAACAGCGTGTGGGAACAGATGGACGCCGCGGTGCTCGCGATGAACGCCGACGCCGAACCGCTCGACGAGGACGAGCCGTGGAAGGCGGCCAACGCCGCGGAGCTCGACACGAAGAGCGTCGGCGAGTGGATCGACGCGCAGGAGGTCGACGCGCTGACCAAGGCCGGCCTGCACATCCAGCAGACCGCCGACAACGGGATGGAGTCGCACAGGCAGTCGTACCTCGGCCTGCTCGCCGCGATCAAGGGCGGCAAGCTCGACGCCTACTGGACCGACTCGGAGGTCTACCGCTGCAAGGGCGGCAACCAGCAGCTGGCGATGAAGCTCGCCGAAGGAATCACCGCCGACCGGATCATCACCGGGCTTGCGGTGCGCCGCGTCGAGATCAAGCCGCGTATGTGCGTCGTCGAGTGCCGCGACGGGCGGACGATCGAGTGCGACGACGTCGTGCTCGCGGTGCCGCCGAGCGTGTGGGGGAAGATCGAGTTCGTCCCGGCCCTGCCCACGGTGCTCAAGCCGCAGATGGGCGTGAACGTCAAGTTCTTCTCGCGGCTCAAGTCACGCTTCTGGGAAGATCTCAAACTCGCCCCCGACGCGCTCACCGACGAGCTGGCCAGCATGACGTGGGAGGGCACGGACAACCAGGGCGACGCGGGCGAAGGCGGCGTATGCCTGACCGCCTTCTCCGGCGGCCCCGCGGCCGAGAAGGCCCGCGCCTATTCGCCCAAGGAGCGGCCGGGGAAGTACGCCGAGCTGCTCGAGCGCATATACAAGGGATACGCCGACCAGTTGGTCGACACGCGATTCCTCGACTGGCCGGGCGATCAGTGGACGATGGCCAGCTACTCCTTCCCCGCGCCGGGGCAGGTGACGACGCAGGGGCCGATCCTGCGCGAGGGGCTCAACAAACGCCTGCACTTCGCCGGCGAGCACGCCTGCTACAAGTTCGTCGGGTACATGGAGGGCGCGCTGACGGCCGGCGTCAGCCTCGCCGAACGCTTGGCGGTGCGGGATGGGGTGATGAGCGAGGCGGTGCGGTAATGCTTACGCGCTCTTCTTGCGTTTTGGAGCTTTCTTTGATCCGGCTTTTTTGAGATATTGTCTGCTCAGCGCCATCATCTCATCGATGGTCAGTTCAGGCAAAATATCCCTGCGCTCGCGCGTGTAATCCGCGCCGGGGATACCGGAATCGAACTGCAAGAGAAATCGCATGGCGTCGGCATATCCGAGCTCTCGTACCAATACTTCGGTACCGATCATCCGCAGTTCAGCCGGTGGGATAATGCGCGTCATACAACGAGATCCTTTACCCAGGCGAGCGAAGAACTAGAACGCGGCCCTTGGCTTGAGCACCAAGAATCGCTAACACCGCTTGCGTTTCGAGCGCAATACGGAGTTGCCGCTGATCGTCGAACGGCCGTTTAAGGCAGCACATGTCAAGATAAACCCGAGTTGGCATCGCGCATCATGCTCCAGTTCGGTCCGCTCTCACCGCATCACCGCGTCCATCTGCTTCTTCTCGGCGGCGCTGGCTCCCTCCACCGGCACGTCGGCGATCAGGCCCTCGACGATCGCGTCGGTGGTGATCTGGTCCGCCTCGGCGTTGAAGTTGGTCAGGATGCGGTGCCGCAGCACCGGCTTGGCGACGGCACGGACGTGCTCGGGCGTGGCGTGGAGCGAGCCGCTGAGCACCGCGCGGGCCTTGGCAGCGAGGATCAGGTACTCGCCCGCCCGCGGCCCCGCGCCCCAGCCGACGTACTCCTTCACCAGCTTGGGCCGGGGCACGCCGGCGTCCTCCGGCTCGCTCACGCGCGTCGCGCGCACCAGCCGCAGCGCGTAGCGGATCACATGGTCGGCCACGGGCGTTGCGCGGACGAGCTGCTGCACGCGCAGGATGTCGGCCGCGGTCAGGACGGCCTCGGGCGTGCCGCGCCCGCCGCCGGTCGTCCGCCGGACGATCTCCAGCTCCTCCTCGGCGCTCGGGTAGCTCACCCGCACCATGAACATGAACCGGTCGAGCTGCGCCTCCGGCAAGGGGTACGTCCCCTCCTGCTCGATCGGGTTCTGCGTCGCCAGCACAAAGAACGGCTCGGGCAGCTTGTGCTGCATGCCGCCGACGGTGACCTGGTGCTCCTGCATCGCCTCGAGCAGCGCGGCCTGCGTCTTCGGCGGCGTGCGGTTGATCTCGTCGGCCAAAATCACGTTCGCGAAGATCGGCCCCTTCACAAACCGCAGCTCGCGCGTCCCCGTCGACTTGTCCTCCTCGATCACCTCCGTCCCCGTGATGTCGCTCGGCATCAGGTCCGGCGTGAACTGCACCCGCGAGAACCCGAGGCTCAGCGTCTTGGCGATCGTGGAAATCAAGAGCGTCTTGGCCAGCCCCGGCACGCCCTCGACCAGCGCGTGCCCCTTGCAGAACATCGCCATCAGGATCTCGTCGACGACCTCGTCCTGGCCGACGATCACCTTGGCGATCTGCTGCCGCAGCCGGTCGTAGGCCGAGCGGACGTGCGCCACCGCCTCGTGCGGGTCCGACGGGGCGCTCGACTGCGAAACACCCTGCACGTGCGCCAGTGGGTCCGACATCCCGGCCTCCTTGCCCAGCCCCCCCTTCCCCTTTCCCCTTCCCTCGATACGCCCGGATCACATCATACCGATCGGGCCACGGCGGGAGGCACGTGAACCCACCGCCGCCCCAGCGGCTCCCCGCGGGACCGAAAAAAAACACGCACCAGGGGAACGTCCCCACGGTGCGCGCTTTGAGGAGGAAGCTCAGTCAAGCCCGAACAACCCGCGGCATACCCCTTTCCTTTACGCCGCCCCGGCCGCACGGTTCAGGACATCGACGGCGAGCGGATCGACGACGTCTGCGACGTTGAGCCGCCGCTAGCCGGCTGCCCCGGGGCCGGCGGCTGCACCAGCATGTTCTGCTGCCCCTGCATCAGTTGTTCGAGCATCCGCTCCATGCGCTCGAACCGCGCCTGCATCATCGCGTCGATCTGCGCCCAGTCCGGCCCGTTCATCACCGGCGGCGGCGGCACCACCAGCGCCCGCGTCCCCGCCCCCCCCGGCCCGCTGGCGGGCCCGTGCCAGATGAACGGCTGCCCGTTGATCGAGATGCTGCCCGATCCGATATTCGGATCGCCTTGGATCATGGCGGTGACGTTCCACCCGCCGCCCGGTGCGGCGTCGATGAACGGCAGCACCATCTCGTCCGGCAGCGCGTCGGCCCGGGCCTGCTCCATCTTCTCGGCGTCGAACGCCTCGAGCTGGACCTTCACCGTCTTGCGCTGCCCCTCGTGGATCACCGCGAGGGTCAGCGTGTCGCCCGGCGACTGATCGTGCAGCGCCGCGGCCAGCTCGTCGGGCGAGGCCGAGTCCCCGCCGTCGATCCCAACGATGACGTCGTAGGGCTTGAGCCCCGCCTTGTCCGCGGCCAGCCCGTCGTAGACCGCCCCGAGCATCGTCGCGCTCCCCGGCTTGAGGTTGAAATGCCCCGTCAACGCCGCGCCCGGCTCGGCCATCTGGATGCCGATCATCACCGACGGCGCGTTCGCCGACAGCCGCGCCGGCTGCGGCGTCTGACCCGTCATTGCACCCGCCGGCCCGCCGGGCGACACGAGCAGGTTCCCCCCGCCCCCCCCCGCGCCCATCCTGCCGCCGAAGACCATGCGGAAGCCCAGATCGTGCTGGTAGAGCACGCCCCCCTTCTCGTCGAGGAAGGTGAGCTGGCCGTTGTCGAGCTTCACCCGGTCGGCCGGCACGTCCTGACCGTTGAACTTGGCGCTGGTCACCTCGCCGTTGCGCATCTCGACGCTGACGATCGTGCCGTTGTCGTTGAACATGAAACTCTGCTGGCCTTCAAACTGGATGGCCGCCCGTCCGCTCGCGGCCGGTGCGACCGGTGCAACCGGTGCAACCGGTGCAACCGGCGCGATGGGTGCGGGGCCCCCCGCCTGCACCACGCGCACAACCCGGACCCCCGTCGGCCGGACCGCCGCCGGCCCGTCGAGCTGCACGACGCGCGCCGGCCCCGCCGCCAACGAAGACCCGGCGAGCGCCGCCAGCGCCGCCGCCGAAAACACCTTGATGATCGAGTGCGTGTTCATACGGATCACTCCTGAAAACCTGTGTGCTGCTCTGGCCGCCCCACCCACCCCGGCCCCTCATTCCAAGACGCGCACGCCGTCTCGATCCGTCACGGTTCTCAACGGCTCGCGCCCGGCGAGTACGACACCGGCACCGCGACGCTCCGCCCCAGCTCGTCCTGCCCGACGGTGTAGACGTCGTCGAGGATGTCGCGTTCGAGGAACGACCGCCGCACGATCGCCTCGATCTTGCCGTCGCTGGGACGCCTGCGCCACTGCACGACGCTGCGGTCCGGCACCTCGCCGAGCACGCGCCCGTCCTTGCCCCCAAAGGCCAGATAAGCCTCGATCGCCTCGTCGGGCGTCTCGACGTGACGACCGGTAGAAACGTCCGCGATGGTTCCGTCGACCTCATCGTGCGCGGGCGAGACCATCGAAGGGACCACGAACCACGTCAGCGCCAGCGCCGCCGCCGCCAGCCAGCCGGCGCTTCCAAGCGCCAACGACCAGCCGCCGCGCCGCGCGGCCTCGCGCCGGTGCGCGGCGCGTGCCGCCGCGCCGCTCGCCGCGGGGAGGTCCACGCGGTGCACGACCGACAGCTCGGCATCCACCTCGCCCTTGAGTGCGGCGTGCTGGTACTGCGCCCTCGCCAGGTCCTGCCAGAGCGTTGCGTCGCGCTCGGCCAGCGCGCGCAGTGCCTCCCACGACGCCCGCACGCCCGCATCGTCGGGCGCAAGGCCCTCGGCCGAGGCGTCGATCAGCCGCGAGATCAGCAGCTCGCGCCGGCTCACCTGGTCTTCGTGGGTTTCGTGCTCGTTCATGATCCACCTCGCTCGTCATCGCCGACGCCGACGGCCGTCAGCGCGCCGCCGCGTCGGGGTTCGTCCTCGTCCTCGCGGCCGAGCCCGGCCGACTCGGCCCGCTCGCGGAGCATCCGCCGTGCGCGGGCGATCCGCGTCTCGATCGTCGTCTCCGGCAGGCCCATCGCCGCCCCGATCTGCCGGTAGCTCATCCCCTGCACGCACTTCATCAGCAGCGGCTCGCGGTACCCCTCCGCCAGATCCGCCGCCAGATCGAGCAGCGCCCGCCCCCTCGCCACGCTCGCGGGCGGCTCGCCGCCGGCCGCCGCCTCGTGCCCCTCGCCCCTGCCCGACGCCGCGAAGCACGCCGTCAGCGTCCGCCACCCCCGCCGCCTCACGGTCGCCCGCCGGCCCTTGGTCCGCGCGATGCTGATCGCCACGCTCCGCAGCCACGGCACAAACGCCCCCGCCTCCCGCACCTGGTCGATCTTGCCCACCACCATCTGCGCGACCTCCTGCAGGAGGTCCTCCAGCTCGGCCTCCCGCGGCTTGTGGGCCAGCAGGACGGCCGCCACCCACCGCCGGTGCTCCTCCCAGAGCCTCTCGAGCGCCCGCCGATCCCCGGCCAGCGCCAGCTCGACGAGCGCGCGGCCCCCCTCGGCCGCATCCAGCCCACCCGCCGACTCCTCGCTGGGCCACGACGCCTCGTCCACGCCCGCCTCGGCTCCTTTCCCCCCACCTTTCCCAACCCCCACGTATACAGACGCGCACCCCGCTCGGATCCGTCACCCCCCCTCCCCCCTCCCCCGCGATCGCAGACGCTGTTCCGACGTGGCACAGGCGTCGGGGGGGCACCTGTGCCGGACGACCCCAGCGATCATGCACAGGCGGGACGCCTGTGCCACAGTTCACCGAGTTTTCGGGTTCGCACCATCGGATCGTGCGATCGCGCTTCCGATACCCGCTGTTCGTCCTTCCTCCCCCCTTCCCCGGCCGCCGCTATCCTCTTTGCCGTCGATGCCCCGCGCCGAACTGACCGACAAGATCATGCCCTTCGGCGACCACCTCGAGGAGCTCCGCCGCCGGCTCTTCTACGCCATCGGCGGCATCGTCCCCATCTTCGCGATCTCGGTGATCTTCGGCAAGACCCTGCTGGGCGTCCTCCTGGCCCCCGCGTGGGAGGCCCTCGACCGCGAGAAGCTCCCCGTCGAGATGCTGCAGACGGGGCCGATGGAGGTCTTCTTCGCCTACTTCAAGGTCTCGCTGGTGATGACGGTGGTCCTGGGCAGCCCGTGGATCATCTACCAGTTGTGGCGGTTCATCTCGCCGGGGCTCTATGCCAGAGAGCGGCGGTTCGTGCACATCCTGGCGCCGATGTCGGGCTTCCTGGCCGCCGCGGGGTGCGCGTTCCTCTATTACGTCCTCCTGCCGGTGACGCTGATCTTCTTCGTGCGCTTCGGCATGAGCGTGGCCGAGCGCGACCCGGGGCACGCCGAGCCGCCGGCGGGCCTCGTGCTGCCGAGCGTGCCGGTGCTCGACGCCGACCCGCCCTCGCCCAAACCGGGGCAGATGTGGGTCAACCGCGACCTCAAACAGCTCCGCATCGCGATCGCGCTGAGCGGCCCCGCGGCGTCGCCGGCCCCAACCGCTCAAGAGAACGCCCCCGATGTGACCGACGCGCCGGTGAAGACCGACGGCAGCATGGCCGCCGAGATCGCCGAGGGGACCACCGATTCGCCGGTGGTCGTGCTCGGCACGCCGCTGGTCAAGGACGCGCTGATCCGCCAGCAGTACCGCGTGAGCGAGGTGGTGAGCCTGGTGCTGTCGTTCGCCCTCGGCATCGCCGCGGCGTTCCAGGTGCCGGTGGTGGTGCTGCTCCTCGGGTGGATGCACGTGGTCACGCCGGCGATGCTCGGCAAATACCGACGGCACGCCGTGCTGATCTGCGTGATCCTCGGGGCGATCATCACGCCGACGGGCGACCCGGTGACGCTGGCGCTCATGACCGTGCCGCTGATCGCGCTCTACGAACTCGGCGGCATCCTGCTGCGCCTCATGCCGCCCACGCCCCCCTCGATCATCGACGGCGAGGCCGACGACCACGACGACACGCCGCCGGATGACGGGCCGCCTTCGCCGCCGGCGCCTCCGCCTCCGCCTCCGCCTCCGCCGGTCGAGACGGTCCACTTCGACGAGGATCGGCCGTTGATCGCGCCGCCCAGGGAGGGCTCCGAGGCGATCGTGCCGCGTGATCCGTACTCGGGCGGCTCATCCGAAGTCGGCGACGAAGAGCCGGAGTCGGAGGGCGACGGGCCGTCGCAATACGAAACCGACGCGGACGACCTCGGCGCAGAAGACCCCGATGATGCCGGGCCTCGGTGAACCGTGGCACAGAGAGCATGTCTGTTGTTGAGATCCTGCTGTCTTTGGGTGGGGCGGGCGTCCCGCCCGCCATAGGGGATGCTCAGAGATGACCCGAGGGCGGGCGGGACGCCCGCCCCACCCAAGCGAGTTGAGAGCATCAACACGACACATCTCCCCTGCATCGGAAACAGCCGCCGCCATACGATCCCTTATTGCCCGTACGGCTCTGGGTCTTCGCACAGGCGAGACGCCTGTGCCACGGCTGCACACGACGCAGAGCCCGAAGCGCCCAGGGTTCGTCTCTCATGAATGACCCCGCCGTCCCATCCACACCTCTGACGCCAGCAGCTCCCCTGCCGCCCGGCGCGACGGAGACCGACGCACGGCTGATGCGGCGCGCCCTCTCGCTGGCCCGCCGCGCCGCCGCCGCGGGGGAGGTGCCGGTCGGCGCGGTCGTCTACCGCACGGCCGACGGCGGCGTCCTCGGCGAAGCCCACAACCTCCGCGAATCGCTTAAAGACCCCGCCGCGCACGCCGAGCTGCTGGCGATCCGCGAGGCCGCCTTCACCCTCGGCGACTGGCGGCTCAACGACTGCACGCTCCTCGTCACCCTCGAGCCCTGCCCCATGTGCGCCGGCCTCATCGTCAACGCACGCCTCGGCCGCGTCCTCTTCGGCTGCGCCGACCCCAAGGCCGGGGCCTGTGGCTCGCTCATGAACATCACCACCGACACCCGCCTCAACCACCGCACCCCCCCCATCGGCGGTCTATTGGGCGAAGAATCCAGCTCGCTCCTCAAAGCGTTCTTCCAAACACGACGCGCAGCAAACCCATAAACAGTTCTCCGACGCGCGACTTCCCACTTATCAAAAGCTCTGAAAAAAAGCCCACAGGCTGAGCCTGTGGGCGTTGGTCGTTGTGCAAACCTGCGCACCTGTGCCCGCGCACCGGGTTGTGATCCACGCGCTTACGACAACGGGCGCATCATCGGGAAGAGCAGCACGTCGCGGATGGTCCGCTGGTTGGCCAGCAGCATCATCAGCCGGTCGATGCCCAGGCCCAGCCCGCCCGCCGGGGGCATACCGACCTTGAGCGCATCGATGAAGTCCTGATCGAACGTGCGGAAGGTCTGCTCCTCGTCGTCGATGCCGGCGAGCTGCTCGCGGAACTTGGCCGCCTGGACGTCGGGGTCGTTGAGCTCGGTGTAGAGGGGCGCGACCTCCATGCCGCCGATGAACAGGTCGGCCCGGTCGGCGATGCTCGGGTCTTGCGGGTTCGGCCTCGTCAGCGGGCTGATCGCCGCGGGGTAGTGCGTGATGAACGTCGGCCGCGTGTGGTCGAGCGTCGGCTCGGCAAACTCTTCGAAGAGCTCGTTGACGATCAGCACGTCGGCGAGGTCCTCGCCCTTGTCGTTCTTGGTCTTGACGCCGCGCTTCTTCGCCTCGGCCCGCACCTTCGCCGAATCGGTCATGGCGAAGCCCAGCGCCTTCTCGAACAATTCGCCGTAGCCCACCCTCAGGAACGCCGAGCCGTAATCGATGAGCGTCTCGCCGAAGGGCAGCCGCAGATCGACCGGCAGCGCATCCTCCGCCGCGGGCTCGGCCGCGCCCATCTTCGCCGCAACATCCTGCAGATGCACCGCGACTGTCTGCGCCGCCTCGCGGATGAGCGACTCGACCAGCTCCATCATCGTCTCGACGTCGCCGAAGGCGTGGTACGCCTCGAGCATCGTGAACTCGGGGTTGTGGCTCTTGTCCAGCCCCTCGTTGCGGAAGTTGCGCGACAGCTCGTACACCCGCGGCAGTCCGCCCACCAAGAGCCGCTTGAGATACAACTCCGGCGCGATCCGCAGATACAGCCCGATGTCGAGCGCGTTCATGTGCGTCGCGAACGGCCTTGCCGCCGCCCCGCCGGCGAGCTGCTGCAAGACCGGCGTCTCAACCTCGAGGTAGCCGCGTTCATCAAGAAAACGCCGCACCCGCGACATCACCTTCGACCGGAGCTGGAACACCCCGGCCGTCTCCGGGTTCGCCCACAGATCCACGTACCGCCTGCGGTACCGCAGCTCGACGTCCTGCAGCCCCGCGTGCTTCTCCGGCGGCTGCGTCAGGCACTTGGCCCCCATGTCCACGGCTTGCGCGCCGTCCTTGTGTGGCGACGCCCACACCGTGATCTCGCCGGTGCGCGTCTTCATCAATCGCCCGCGTGCGATGACCACGTCGCCCAGGTCGAGCGCCTTGACGAGCGCGAACGACTTCTCGTCCACGTCCCGGGCGCTGACGGCGACCTGCAAGTCCCCCGTGTGGTCGCGCAGCGTGAGCCACACCAGCTTGCCGCCGTCGCGGAGCAGCATGATCCGCCCCGCCACCTCGACATACGGCCGCGCATCGACGTATCCCGCAGGCGGTTGCTTCCCCGCGGCCTGGTGCGCCGCATCGGCGTCCGCGTCGTAGCGCCTGCGCCCCTCGCCGAGCGTAACGAGCCCGTCCCCCGCCGGCCGCTGCCCATACGGCAAGAGGCCGAGCGATTCGATCCGCGCGCGGTTGGCCCGCCGCTGTTCTTCGAGGTGGTGCGGCGAATCGGACGCCTGGCCGCTGACGGGCAC
The DNA here is from genome assembly GCA_964652945.1 of uncultured Phycisphaeraceae bacterium. Lineage (GTDB taxonomy): Bacteria > Planctomycetota > Phycisphaerae > Phycisphaerales > UBA1924 > CAZZDW01. Next base: position 43,562 of record CAZZDW010000009.1, read on the forward strand.
GTTGCTCGGCTCGGTGGTCATAGGCGGCAATCCTAGGAGACGCCCCGCGAATCCTCCGTCGTCGGCACGCATCTACGCTCGAAACGGACCGTCCCTCGCCGCCCCACACAAGGAGCACCCCATGCAGACCCGGATGAACTACATCAAGGCCGCCCCCGAGGCGTACAAGCACATGGCCGCGCTGGAGGGGTACCTCCGCGCCTCGGGCCTGGAGGCCGGCCTGCTGCACATGGTCAAGCTCCGCGCCTCGCAGATCAACGCCTGCGCTTACTGCATCGACATGCACTGGAAGGACGCGCGGGCCGTCGGCGAGACCGAGCAACGGCTCTACGGCCTCTCGGCGTGGGAGGAGAGCCCCTACTACACGCCGCGCGAGCGTGCCGCACTCGCCTGGACGGACGCGCTCACCCACGTGAGCCAGACCCACGCCCCCGACACCGTCTACGCCGAGGTGCGCGAGCACTTCACCGACAAAGAGCTGGCCGACCTGAGCTGGGCCATCGCGGCGATCAACGCCTGGAACCGCCTGGCGATCGGCTTCCGCGCCGAACCGGGCAAGTACACGCCGGGCTCGCACTGAGGCGACGCGGTTCCAAAGAACTGCCGCCTGTTGCTCATACGAGACGCGACCGTCAGGGAGCGTGCCCTCTCCCCAACGTCCTACACGCTCGCTCACGCTCGCGTCTCGTATAAGAGCATCAATCTCGTTCCGCGTCGTCTCGATGCCCGCCGTTTGTCACCTTCGCCATCGCCTTATGAGCGACGTGACTGACGACCAGCAGCATGACCAGCATCATCACCGCCCCGGCGACTAACACCCATTTCGGCATCGACAGGCTCTCGCCGGTGAGTTCCTGCATCCCGTGCCCGATCCACACCGCCAGCGCCGTCCGCGGCGCCATGCCGATCAGCGTCCCCACCACATACGGCACCCGCTTCACCTGCACCGACGCCAAGACCAGGTTCGTCAGCGCAAACGGCGAGTTGAACGGCACCCGCAACAGCGTCACGATGCCGAGGGTCTTCCAGAACCCGCCCCCCACCAGCGCGTCACGAGCCGCGGCGTACCGGGGCTTCTCGTCGATGATCCCCATCACCCGGTCGCCGCTGGCCCGCCGGGCGACCTCGTAACCGATCAGCGCCGCCCCGCCAAAGCCCGCCAGCGCCGCCGGCAGCCCGGCCGCGACGCCGAAGGCAAAGCCCCCCATCACCGCCTGCGAATACGTCGGCAGCAGCCCCAGCCCCGCCGAGACCATGAACAGCCCGACGTAGACCCATACCCCCGCGTCGCCGAACGACTTGAACCACGCCGCCGTCGTCGCGGCGTACGTCAGCATCAGGATGCCCGCGACCGCCGGGGCGATCGCCCACACAAGCCCCAGCAGGCCCGCGGGCCCCAGCCTGGCCACCAGCGAGCGCTCCGGTTGCGTTTCCTGTGCAGGAGATCCCTCGATCGGCTCGCTCATCAGGCCCTGAGCGTACGCCCCTTGCGACCGCACGCCTATAATCCCGACCTTTGCTCATGCGACAACGGTTGTCGCAGATCTGTGTAAGCTGGGCAAAGAAGGGAAGAAAACAGGGGGGATGGAGGGGGGGACGGTCGGGGGGGTCACTGGGTCGGGTGAAAACCCGGCAACCGGGAGGTTTGTTCTCATGATTCCAAGGCCGCCGCCCCGCGAAGGGGCACTCGGTTTCCTCTATCTGCCCCCGTACCGCGTCCTCGGCACCAGCATCGCCGGCGAGGCGACGTGCGTGCAGATCCCCGAGCTGGACGTCTGCTTCGACATGGGCGCGTGCCCCCGGGCCGTCCTGTCGAGCAAGTTCGTCGCCCTCTCCCACGGGCACATGGACCACATCGGCGGCTTGGCCTACTACTGCTCGCAGCGGTATTTTCAGGGCATGGGCGAGGGGACCATCGTCTGCGACGCCCGGATCGCCCCGGCCGTCGAGCGCATGATGGCCGGCTACGTCGAGCTGGAGCGCCAGCGGACGCCGTACAAGCTGATCCCCGTCACCGCCGGGCAGGAGACGCCGATCAAGAACAACGTGGTGCTGCGGGCCTTTGAGACCGAGCACACCGTGCCGTCGATGGGCTACGCGGTCGTCGAGAAGCGCAGCAAGCTCAAGGAGGAGTTCGTCGGGCTCCCGCAGGACAAGCTCCGCGAGCTCAAGGACCGCGGCACGGAGATCACCCGCACGCTCGACATCCCGCTGGTCGCCTACCTGGGCGACACCCAGCCGGGGCCGTGCCTCCTGCGCGAGGACGTGCTCAACGCCCAGGTCGTCGTCTGCGAGTGCACCTTCACCGAGCCGGACCACAAAGACCGGGCCAAGGTCGGCATGCACATGCACGCCGACGCGATCGGCGAATGGCTGGGTGTGCTCCGCTGCCAGGCGCTGGTGCTCGTGCACATCTCGCGGCGGACCAACCTGCTGCAGGCGCGCAAGCAGATCGCCGAACGTGCCGGGCAGGCGGCGATGCAGAAGGTCCACCTGCTGATGGACCACCGCGCCAACCGCGAGCGGTACGAACGCCAGGAGCGCGAGGCGGCGCCGACGAGCCAGGGCGCCTCCCCGCCGCACGCGGCCCACGCCGGCGCCCGTGCGCACGAAGACGACGACGCCGATTCCTGACGGACAGGAGCAGGACATCGGCGGCGCGCTCCACCCCTACCCATCGTGTCCCCGGCCGGGGGCTACACAAGCAAGTTTCACGAGCGCGCGGGGATGTGCCGGAAAAATCGACGAAGTTCGCCGCTTTTGGACCAACCGCGCGACAGAGTGTTGACACACCCTTACCCTCGCTGTTAGCGTTTACCGACTCGGACGAGAGACCCACGCGCTGACTACCTTCCCGCTCGGCATGTCGGGCGGCACATGGCTATGACGACAACACCCGATCGACAGATCTGGACGGGCATGCTCGTCCACCTTCGCGCCCATCACGGGCCGCTGTGCCGTCAGTGGTTCGACGAGATCGAACCGGCCGGCATGTCGGGAGGGGTACTCAGACTCCGCGCTCACTCCAACGTCCACCGCGACTACCTCCGCCGCGCGTGCCTGGAGCAGTTCAACGACTCGGCGCGCACCGTCTCGCAACGGCTCATCAGCGTCGGCTTCCTCGGGCCCGACGACGACCTCCCCTCGGCGAGCGCCGACCAGCCGACCGCGACGGTCGTTCGGCCGGTGAGCGCGGGCACGGTCGCCGCGGCGGGGGGACGCGGCACGCCGGTCGGCAGGCACGGCGTGACGGGGGCCGCCCGCTCGCCGCAGCATTTCGACGAGGACGACGCGAGCGCCGACCACGACGGAACCACCACCGACGGACGGCTCGACGGCTCGCCCAACGGGGCGCTCGACGGCGCGGCCCGTGGCAGGGCCGGCCGCGCGGACGCGCCCCCGCCGCCGCGCGCGGTCTTCGGCTCGGGGACCGGCGGCATGGGGGGCGGGGGGAGCGGAGGGGGCGGGGCGATCGACACCTGGTCGCACTCGCTGGTCATCAACCCCGACTACTCCTTCGAGCACTTCGTCGTCGGGCCGGGCAACCGCCTCGCCCACGCCGCAGCCCTCGCCGTCGCGGCCAACCCCGGCCGTGCGTACAACCCCTACTTCGTCCACGGCGACGTCGGGCTCGGCAAGACCCACCTCCTCCAGGCGATCTGCCTGCGCATCAAGGAGAACCAGCCCAAGGCCCGCATCTACTACACCTCGTGCGAGGGGTTCATGACGCAGTTCATGGACTCGGTCAAGGCGGGCGAGATGGCCGCGTTCCGGCACACCTTCCGCGACGTGGACGTGCTGGTCGTCGACGACATCCACTTCCTGACCAAGCGCGACCGCACGCAGGAGGAGTTCTTCCACACGTTCAACAGCCTCTTCCAGGCACACAAGCAGATCATCCTGTCGTCCGACGCCCCGCCGGAGGAGATCCCCGACCTGGAGGACCGGCTGGTGAGCCGCTTCAAGTGGGGGCTGGTGACCACGGTCGCCGCGCCGGGGTACGAGACCCGCGTCGAGATCCTGAAGAACAAGGCCCGGCTCCGCGGCATGGACCTGCCCGACGAGGTCGCCTTCTACATCGCCTCGCGCGTCGAACGCAATATCCGCGAGCTGGAAGGGGCGGTCATCAAACTCCAGGTCCTCGCGGCCGTCGAGGGACGCTCGATCACCGCCGACGGGCACGGCAAGGAGAACGGCATCGACGTCGAGCTGGCCCGGCAGGCCCTGGGCGACGACTCGCCCCGCGCCGAACGGCAGGTGCAGATCCAGAGCATCATCGACACCGTCACCGACTACTTCGGGGTCAAGGTCACCGACCTGCAATCCAAACGCCGGCAGCGCTCGATCGCCGTGCCCCGGCAGGTGTGCATGTTCCTGGCGCGCAAGCACACCCGTTACTCGCTCGAAGAGATCGGCGGCTACTTCGGCGGCCGGGACCACACTACCGTCATGCACGCCGTCAAGACCATCGAGAGCCGCTGCGAGATCGACGAGGAGTTTTCACGCGTCGTCTCCTCCCTCGAGCTCACCCTCAAGGCCTGACCCCCCCAATCTCCAGCGATCTCTGAGCGTCGCACGGGACGTCCCGCCTGTGCGGGAACACTGGAGCCGCACGGCACAGACGGGACGCCCGTGCCACGGCCATCGGGGCTGGCCGCAACCGACAGGGCGAGTGGGAAAGTTGTGGAGAACCTTGCGCTGGCGCTCGCCAGCGCTCGGCCGGCAGACGGGGACCGTCCCACCGGGTGCGCACCCGACACGGGCCGCCCACATCCGCCGAGCGCAGCCGACAGACAAGCGACAGATTCCCCGACGGGCAACTGGTTGATAAGTGCCGTATTTACAGCGACTTAGGAGATTCGTCCAGGAGTTGTGCACGTTCCGACAGGGCCTAATTCCATCATCATCAAGAGTTCTCTTCTTAAGAGAGAAAACAAGAACGGCCGGGCCGTGACGCCGGCGGAACGGGCTCTGATCGGGACCGCCCGAACGGGTGCATGGGGCGTGTGGAAAACACCAGGGAAAAGGGGGCCCTCCCCCGCGAAGCCCCGGGGGGGCTCACCCGCGGCGGGGAGGCCTTGTCGGTTGGCAGGTGGGGCACCAGACGGTCGTTCGGCCGGCGAGGGTGGCGGATGTGAGCGTGCCGCCGCAGCGTGGGCAGGGCTCGCCGGCGTGCCCGTAGACGAGGTGGCGGGCCTGGTAGGAGCCGGCGTCGCCGCCGGGCGTGACGTAATCGCGGAGGGTGCTCCCGCCGTGGGCGACGGCGTGGTCGAGGACTTCGCGGAGGGCGGCGGCGAGGCGGGCGGTCTCGGCGGGCGTGAGGGTGTCGGCGCGGCGGCGTGGCGAGATGCCCGCGGCGAAGAGGGCCTCGTCGGCGTAGATATTCCCCACGCCGGCGACGAGGGACTGGTCGAGGAGGGCGGCTTTGACGAGGCGACGGGTGCCGCTGAGGGCCTCGTGCAGCCCGTCGGCGGTCACCGAGAGGGCGTCGGGGCCGAGGGGTTGCCAGAGCTCGTCGAGGGCGACCTGATTCGGCAGGGCGCGCAGGCCGCCGAACCGGCGCGGGTCGCGGAAGAGCAGGCGCGAGCCGTCGTCGAGTCTCCACACAGCGTGCACATGGGTGGGAAAGGGTGTCGGTTGGCCGCGGCGTGGCTTGTCGTCGGGTAGGTTCTTGGGGACGAGCAGTTGCCCGGACATGCCGAGCTGGACGACGAGGACGGGGCCGTTCGTGTCGTCGGCGAGGATGGCGAGCTGCTTGCCGCGGCGGCGGAGGGCACCGATGGTGCTCCCCTCGAGCAGGTCACGCGGCGAGGTGGGGGCGGGCCTAGGTTTGGCCTTTGCCGCGCGGGCCGATGGGGAAGGGGAGGGGGGGCGGTGGGGGCGTTGGCGGGCGAAGCCGCCGAAGGGGTCGCCCGGCATCACCAGCACGTCGCGGCGGCGCAGCTCGGCGCGGACCACACGCCGGCCGACGAGCAACGGCTCAAGGGCGCGGCGGATCGTCTCGACTTCGGGGAGCTCGGGCATCGGTCGCTCGCGCGTTGAGACTCATTGTGCGGTTCAGGTGAAAAAGACGCCGCTGAAGATGGAGACGCTCGCTGATGAGCATTTGCAAGGGTTGAACTTTGATAGTTCAAACCTCGACACGCTTGCGGGTGGGGCGGGCGTCCCGCCCGCCCTGCGGTAGTCTCTGTGCATCCCATTGGGCGGGCGGGACGCCCGCCCCACCCAAAGATCATGCATCACCGCTTCGGCCCGGCGCGGCGTTTCTCCGCCTGCTCGCGCATCTGCTGGAACTCGAGCGCCCGTTTCTGCGCTTCTTCGAGGCGCTTGCCGAACCAGCCCTTGGGCTTGGCCTTGCGCTGCTCGGGGGGGAGCTTGGCGCGTTCCTGGTCTTCGCGCTCGGCCTGGTGGCGGATGTGCCGCGACTCGAAGATCGCCAGCGTCGAGTTCATGATGAAGTAGAGCGAGAGCCCGGCCGGGGCGTTGTAGGCGAAGACCGGGAACATGATGACCGAGAAGACCTTCATGATCTTCTGCTGCTGCTTCTGCTCGGGGGTCAGCTCGGCGGTCGTCGGCGGCTGGAGGTACTTCTGCTGGATGAAGAAGACGATGCCGAGCATCAACGGCAGGAGGTTGATGCCGTCGATCGAGCCCATGAAGCCCGAGAGGATCGGCACGTGGATCGAGCGGCCGAAGGGGATGAAGTGGTCCGGCTCGGCCAGGTCGGCGAGGAAATGCCACGAGCCCCCCGAGAGCTTCTGGAAGACGCCGAAGAACGCCCCCTCGTGGCGCAGCTCGTAGGTGAAAAAGAGCATCGGGGCCAGGGCCATCCACACCGGCGTCTGCAGGAACATCGGCAGGCAGCCGAGCATCCCGGCGTAGTTGACGCCTTCTTCTTTCATCAGGCGGGCCTGCTCCTCGCGGAGCTTGAGCGGGTCGTTCTTGTACTTTTCCTGGAGCTTTTTCTGCTTGGGGGCCAGGCGCTGCATGTCCTTGCCGAAGCGGTAGAGGCTCTTTTGGCTCCACTTGGTGACGGGGTGGAGGACGGTGCGGACGCAGACGACCAGGAACATGATGGCGATGGCCCAGTCGTAGAAGATGTGGTCGTGGAGGAAGCCGAGGAAGCCGCGGAGCCCGCGGGCGATGGGCTGGAAGGTGCACAGGGCGCAGGGGCCGCCGAAGTTGTAGATGACGACGCGGTCGAGGCCGGCGGCGGAGGCGAGGGGGTCGTGCGTCAGCACGTCTTTGGAGAGGGGCCCGGCGTAGAGGGCCATCGGGGCGCTGGCCGATTTGCCGGGCGGGGCGGTCTGCTGGACGCTGCGGAGGGTGAGGGCGATGCGGCCGTTGGGCGCGCGGTTGTTGGCCGCCAGGAGGGCCGGGGGCGTGGCGATCGCGACGCGGCCGACCGACTCGATCTCGCAGAACTTCCGCCACGGGGCCGCGCCGATCGCCTGGTTGACGGGCTGGGCGGCGAGGTTGGCGTCGGTGACGCCGTGCAGCATCGCGCCGAAGTAGCGGCTGGTCATGCCCGTCCAGACGAGGTCGTAGCTGTTTTTCGTCGAGGTGGGGTTGGGCCAGAGGGCGGAGGAATCCCACCGCGGCAAGCCGCTGGGCAGCACGCCCGTCGCCTTGCCGAGCGCCGAGCGGTGCGAGGTCTGGAACTCGGAGGCCTGGACGTCGGGCGGGAAGCGGGTCTGGTCGAGGAGGTAGCCGAAGCGGACGCGGCGGATGTCGCCGCCGTAGCGGATGGTGCCGACGGGGAGCTCGACGGGGCCGAACTGCTCCCACACCACGCTCATGGGGGCGTCGGTGAGGTTCTCGACGTGCTGGTGGAGGACGACCTCGTAGGAGCCGGGCTGGAGCGAATACGTGCGCACGACCTTGGCGATCGGCGTGTCGGCGGCGTCGACGATGGTGGCGGTGAAGGTCGCGGCGGTGTCGCTCCGGCTGCCGGTGTGTTCCCAGTAGGAGCCGATGAGGTCGAGCGTGGCGGGGTCGAGCTGGCCCCAGAGGTCGACGCGGGCGCCGTTGAGGACCACGCCGGTGAGGGCCATGGGGGCAAGGCCGAGGCCGGGCGCGTCGGGACGGGCGTAGTAGCGCTGGACGATCTCGTGGTCGGCGGCGTTGCCGAGGTGCTCGAACTCGTTGGCGAGGGCGACCTCGGCGAGGCCGGCGCCGTGGGGTGTGAAGCGGACGGCCAGCTCGAACGTGCCGCCGTTGTCCTTGGTGGTGAGCGAGCCGAGGGTCGGCCAGGCGTCGGGGCTTGGCGCGGGACCGACGACGCGGGCGTGCAGGCCGGGAGGGGCGGAAGGAACGGGTGCGGCGGGCTGGGGAAGTTGGGTGTCGACGGGCGCGGGGGGTTCGTCCGCGGTCTGCGATGACAAAGAGTCATCTGGCCGGGGCGGCACGCCCCGGCTCACAGACGACGACGATGAATCGTCGGACTGGGGCGACGGGGGAGCGCTCCGGCTCACAGTCGGAGCAGGAGGCGGAGGAGATTTGGTGGAGGGGGCGGTCAGGGTGTTGCTGAACACCATGAGCCCGATGCCGATGCCGCCGAGGATGAGCAGCACCGGGACGAGCAGACGCCAGATCGACCTGCGGTCTTCATTCATGGGCAGGCATGGTAGGTGAGGAGGCGTGCGGCGTAAGGTGTCGGGCGTTGGTGGCGGGGGTGTTTTCTGAAGATCGCTGTCAAACTGGCGCTTTCATACGAGACGCGACCGTCAGGGAGCGTGCCGTTCTCCAGCGCCTACACGCTCGCTCACGCTCGCGTCTCGTATGAGCACCGGTCGTTTGTATCTGACAAATCTTGAATAGCCATGGGCTCAGCGGAATAGCCCGATTCCAAGAGATGAATATGTTTTACCTCTCCATCCCCCCCATCGCCCGCTTCATCGCGGCGATGGTCGATTCGGAGACGTGATGCTCGATCCCCTCGGCGTCGATCTCGGCCTGTGGGGCGGGGACGCCGAGCCAGCGGAGGAAGCCGAGGACGGTCTCGTGGCGGGCCTCGGCGGCGTCGGCGAGGCGGCGGCCGTCGGCGGTGAGGTGGAGGGGCTTGCCGCGCTCGCCGGTGACCAGGCCGCGTTCGCGCAGGCGGCGGAGGATCTTGACGACCGTGACGTGGCTGACGCCCATCATCTCGGCGAGGTCTTTGACACGTACGCCTTCGCCGTCGGCCGTGCGGCGCTGGAGCTGGGCGATCGCCTCGACGTAGTCCTCGATGGTCTCGTCGCGGTGGGCCCGGCGCGTGCCGGCGAAGCGCTCGGCGGGCCTCGGCGGCTGCGGGCGGCGTGCAGAGGGCGAGGGCGCCTTCGACCTGGGCATCGTCACCGGCTCCCATCCCCTCCGCTCCCCCCACTCCCCCCGCCCCCCGGTGTCGAGCTGGGGGTGTGCTCGGCCTCGGTGCCGCGGCCGGCTTTTTCGAACATGCGGCGGCGGGCCTCGGCGAGCTTGGTGAACTTGTGCGCCTGGTCGACGGTCATCGTGCCGTAGAAAAAGGCCTTGGCCCGCTGCAGGCGCTGGACGATCTGCTGCGCCTGGTTGCCGGGGTGCTCGGCGAAGACCTTCTCGACGTCTTTCAGCTCGGCGGCCTGTTCGCTGGTGAGGCCGCACCGGCGCGCGAGGGGGACAAAGTCGGGCAGGGCGACGCGGACTTGGCGGTCGATCGACTGCACCGCGTCGCGCACGTCGTTGGCGAAAGCGTCCTTCTCGGCCATGACGGCGACCTTGTTCTCGTCGCCGCCTGCTTGTTCGAGCCAGTACTCGCGGAGGACCTTGGCGTATTCGTCGACGACGGGTTTGATCTGGTCGCGTTTTTCCGGCTCGAGCGCGCCCTCGGCGATGAGCCGGTCGACCAGGCCGCCGGGCTGGGGCGGCGAGGTCTGGGCGGTCGGCGAGAGCGTGCGGCCGAGCTCGCGGAGCGGCTGCATCGACTCGACGGTGTCGTACTTGTCGAGCTCGAACATGAGCTTGCGGGCCTCGATCACCTTGTCGAACTCGCGGAGCGCGATCGCGTCGATCTCGCGGTTGCGCTGGTCGATCACCGTGTCGAGCCTGGCCCACTGCTCCTCGGTGTAGGCGAAGACGCGGAAGGCGCGCTCCTCGGGGGAGAGCATGTCGACCGGGATGAACTTGCCGTCCTTGTCGCGCATCACGATCGACGGCGGCGCGTCCGGGTTGTCGGAGATATACACCTGCGGCCCCCCCGCCCCCCCTCCTCCCGCCCCTGTCGTTCCCGGCGGTTCAATGGGTGCCGAGGCGGGCTTGCCGGCCGGCGCGCCGAAGGCGAGCCCCGACGCGGCGAGGGCGAGCGTGCAGGCGATCAGACGGCTCGCGGACAGGACGGCTCGGCTGGGCATGGGGAGGACTCCTCGGGTGCGACGCTCGTTCTTCGGCTCAGGCACGGGTGCGCTCTGGATGAGCGGATACCGAAGCGTACGCGCCGGCGTTGCGGCGGCCGTATGCGTTTTCGGGCGTGTTGGTGCGCACAGTTGAAGCTGGGGAAGGGGGAAGAGACGCCGGGGGGGTTGCCGCGTGGTTCTCGGACGCCTTTGCTTGCGGCATGACCAACGACCAGCTCGCCCGCGCGATCGCCGACGCCGCCCTGCTGCGGGGCAACTTCACGCTCCGATCGGGGCGGACCAGCACGTACTACCTCGATAAGTACCTGTTCAGCACGCGGCCGGAGGTGCTCAAGGAGCTGGCCGTGCTGTTTGCGCGGCGGATCAACGCGATCAGCGCGGAGCTTGGGCGGCCGATCCGGCGGCTGGCGGGGGCGGAGCTGGGGGGCATCCCGCTGGTGACGGCGGCGAGCCTGGAGACCGGGCTGCCGTGCGTGTTCATTCGGAATGCCAAGAAGGACTACGGCACGGCCAAGCAGATGGAAGGGGCGCTCAGCGCCGGCGAGACGGTGATTTTGCTCGAAGACGTGGCGACGACGGCCGGGCAGGCGCTGGAGGCGGTGAAGGTGCTCCGCGAGGCGGGCGCGGACGTTGTGGCGGTGATCGCGACGATCGATCGGCAGGAAGGAGCCGCGGCGAACATGCAGGAGGCGGGGGTGCGGTTCGAGTCGCTGTTCACGAAGAAGGACCTGGGGATTGCGGAGTAGGCCGTTCTCAGCAACTGGTGAGTTGGAGATCGGATGAGTGCGTCTTGTTCCTCCAAATGCTGAATGCCACAAGGCTCAGGGCCGCGGTTCGGAGTATCCAGCGAGCGATCGACGCGGAGTCGCTCGAAGAACAGCCGCGTCCGTTCAACGCGGGGAGAGGGTTGCAGCGCCAACCCCCCGCTCTCTCTGCAGAGCGATTCCCTCTTCAGTAGACTTCCGTGATGGTTCCGAGTGCCGCCGACGTTGCCAGGACCCGGTACTTGCTCACCGGGCTGATTTCGGTGGTCGGTCTGTGGCTCATCGTGCAGATCGTTATTTCGGTGATCGGCTCGCTGGCCGGGCTCATGATGCAGGGCCTGAGCCCGTACGGGGGCTCGCCGGCGACGGGGCCGAGCGTATCGACGACCGAATGGCTCGGCAGGTGGGGGCCGTGGGCCGTCATCAACCTCGTCGCCGGTGCGGCGTTGATCATCTACGCCGAGCCGATCGCGTGCCTGCTCTCGCCGGTTCGACGGCAGCCCAAATGCCCGGCGTGCCGGTATTCGCTTACGGCGATCACCGAGCCGCGGTGTCCGGAGTGCGGGCTGGAGCTGAGTGATGAGTTCCTGACGCCGCAGAAGGCTGCGGGATCGGAGCGGCCGTGAGGCTCCCCGAGGTGGACAGGCACGGCAGGCTCCGTCGGCCTCCTACATGGGGCCGGGCGATCGCCGAGGGAGTCTTCGTGTGGTTGTTGTCGTGCGTAATGCTCAGCATCTTGGCCGGCTTTTTGTTTCCCGAGATCATGGACCCACTACCCGACGAGCCGCATAACCCGGCAGGCGGCCGCATCGGGATTGCCGTGTGGCTCGCGTCGGTCTCCTTAGGCGTGTGGCACGTCGTGCGGGAACGACGAGCGCATCGCCGCCAACAACCGCGGGGCTGAGCCCCGCGGCTTTCTCAAAGGCAAAGACAACGCTCGCTCACGCTTGGAGGCGGGCGCGTCTCGTACACGTTGAACATCGGGCATAGCTTTCGGGCCCCAGGCCCCAAGACCCAAGACCGGTTAAAGCAACAACCCCCGCCGAAACTCGACGGGGGCTGTTTTATATTGCAAAGACAGTTGGGGTCCATTGGCCGGAGATTGCTCTGCCGGCTGTCCGAGCGGGTCGGACGAGGGTGTGCTGACGTACTCGGTTCGGATTGCTCCGAGGGCCGAGTCCAAGGAAATCCCTTAGAAAGGAGGTGATCCAGCCGCAGGTTCTCCTACGGCTACCTTGTTACGACTTAGTCCCAGTCACCGATCTTGCCGTGGGCACCACTGAGGTATGGCGACTTCGGGCACTACCGGCTCCCATGACTTGACGGGCGGTGTGTACAAGGCTCAGGAACGTATTCACCGGAGCGTAGCTGATCTCCGATTACTAGCGATTCCAACTTCATGCAGGCGAGTTGCAGCCTGCAATCCGAACTGGGGCGCGCTTTTTGCGATTTGCTCCGCCTCGCGGCCTCGCTTCGCTCTGTACGCGCCATTGTAGCACGTTTGCAACCCTGGATGTAAGGGCCATGAGGACTTGACGTCATCCCCACCTTCCTCCGTCTTACAACGGCAGTCTCGCTAGAGTCCCCGACATGACTCGTTGGCAACTAGCGACAGGGGTTGCGCTCGTTAAGGGACTTAACCCGACACTTCACAGCACGAGCTGACGACAGCCATGCAGCACCTGTGCATGTTCCACCCTTGCGGGTGTCATAAATGTTTCCACCTACTAATCCATGCATGTCAAACCCAGGTAAGGTTCTTCGCGTTGCTTCGAATTAAGCAACATGCTCCACCGCTTGTGTGAGCCCCCGTCAATTCCTTTGAGTTTTAGCCTTGCGACCGTACTCCCCAGGCGGTGCACTTAACAATTTCTCTCCGACCATGACGGCGTCAAAACCGCCACGGTCTAGTGCACATCGTTTAGGGCGTGGACTACCAGGGTATCTAATCCTGTTTGCTCCCCACGCTTTCGTGCCTCAGCGTCAGG
>CAZZDW010000010.1:0-56221 GCA_964652945.1 uncultured Phycisphaeraceae bacterium
CTTGGTCCCCCCCCCGCCCTCAACCTTCTCCATGAACTGCTCGAGGTGCGCGACGGCCATCTTCATCACCTCGGCCGACTGCAGCACGAACGGGAGCTGCATCTGCCCGGAGCCGAAGAGCTCGCCGACGGTCTTCATGCCGTCGAGCAGGTGGTCGTTGATGATCGCCAGCGGCGTGTACTTCTGCCTCGCCGCTTCGAGGCAGTCGATCAGGCCCTGCTTCTCGCCGTCGACGATGTGCGCGCGGAGCTGCTCCTCGACGGTCAGGTCCTTCTTCTTGACTTCCTTCGCCGCGCCCGCCTGGACGTCCTTGAACAGTTCGATGAAGTGTTGCAGGGGGTCGAAGCCCCCCCCTCCCCCCAGCGGCATGCCCTCGGGCAGGCCGGTGCCGCCGACGCTCGTGTCACGCCGGTCGTAGATCAGATCCAGCGCCGCCTGCCACTGCGCATCCTCGATCTTGTTCCGCGGCAAAATCTTGCTCGCGTGCACGATCGCCCCCGTCAACCCCGCCTCCAGCAGCTCGTGCAGGAAGACCGAGTTGAGCACCACCCGCGCGGCAGGTTTTAGACCGAACGAAACGTTGCTCAGCCCGACGGTCGTCTGGCACTTCGGCATCGCCCGCATGATCCGCCGAACACCCTCGACGGTTTCGAGCGCCGAGCGCCGGTCGGATTCCATGCCCGTCGAGACGGGGAGCACGAGGGGGTCGAAGACGAGGTCCTCTTCGGGGATGCCGTGGTGCTTGGTGGCACGCTCGTAGGCGCGCTGGGCGATCGAGAGCTTGCGGTCGGCCGTGCGCGCCATCGAGGCTTCTTTGTCCTCGTCGATCGAGCCGATGACCAGTGCCGCGCCGTAGGTGACGGCAAGCTCGCAGATCGCGTCGAACTTCTCCTCGCCGTCCTCGAAGTTGGCGGAGTTGATGATGCACTTGCCGCCGGCGTGCTTCAGGCCGGCTTCGAGCGTCTTGATCTGCGTCGAGTCGAGCATCAGCGGCGCGTCGACCTGGCGGACGACGCGCGTGACGATCTCGGCCATGTCCTTGGCGTTGTCGCGCCCGGCGTAGTCGACGTTGAGGTCGAGGACGTGCGCGCCGTCGTGCCGCATCTGCTCGCGGGCCAGCGAGACGATGCCGTCGAAGTCCTCGGCTTCGAGGAGCTGCTTGAACTTCTTGCTGCCGGAGGAGTTCATCCGCTCGCCGACGATGAGGAACGAGTTGTCCTGGCGGTACTCCGTCGGCGCGTACAGCGACGTGACGCCCGGCGCGGGCGCCTCGGGCGTCGCATTCGGCGGCGGGGGGCGCTTAGCGGGCGTGTTGTACTCGCCGACTTTCTCGGCAAGGTGCCGGATGTGCTCGGGCGTCGTGCCGCAGCAGCCGCCGACGATCCCGACGTTGTGTTCCTCGACGAACTTGAGCACCGCGTCGGCGAAGGGCTTGGGCTTGAGCGGGTATTCGGTTCGCCCTTCGACCAGCAGCGGCAGGCCCGCGTTGGGGAGCACGCTCACCAGCCGCGGCATGCTCGTGCCCGGCACCACGCCCATCGCCGGCCAGTGCTTGCCGAGCCATGTGACGTGCTCGACCATCTCCGTCGGGCCCGTCGCGCAGTTGAGCCCCAGCGAGGCGATCGGGTACCGCGAGAGCGCGTGAGCCGCGGCCTCGATCTGCGTGCCCACGAGCATCGTCCCCGTCGTCTCGATCGTCACCGACACAAAGATCGGCACGTCGGCCGGCGACAGGCCCTTCTCGCGCAGCTCGATCAGCACCGCGTTGATCGCGCACTTGATCTGCAAGACGTCCTGGCACGTCTCGATGACGAACGCATCGACCCCTGCCGCTTGGTTGGCCTGCTTGGCCCACGCGCCCGGCTCGCCCGCCAACAGGCCGCGTGCTTGTACGCGGTAGGAGTCGAGCATCTTCTCCCACGTCGTATTGCCGAGGGTGACGAGCTTGGTGCCCGGCCCGATCGAGCCGATCACAAACCGCGGCTTGTCGTCGGTGCTGAACTTGTTGCACGCCGCACGCGCCACGTCGACCGCGCGCTTGCACAGCTCGTGCGCCTGGTCGGCGATGTCAAACTCGGCCAGCACCAGCGGGTTGGCCCCGAAGGTGTCCGTCTCGACGGCGTCGGCCCCGATCTTGAGGAACTCCTCGTGGATGGAGCCGATGACGTCGGGGCGGGTGCGGACGAGGATCTCGGTGCAGTTCTCGCAGCCGCAGTAGTCGCCGTCGATCGAGAGGTCGTGCTGGTGGATCGACGTGCCCATCGCCCCATCGAGGACAAGGACGCGGCGGGCAAGCTCATGCACAATCCGGCTGGAGGTCGAAGCAGGACGGGGGGGGGTGGTCATACACGGTCCGAAAAAAGGGATTCTGAAGTCGGTCGCACAGAATCATCCATATATCTGGATGAATGGATGAATAGTTGGAGAAAATAGGCAGCAAGTCAAATCGGGATCTCCTCCATCGGCCAATGAGGAGGAGCCGGTTACAGGATTAGAACAACGCCGGCACGGGTGCCGGGCTGGGAGAGGATGAAGAATGCACGGGGTGCGTGTTATCCGGCGGAGCCGGCGACCACCGGCGGGCTCGCCTGGGCGTGGGGGGAAACAAATCCCGAGCTGACCGGCTTGGTGTTGAGGAATCGGCGTTCCACCAGGAGGAAAAACACCCGGCCGACGAGAATGGAGACCGCCGCACAGATCGGCAGGCAGATGAGGATCGTGGGCCAGAGCCCTTGGACTCCGGCGTCGTATAGCAGCCGGGAGACGACCTTGGCGACGGGCCAGTTGGTGAGGTACAGGCTGTAGCACATCTCGCCGCACCAACTGACGGGGCGGGTCACGCGGGATTCGGCGAAAGGCTTGTCGATCCGCCACAGCCAGACGAGGCCGAACGCAAAGAACAACGCCGCGCTGGTGGTCGTCAGGTTCAGCGTCGGGACGGCGCCCTTGAGGACGGCGTAGAGCGCGATGACGCCGAGGAGCGACGCGTCGATCAAATAGGCCCACGGCTTGCGTGCCATGTGGACGCGGTAGAAGACGGCGATGCCCGCCGCGAACATGAGCCACTTCCCGTCAAAGAAGAAACCCTGGCTGAAGTCCGCGTAGTCTTGGCCGCCGGCGGTCAGGCCGACCAGGGCCAGCACGGTGATCGCGAGCATGACCGCGAAAAATCGGCGTGAAGCCCCGAAGAAGAACAGCGTCAGCCCGCAGACCGCATAGAACTGCTCTTCGTAGCACAGCGACCAGTAATGCCCGTTGAAGAGAGATTCATCGCGGTTGCCGAGGTTGGCCAGCCAAGTCTCGGTGAGGGTGAGATTGCCGACCCAGCCCCACGGCGTGATCTCCGTCGGATCGTGCACCGGGTGGATGGAATCGAAGAGCAGGTGCGTGCCGTTGAGCATCCAGACGACGCCGACGATCAGCAGCGAGATGGCCAGCCAGATCCACGCCGGCGGGTAGATGCGCCGGAAACGCCGATAGAAATAGCGGCGGACGCCGCCCGAGTTGCGCATGCACGCCGCGGTGATGCAGTAGCCGCTGATCACGAAAAAGAGCGGCACGCCGAGGAACCCGCTGTGGCAGACGGCCGTGATGACGCGCCCGACGATCGAGGTCTGTGGCGGGATCGCGGGGTTTTCGGTGAGGTAGAACGTCGAATGGAAGACGATGACCGCCAGGCACGCCACGCCACGCCAAAAATCGAGACTGTGGTAGCGGAGACTTGGTGGCCGAGCGGGTGACGGGCTGGCGGCGGATTCCGGCAAACTCATGAGCAGACGCTCCGTCTCGAACGATGACTCGAAAATGACTCGTGCTCAGCCAAGGTTTGGAGTGTACACGGTTCTCCCGCGCTGGCCACCCTCCGCCGATCGCCCTCTCACCGACACCGGGTTGCGGTTAACGCAACAGCCCGGCGGGAAGCCGGGCTGAGTATCAACCAATACAGGGTGAAGGACGAGGGATTTACTCGTCGTCGGCGAGGCCGACCTTCTTCTTCTTGGCCGGCTTGGCGAAGTAGTTGCCGGAGAACTTCTTCTGGAACTTCTCGACCCGGCCCGCGGCGTCGACGAAGGTCTGCTTGCCCGTAAAGAAGGGGTGCGAGCCCGACCACACCTCGACGTGCATCTCCGGGACGGTGGCCCCGGTGGTGAAGACGTGCTCGCCGTTGTGGAAGATCTTGCAGGCGAAGAACTGGGGGTGGGCTTGCGATTTCATGGGGCCGCTCCGGGAAAACGTGGGCCTCAAGGATAGGGCGGCCCCCCCTCAGGGGCAAGGGCTGCCCGTAAGAGCGGCGGTTAGCGGGCCGCGGCCCCGATGGGTGCGGCCGTCGCGGATGCCGGGGGACGCACCACAAAGAGCTGGTTGGCCCCGAAAAGAAACCGGCGTGCCGAGGCCAGCTCGAGCCCCGCGTCGGCCGAGACCTCACGCATACGGCGGAAGCCCAGCAGCTCCTCGTGCTCGTCGTCGGCCTCCTTGCTGAACAGGCCGACCCTGGCCCCGAGCTGGTGGGCCCACCCCAGGGCCGGGTTGGGGGTGGTCAGGACGATCGAGCCCCCCGGCTTGAGGACCGAGGCGAAGCTACGCAGAAACCCGGCGGGGTCCTTGACGTGCTCGATGAGCGCCAGGGCGACGAGCGTGTCGAACCGCCGGCCGTCGAGCAGCTCGGGCCACGCCTCGAGGCGCTCGACGAGCGTGAACGTGTGCCGGGGGAACGCAGCGCGGGCCTTGTCGAGGCTGGGGGCGTCGATGTCAAGCCCGAGGTAGCGTTCCGGCTCGACCCATTGGGCCAGAAGGCCGACGCCGCAGCCGAAGTCCAGCACGTCGCCTTGGAGCAGCGGTCGTGCGGCCTTGAGCCGCTGCGAACGGAGGAACGGCGAGAGCAACGCCGCGGTCTGGTCAGCCATGGGTGTTCCTCCGGCCAAAGCGGTTGCGGCGCAGCTCCGACTGGATGTCCTCGAGCAGCATCCGGTTGACGCTGATGATGTCGCCGAGGACGCCCAGCGACACCGTCTGGATGCCGGTCAGCAGCAGCGCGGCGGCGAGGATCAGCGACTGCACGTGCCCGCCGCCGCTGCCCGTCAGGTAAAACACGAGAAACCGGACGCCGATCACCGTCCCGGCGAGGGCGAACAGCAGGCCGATGGTGAGAAAAAACGGCAGCGGGCGGTACGCGACGAAGATCCGGATGATCGTGATGATCGAGCGCTGGATGTAGCTGCGGATGCTCTTGACCAGGCGGGACGGCCGGAGGTCTTCGTTGACGCGGACCGGCGAATCGACGACGCGGAGGCCGGACTGCCCTGCCTGGATGATCGTCTCCAGCGTGTAGGTGTACTTGTTGAAGACGTTGAGGCTCATCGCCGCCGAGCGGCTGATGGCGCGGAAGCCGGAGGGCGCGTCCTTGACCGGCACGCCGCTGACCGTGCGGACCACCCAGCTGCCGAGTTTCTG
The DNA here is from genome assembly GCA_964652945.1 of uncultured Phycisphaeraceae bacterium. Classification (GTDB taxonomy): domain Bacteria; phylum Planctomycetota; class Phycisphaerae; order Phycisphaerales; family UBA1924; genus CAZZDW01. The sequence continues at coordinate 5,452 of CAZZDW010000010.1, forward strand.
CAGCGTCTTTTTGACGGGGCTGAAGTGTTCGATGGAGGCGATGGGCCGCGTGCCGATGACCAGGTCGGCGTCGCCGTTGATGATGGGCCTGACCAGCAGCCCCATGTCGTCGGCGTTGTACTGGTTGTCGGCGTCGGTGTTGACAATGACGTCGGCGCCGCGCTCAAGGCACGCGTGCAAGCCGGTCATGAAGGCCTTGGCCAGCCCCATGTTGCGCGGGTGAGAGATCACGTGGTTGACGCCCCAGGCGCGGGCGACGTCGACGGTCTCGTCCGTGCTGCCGTCGTTGATGATGAGCGTCTCGATCGTGTCGACGCCGGGGATCTGACGCGGCAGGGCGTCGAGCGCGATCCTGAGCGTCTTGGCCTCGTTGAAGCACGGGATTTGGATGATCAGCTTCATGGGTGTGGCTATGTCTCCGAGCCCCACCGCGGAAGCCCGCCGGACTGTCTACGGCAAGGGTTTGAGCTTAGAAACACTCCCCCCGCGCTGTCAACGCGGCCGATCGCCGTTCACACCCGTGCCGCCCAATCCTCATTGAGGAAAGACCGACGATCATCCACACCTTATGAAAGCGGGCGAAGGGACTCGAACCCTCAACATCCAGCATGGAAGGCTGGCACTCTACCATTGAGTTACGCCCGCGTCGGGGCGGATTGTACGCCGCCTCCGTTCGCCCGGCGGCTGAGAAGGCAACGTCCACGGCGACCGCCCGCCCCGCGGGACAAAGCCGGCGTGCAACCGGTGCAGGCCGCCGCCCTCTTGCACGCACACTGCAACTGGTAGACGCCCCCACTCCCCCCCCCGCTCCTCCGGCCCCCGCTCACCGCGTCTTGGGCGGCTTGTCGGCGCGGTAGTCGCCGTCGTCCCACGTCTCGATGTCGAGCAGCTCGGCCGCCGTGGTGAAGCGTGCGTGCCCGTCGAGGTAGACGGCGTTTGCGCCCGTCCCTCCTCCGCGCGGCCCGCCGCCGTGGCGGCTCGTCGCGATCCGCTGCATGAACACCCCCGTCTCCGACTTGAGCACGATGCTGCTCTCGTTGTGCGTGTCGTACACCACCGCCAGCCACCGGTTGGTCGCGCCCGGCACGTACCACGCCTTCGCGTGGATCTTCTCCGCGTCGTCGGTGAAGCACGCCAAGTACAGCACCTCGGCCGGACGCGGGTACTTCCACATTTGCGTCGGCGGCTTGGCGTAGTAGTTGGCCAGCCCCGGCGCGCGGAAGGCCAGGCCGTTGTTGACGTAATGGATGTTGTGCCGGTCCTTCGGCCGCGCGGGGTCGCGGTAGTAGGGCGCGCTCGCGAACAGGTCGCCCATGCCGCCGGTCGGGTCGAGCTCCTGAGAAACCTCCGGCACGCGGCTGTCGACGTACGGCCTGAGCACAAAGGGCCACGCGGCGTAGTAGCGGGACTCGGGCGTGCCGATCGGCTCGGACCTGCCGCTCTCACGCGGCGTGTACTCCTTGTACGTGTTCGCGTACATCGTCAGCGCCAGCCCGATCTGGTGCTGGTTCGACAGGCACACCACCGCGCGGGCCGCGTCGCGCGCGCCCCTGAGCGCCGGCAGCAGCATCGACATCAGCACGGCAATGATCGCGATGACGACCATGAGGTCGATCAGCGAGAACCCGGCTTGCGTGCGTCGAGGGAGCACGAGACGGTCTCCTAAGAGATGGGGAGACCTTGACTGAACACGCGACAAGAAATGCGTACGCCCGGAAGAGCCAGCGGGGATCAGGGGCGAACGCCCTCTTGGTCCCCATTGTCCGGCCGTACGCTCAAGGTCTGCCTTAGACCAGGTGAGCATGGGAGAAACCTCATGGCCACGTACCCTGTCTATCGGCCTTCACACAACCTAAACTCAAACTCAACACAAATATCGCACATTCTTTCCCGATTGCCAGTGAATCCATGCTCACTCTGCCGCCGCACGCCGCACGCGGCGGCACCCGTTCGGAGAACGACCATGACCGACACCCCGACCGTCCGCGAGACTCCCACGGCCCCGCGGCACCCGCACGGCTCGTCGTGCACCACGGCCGGCGTGCTCGTCGAGGTCCGCCCGCGCTCCATGGACCACGAGTCGCTGCCGACGGAGAACCGCTTCGCCTTCGCCTACCGCATCCGCCTCACCAACCAGCGCGGCGACACCGTCCAGCTCCTCACCCGCCACTGGGAGATCGTCGACGCGCACGGCCGAGGGCACGAGGTCGACGGCGAGGGCGTCATCGGGCAGCAGCCCATCCTCGCGCCCGGCGCGTCGTTCGAGTATGAGTCGTGGTGCCCGCTGCCGAGCCGATGGGGCACGATGGAAGGACGCTTCACCTTCCGCGCCGAAGACGATGAACGGTTCGACGTGCGGGTGGAGCGGTTCTATCTGGTGGCGGGGGAGTAAGCACAGGCCGCGGGGATCAGGCCGCGGGCAAACACGATCGGCATTCGGGAACCGGCATTTGGCATTCGCAATGCCCGCCGCACCGAATGCCGAATCCCGAATGCCCAATGCCGATTCTGCATCTCCCGATCCCCGCGGCCCGGTGCCTGCTTACTTCTCACACCGATAGATATGCGCCGGCGGGAAGTTGGCCGTGATCCGCCGGGGGTCGGCGACGGTGGAGAACTCGCGCTCCATGATCCGCCGGAAGCGCTTCACGCTCGGCATGATCGCCTCGACGCGGTAGGTCAGCATCGCGAACGTGCCGCCCGGCTTAAGCACGGCCGCCGTCTCGTGGATGATCCGCTCCTGCAGCCCCGCCGGAAACAGCAGGAACGGCAGGCTCGAGATCACCACGTCGACCGTGCCCGGCACGATGTTCTCGCGCTCGCAGACCGAGCGGATGTTCTGCGCGTCCTCGCGGTAGACGCGCACCCGCGGGAACCGCTCCTTGAGCGCGATCGCCAGGCCCGCGTTGAGCTCGATCGCGACGAACGTGCACGCGGGGGAGGGCTGGATCCGCCGGAGGATGTCCTCGGTGATCGCCCCCGCGCCCGCGCCGGTCTCGATGACCGTCTTGGCCGTCTCGAGCCCCATCCCCTCGGTGATCGCCTTGCCGAGCGCGGGGCTCGAGGTGAAGCACGTGCCCAGCTCGGCCGGGGACTTGACGAACTCGCGGAAGAAGGCGAGGCGGCCCTTCCGGGTCCCGCCGCCTGTGCCGCGCTGTGCGCCGCGTTCGCCCGCGACGGCTCCGGCAGCCCGGCCGCCCGGAGAGTCCTGCTCGACCGGGCCGAAGCCTTTGGTCGAAGCGCGGGAAGGGGCCGACGTGGTCGACGAGGGAGCTTGCAGGGGACCGGTGGGTTTCATACGCAACCGCCTTGTGCCGAATCTGCTCGCTGTGCGTGCGGCGTTGAGAGGGAGAACGGCGTTCGTGGCTCGGCAACGGGGAGCCGACGCCCGCCGTCACGCGGCCGCAGCGCACAACGGTGAATGTTCCATCAAAGGTTTGTGCCGGCTCACTTTAGCGGCAACGACGCCCGCGGTTTCTCCCGCCGCCCGTCCCGCACACCGAAAGAGGCGTGATTCTTTTTTTAGAGGGAACAATCTATAAACAAATCGCCGGTGAACGGTCGATGTATGGATTCGTCGGCGGAGCGCGTAAAAAACGCTCGGCCGGTGGCGGGTCGGCCGAGCGCTCATGAGCCTTGGGGCTTGCCCGCCGGCTAGGCCGGTGGTGTCCCCGTCGGGTTATCGCCGGCGCTCACGCCGATTCGGCCCGCCTTCCTTGGCTGGCCGTCGCACGTGCCGTCGCCGCATCCATGCGGGACGGTCGGCCGGACTCTCCCGATCGTGGACGCAGATTCCGTTCACGTCCCGTCGGCTCGCACACATCCGTGTTGTGCAAAACCCGGCGGCGTCCTCGCGAACGCCGGCAGGTTCTCTCTCACCACCGGAGTGGCTTGATCCGCCCCCGCCCCCCGCCATCAACGATCCATGTCTGCGCCTGTCGTTCCATCAGTGCTGTTGTCCTCCGCCTCCAGCGGGGTGTTGGGCTTGAATCGGTCCGGGGCTTGTCGCCCGGCGGGCGAGCTCCTTGAGATTCTGGAAGCGCTCGGCCTTGCCGGCGTTCCAGGTCTGGCGGTCGCGGACTTCGAGGCGGTTGCGGGCCCCGATGACGACGACCTCGGTGCTCAGCTCGGCCAGTTCCAGGTGCTCCTTGGGGATCGAGATCCGGCCGGCCGAGTCCATCTCCAGTCGCTCGGCAAAGCCGAAGAAGTTGGTCTCCAGTTCCGCCGCGTCCTCGGCGGGGTGCAGGGAAGCGTTCATCGCGTCCGAGAGGCGCTTGAACTCCATCTCGGTGTACAGGCGGAGGATCCCGCCCGGCCAGGGCACACAGAACCACGCGCCGCCGTCACGCTCGGGGCTCCACTGGTTGCGGTACTTGGCGGGGATCGCCAGGCGCTGCTTGGAGTCGATCGTGTGCTCGGAGACGCCGGTGAATAACATTCCATCGGACCTCCGGGCGGTGATGGGAGATTATGACACTTTTCGACACTTTGCAACACCAACGCGAGTTATCCCCGCATATTTTGCGTTGTCCACAGGTTGTTCCCGTGTCGGGATTTGTCGTATGCTGTCGGTTATCGCCGCGTGCACCCGCTTGTTCCGGTGGTATTCTGTACATCCTGCGTGGGTTTCCCGGGGCGCGCCCGGGGCAGGCAGAGGCCCGAAGCGGTGAACGCGGCTGAAAACCCAGGGGGGCGAAAGATGGCCAGGATGCAGCATCCGGAGAGGACAGAGCGGCTCGAGGGGCGTTCGCGGCTGTCGAGCCGTGAAGGCCCGGCGCGCTCGTCGCCCGATGCCCGGCAGCGGAGCCAGGCGAAGCCGCAGCACCCCGGCGAGGACGAGTCCGGGCACGATCGGCACCGCAGCGATCAGACCTGGGCGGCGCGTGCGGCCGCGAGCGGCAAGGTCTCGCCCGACGATATCGCGCGGGCGATGGACGCCCTGCCGGCGACGACCGCGGTGATGACCGCCGGGCACGAGCAGACCCGCGCGGGGATGCTGGTGCACCGGGTGATGGCGTGCGCCACCGAGCCGCCGATGCTGTGCGTCGCGGTGCGCAAAGGACACCACCTCGCGTCGATCATCCGCGACGCGCGGTGCTTCGGCCTCTGCGTGATCGAGCCGACGCAGCGGCTGATGATGCGCAAGTTCGCCCTGCCCAGCGACGATGCGGCGACGACCACGCACGGCGGTGAAGAGCCCACCGAGCCGCCGAGCGACCCGTTCGACTCGATGCAGGTCGTCCGCCTCGTCTCTACCGCGCCGATCCTGGTGCGCTCGGTCGCGGCGATCGACTGCGAGGTCGTGCGCCACCTCGACCTCGAGGCCGACTGCGAGCTGTATGTCGGGCAGGTGCTGGCGGTGCGGCTGCCGACGAGCGGCGGGCTGATCGACCCGCAGCACGTGCCCGGGCGCAACGCGGGTCTGCAGACGCCGATCCTGCCGTATGACAGCGGCCGGCTGGGGGCGTGAGGTTCAATCTCTGACCTCTTGCTTGCGAGGATTATGCAAAGAATTTGAACCACAGAGCACACAGAGCTCACAGAGAAAGGCAAAGAACAAAGAACTGAGCCCAACACCCAAGCGAGGGATTGGATGCAAATCTCTGTATCCTCTGTGTTCTCCGTGGTTCAAACTGTTTTTTCGCTTTTCTTGATCATCAAGCTTCGAAACCCGCATAATCCTCTTGTGCGAGAGGCTCCAGCGCACGTGTCGCGCATCGCACTCGATAGACTCGTTTGGTTGGTAGAGCCTCTCATGCGAGCGAGAGGATTCGCTCTTTCGATGTCCTATGCACCAACGCCGAACACGCAGGACGCTCGCTCACGCTTCGCGTCTCATACAAGGAACAGCCGGCTCCGCAGCCCGCGTGCGAAGGCGTCTTCGCTGAACCGCTCGACGTTGTGACGACACGCCGTGTTTGGCGGGGGGCACCGCGCCGCCGCGTCGACGAGCGCGTCGGGCGTGGGCTGGTCGAAGAGCGAGCCGGTGACGCCGTCGACGACGGTGTCGAGCGCCCCGCCCATGCGGCGGGCGACGACGGGGCAGCCGCAGGCCTGGGCCTCGACGGCGGTGATGCCGAAGTCCTCGATCTGCGGGAAGAGGAAGAGGCGTGCGGTGCGGTAGAGCTCGCGCAGGCGCTCGTCGCCGACGCGTCCGAGGAACTCGACGGGCGCGCCGAGCCCGCGGGCGAGCGATTCGAGCGCACGGCGCTGCGTGCCGTCGCCGACGACGACAAGGCGGGTCGATGACAACGCCGCGGCACGGATCGCCAGGTCCGTCCGCTTGTAGGGCTCGAGCGCCCCGGCGATGAGCCAGAAGTTTTCACGAGGCTTCGACAGATCCGGGATAAAAAAATCCGTCCGCACCGGCGGAAAGAGCACGGCGCTCTCGCGGCCGTAGCAGCGGCGGACGTGCCCCGCGGTCGCGGTCGAGTTGGCGAGGAAGACGTCCACCGTGCCGTGCGGCGGGCACTGGGCCGTGCGGCGGTCCCACGCGCGGAGCACGGGGCCGAAGGCGCGCAGGCCGAGGGAACGCAGCGTGCCGGCGACGCCTTCGTGGGCTGAGGCTTGGTACTCGTCGGCGATCGACCAGAGGTAGCGCGCGGGCGCGTGGCAGTAGCAGACGTGCCGAACGCCGCGGGGCGCTTTGAGCCCCTTGATCGCGGCCGACGAGGTCGAGATGAGCAGGTCGATCGGCCATGCGGCGTGGTCGCGCGCGAGCTTGCGCGACAGCTCGTTGACGGCGAGCGGGTACGCCGGGAGGAGCCATCGGCGGAAGCCGCCGCCCGCGCGGTTGAGGAACGAGGCCCGCCGCGGCAGCGCGTCGAGCGTCGGCGTGAGCGGGCGGCCGTCGTCGAACATCGTGTAGATGCGGGTCAACTCGTGCCCGTCGGCGGCGAGCGTGCGCGCGATCGCGTCGAGGACGGCCTCGCCGCCGCGGTAGCCGACGAGCCAGTCATGGGCGAGGGCGATCCGCATGGGGAGGGAGAAGGCGTGGGCGTCGGGGGGGGGCGTCGGGCGTCGGTGGCTGGAGGCAACAGAACGTAATGGGGTATTCAGCGCCTACTCGACCGAGGGGCTGAGCCCCTCGGCTTTCAAAGAGAGCACATCGTTCATCGCGACTCTTTGACGGTCTTCTTCTTCGCGGTCTTCTTGGCGGATGTGTTCTTCTTCGACGCGCTCTTGGCGGTGGTCTTTTTCGAGACGCGCTTCTTCGCTGCGCTCGGTATGGACGCGCCCGTCAACTCCGCGACCGCCGCGAGCACCTCTTCGGCGTGCCCCGGCACGCTCACCTTGTCCCAGCGGCGGACGACAACGCCATCCGCGTCGATCAGGTACGTCGTGCGCACCACGCCCATGTACTTCCGCCCGTACATGGACTTTTCGACCCACACGCCGAAGGCGTCGCAGACCTTGGGTGTTCCTTTCTTGCCGTCGGCCGCGCCCACCGGCTCGTCGGCCAGGAGGGTGAAGGGCAGGCCGTATTTGCCGGCGAACTTCGCGTGCGACTTGACGCTGTCGGGGCTCACGCCCAGGACGGCCGCGCGGCTCGTCTCGAACCGCGGCAGGTCGTCGCGGAACTGGCACGCCTGCGCCGTGCAGCCGGTGGTGTCGTCCTTGGGGTAGAAGTACAGCACCACCGGCCGCCCGCGATAATCGCGGAGCGCGTGCGTCGCGCCGTGCTGGTCGGGGAGCGAGAAGTCCGGGGCCTTTCGGCCGGGTTCGATGAGGGGCATGGGGCGATGGTAGAACGCTCTCAGCCGCGTGTGACCCAGCGGATCATCGCCCACAGCGCGCCCGAAGCAAGCAACGCGACGAGCACGGCTTCGAGCCAACGACGGCTCGACAGGAGCCTCGCCGCGGAAGCCGCAGATGAGGCGCGACCCGGTTCGTGCGCATGATCGGCGGTCATCGCGTCCTCCGGCGGGCGCACGAGGGCGATGCGGCGCGTGACGCCGTCGGCGTCCATCGGCTCGCCGCAGCGGGCGGCGTCCTGCACGATCGCGATGACCAGGTTGGTGTCAAAGTCGCGCAGGCCGGCGCGGCGGGCCTGCGTCACGAGCCGACGCCGGCGCTCCGGACGCAGCATCGCCAGCCGCCCCCCTTCGAGCGTGTCGGCGACCCGCACCGCAAAGGCCCAGCGCGCGTCGAGCGCGGGGATCGACGCGGCGAGGCGGTTCTCCTGGGCGACCGCCTCGGCGGGCTCGCGCACGAGACGGAGCGTCGGGCGCGTCGCGGGGACGAGCGCGGTCGCGGCCTGCGCGCGGGACGGCGCGAACGGCCGCAGCTCGCCGGGCGCGGGGAAGCCGACTTTGGCCGCGACGAGGCGGGCGATCGGCGAAGGGTGTGCGGCGGCCGCCCCGAGTGATCGGGGTATGGATGGGCCGGGCGGTGGCGGGGGCGGCGAAGAGGACATCCGTTGGTTGAACATACCCGCCGCCGGGCCCGGGGCAAGACAGACGACAGAAGCTCCACGTCCGGTACACGCCCTCTACACTCCACGGCCGTCGCGAGCGGCACAGGCCGTTGAAATCCCCTGCTTTTCCCGTCGTGCGAGCAAAGACCCGCACAGAAGGCGTCCGAAAAACCGTCTCATGAGCCAGCTTCCTTCTTCACAGACCGACGCCGTCGAACCCGCGGCGGGGCACCCTGCGAACGAGGTGCGCGTGGACGTGACGGCTCCTCTGCCGACGGTGGAGACGACGCGCTCGGCGGCGGAGGTGCTGGCGGTGCTCGACCGGGCGTCGCGGCGGGGGAAGCTGCCGGGGTTTCGTCCGCCCCCGCCCCCTCCCCCTGCTCGTGCGTCAGGTCCATCACCACACAGCGAGCAACGCACGCCGCTGTTCACGATGACGGACTTCGGCAGGCCCTTCGAGGGCGTGCTCGAAGCGCGACACGTGCCGATGAGTGATGGAACCGGCTCCGAGCTGGTCTTCCGCGTTCGGCTCAAGCCGGTGCTGCCGATCGTGTACGCGGTGGTGCTGGTGCTGACGGTGTGGCCGGGCGTGTGGCTGACGGACTCGATGCTGCGGACGTACTTCACGTCGTACGACTTCACGACGGCGTACTGGTATGTGCCGTTGACGCTGCCGTTTGTGCCGTGGGGGATGTGGACGGCGATCAAGAAATCGCGGAAGTCGGCGCGCGTCGAGGCCGAGGAACTCATCGGCGACGTGCGCAAGACGCTCGAGACGACGGTTTGAACGTGCTGCTCTGTTGAAATCCTGGTAGCTCGGCTCTCCGAGCCGAGCGCGGGCGCTCGATTTCGGGCTTGCCCACGCACCGGTCTGGCCCCCCCTACCGGTGCCACCAAAGACGGACGATCTTAATAGAGCAGCCAGACGCCTGTGCCACAGCAGGCCTTCAAAGCAATCCCATCACGCCCTGCACGCGCTCGTGCAGGCGTGCGGCGTCGGCGTCGACGAGCGTCACGTGCCCGATCTTTCGCCCCGGGCGCGGCGACTTGCCATAGAGATGCAGGTGAGCGCCGGGGAGCCTGAGCAGCGCCTCGCGCGTCGGTGATGCGCCGATCAGGTTGACCATCGCCGCGGCAGCGCCGGCCATCGCCGTCGAGCCGAGCGGCAGGCCGAGGATCGCGCGGAGGTGGTTCTCGAACTGGCTGGTGAGCGAGCCCTCGATCGTCCAGTGCCCGGAGTTGTGCACGCGGGGCGCGATCTCGTTACCGATGAGTTCATCGCCGCGCTCGAAGAACTCGATCGCCAAGACGCCGACGTAGCCGAGGTGGTCGAGGATCCGTTGCGCGTGCGACTCGGCGAGGTGCTGGAGTTTGGGCGAGGTGCTCGGCGCGGGCGCGACGGAGAGGCGGAGGATGCCGTTCTGGTGGTGGTTCTCGACCAGCGGGTAGACGGCCGTCTCGCCGGTGGTCGAGCGTGCGGCGAGGACGGAGACTTCCCGATCGAACGGCACGAACGATTCGAGGATGAGCCCGCCGGGTGCGTTCCCCAACTCGTCCCACGCGGCGTCGATCGCCGCGGGGGCGTTGTCGCGCAGCACGAACTGCCCCTTGCCGTCGTAGCCGAATCGGCGGGTTTTCAGCACGCACGGCGCGCCGATTTTGGCGACGGCGGCGTGCAGCTCGTCGCGCGACGAGACGGCCGCGAACTCGGGCGTGGGGATGCCGAGCGCGCGGAACATCGTCTTCTCGGCGAGGCGGTCCTGCGCGGTCTCGAGCACCGTGGGCGGCGGGTACACCTTCGCGCCGAGCTGGCGGAGCTTGGCCGCGGCGTGCGCGGGGACGTTCTCGAACTCGTAGGTGACGGCCGCCGCGTCGCGGGCGAGTTGCTCGAGCGCCGCGTCGTCGTCGAAGTCGGCGACGATCAGCTCGCCGGCGGCTCGCGCGGGGGAATCGGCGACCGGGTCGAGGAAGCGGAAGCGGTAGCCCAGCGGCAGGCCGGCCAGCGCGAGCATCCGCCCGAGCTGCCCGCCGCCGAGGACGGCGATGACCTCGTTCACGCCCCTGCTCCCTGTTCGCCTTTGCTCGGCGCGGGCTTGGAAGGATCGGGGTCGCTCAGCACGCGGCTCGTCTGCGCCTCGCGGTATTTCCGCACGGCGTCGCGCACCGACGCGTTAGAGACGCCGACGATCATCGCGGCGAGCAATGCGGCGTTGATCGCCCCGGCCTTGCCGATCGCCAGCGTGCCGACGGGGACGCCGCCCGGCATCTGCACGATGGAGAGGAGCGAGTCCATCCCCTTGAGCGCGGCCGACTCGACCGGCACGCCGAGCACGGGCAGGACGGTCTTGCTGGCGCACATGCCGGGCAGGTGCGCCGCCCCGCCCGCGCCGGCGATGATGACGGCAAGGCCGCGTGCTTCGGCTCTCGCGGCGTAGTCGAAGAGGAGGTCGGGCGTGCGGTGCGCCGAGACGACGCGGGTCTCGTGCGGCACGCCGAGGGCGGCGAGCGTCTCGGCCGCGTGCCGAAGGGTCTCCCAGTCGGAGCGCGAGCCCATGATGATGCCGACCAGCGGCGAATCGGTGGATGGTGGGGCCATGTGCCGAAGTTTATGCCCGCTCTGAGGGTTCTTCGGGATCTCGCTTGCGCCCGATCGTGGCACAGGCGGCTGTGCTGTTGAAATCCTGGGAGCTCGGCGCTCCGAGCCGAGCCGGCGCTCGATTCCAGGCTTGCCCACGCACCGGTCTGGCCCCCCCGACCGGTGCCACCAAGACGCCTGTGCCACGGACGATCCGAGATTGTCCGACGCGCCGAGGAGCGCGTGTTTCCGGGTATCATGCGTTCGGGGCGCTTGTCACAAGGAGAATCCGCATGGACCTGCTGCACCTGCCGATACTGCCGGAGCGGTGGCCGGACTGGCACGTCATCATCATCCACTTCCCCCTTGCCCTCTTCCCGGCGGCGATGGTGCTCGTCTTCATCGCGATGGTCACGCGGCGGACGGCGCAGGTCTTCTCGGCCTCGGCGCTGGTGCTCATGCTCATCGGGATGGTCGCGGCCTTCCTGGCGGTGTGGACCGGCGAGGAGGCCGCCCACGTCGCCGAGGCGATCGCACGGACCAAGCCGGGGGCGCTCGAGGTCATCAACGCCCACCACGACGCCGGCGAGCTGACGCGGTCGCTCCTGGCGATCACCACCGCGGTCTACGGCGTGCTCTTCCTCTGGCACGTCCTCAAGGGCGACCAGTTCCCCCGCAGGCTCCGCGTCGGGCTGCACCTGGTCTTCCTCGGCGCGATGAGCGTGGTGATGCTCATGATGGTCAACACCGCCCACCTCGGCGGCCGGCTGATCAACGAGTTCGGCATCCACGCCAACATCGGCGGCTTCGGCGAGCAGCCGCCCGCCGTGGACGCCGAGCAGGAACACGGCCAGGTGGAGACGGAGGACTGATCGGCCGCCGCAAAAACACAGCGGCACAGGCGAAACGCCTGTGCCACGCGCCGAACACCTGTCTGTGAATGGGCCTGGCAGGAGTCGAACCTGCGACCTCACCCTTATCAGGGGTGCGCTCTAGCCACCTGAGCTACAAGCCCGCGAGGGAGAGGAGTGTATGCCCGCCCTCCCGCCAAAGAAAAGCGCCTTGGCGAGACAGAACTTGGGAGAGGAAGGCACTGGGCATACGGCACTCGGCATCAGTCCCAGTGCCGAGTGCCCGATGCCTCATACCTTCTTCTCCAATACCTCCCACAGCTCCCGCACCACCCAGGACATGTTCCGGTGGGCGGTCTTGGTCGCCGCGGCAAGGTGCGGCAGGAGCCTCGCGTTGGGCACGCCCAGCAAGGGGTAGCCCGGGCCGAACGGTTCCGGGTCGTGGACGTCCAGCACGGCGGCCGCCTTGGGATGAGCCCGCAGGAACTCGGCCAGCGCGGCCGAATCGACCAGGAACCCCCGCGCGGTGTTGAGGATCAGCACGTCGGGCTTGCACTTGGCCAGAGCCGCGGCGTTCAACAGGTGCCGGTTCTCCTTTCGGCCGTCGGGGTGCAGGGTCAGGATGTCGGTCTGGGCGAAGACCTCGGCCGTGGTGGCGTACTCGGCCCCGAAGCGTTTGTCCGCCGGCAGGTCGACGAGGTCGTGGTAGACGACGCGCATGTCGAGGGCCTTGGCGACGCGGGCGACGCCCGAGCCGACGCGCCCCAGGCCGATGATCCCCATCGTCAGGTCGGAGAGCTGCTTGTCGGCGAGCAGGCTTTTCCGCCGCGTGTTCCAGTCGGTCTGGTCGATCGCGGCGTCGAGCGATTCCCGCGGCCGGAGCGCGTCGGCGATCAGCGCAAAGACGTACTCGACGACGGCCCGCGTGTTGGCGCCGGGTGTTGAGATGACGGCGACGCCGCGGGCGGCGCACGCCGGCTGGTCGACGTTGTCGAGCCCCACGCCGGCCCGTGCGACCACACGCAGCTTGGGGGCGCGAGCCAGCAGCGCCTCGTTCACCTGCGTGTACGTGCGGATGACCAGCCCTTCAGCGCGGCCCAGCAGCTCGGCGAAGGCCGGATCGTTCAGGTCGGGCGGGCACTGCACGAGCTCGCACCGCTCGGCGAGCCACGCGGCGGCCTCGGCGTCAAGGTGCTCGGTCTGGATGACGAGGGGTTTCATAACGGAGTGAACAGTGAACAGAAAACAGTGAACAGAAGGCAGCAAACATGAACGCGGTAGGTCTGTTCACTGCTTGCTGTTCACTGTTCACTTCTTGTCATCGTCGTCATCGTCCCCCCCAAAGTCCGCCGGCTCGATGATCGCGGTCATGGAGCCTTTCGAGACGGCCATGTAGGGGTCCTTGCCGAAGGCGAGGATCTGGTCGCGCTTCAGCTCGGCGTGCTCCTTGTGCGTCGTCAGGCAGATCGCCCGCCCCTGCGTGTCGACCGTCTTGGCCACGGTGAACGCCTTCTCCACCGGGTGGGCGAAGAGCTCCTGCATCATGGAGATGACGTACTCGTAGGAGTGCTCGTCGTCGTCGATGAGGACGACGTTCCACTGCCGAGGGGGCTCGGGGTCCTTCGGCTTCGGCTTGGTCGACGTCGCGGGAGCAACCTTCGTCTCGGCCATGCGGGATGGTATGCGGGGGAAGGCTGCGCGTGAGACGGGGCGTGCCGCCCCGGCAGCTCTCCATCACATCGACGGGGTGACACACCCCGTCTCACACCCTTCTACACTCCCCCATGCGCAGACGGGTCGTCATCACGGGCATCGGCGCGGTCTCCGGCCTCGGGATCGGGCTCGACCAGCTCTGGCAGGGGCTCGTCGGCGGTCGTTCGTGCCTCAAGCCGATCACACGGCTCGACGCCTCGGGCTTCGCCTGCACGCTCGCGGGCGAGATCGAGGGGCTGGCCGCCAAAGACTTTGTGCCCAAGCACTACCGCAAGGCCGTCAAGGTCATGGCCCGCGACAGCGAGCTGGCCGTCGCCGCGGCGTCGCTTGCCGTGCAGGACGCCGGGCTCGTCACGCGGGCCGCGCTGGGCGACCCCGACGACAACGCGGACACCTCGAAGCTCACCTACCCCCCGGTGCGGCTGGGGTGCCAGATCGGCGCGGGGCTGATCGCCGCCGACAGCGACGAGATCGCCGCCGCGATGGTCACCGCGACCGACGAGGATGGCCGATTCTCCATCCACGCCTGGGGCGGCTCGGGCGACGGCGACAACACGAACGGCGGCATGGGCAACCTCACGCCGCTGTGGCTGCTGAAATATCTGCCCAACATGCTCGCCTGCCACGTGACCATCATCCACGGGGCGGAGGGCCCGAGCAACACGATCACCTGCGCCGAGGCGAGCGGCCTGCTCTCCATCGGCGAGTCGGCCCGCGTCATCGAACGCGGCGACGCCGACGCCTGCTTCTCCGGCGGCGGGGAGAGCAAGCTCTCCTACATGGGGATGCTCCGCATCCAGCTCGCCGGCCGCCTGGCCAACTGCGGCAAGGCGACCGACGCCGGAACGCTCCTCAAGCCCTACGACCCGCACTCGGCCGGCACGATCCTCGGCGAGGGGGCGGGCATCCTCATCCTCGAAGAGGCCGAGGCCGCCCAGCGCCGCGGCTCCAAGGTCTACGCCGAAATCCGCGGCTTCGGCGGCGGGCACGCCGACCCCTTCGACGCGGCCCCCGACGTCGACGAGGGGATTCTGGCCGCGATCGAGAACGCCCTCGACGACGCCGGGGTTTCGCCTGGCGAGATCGACGCCATCATCCCCGGGGCGCTGGGCATCCCCGCGGTCGACGCCGGCGAGGCCGGGGCCTTGCGCCGGGTCTTCGGCGATCATTTGGCGGAAATCCCCGTCGTGGCGCTGCCGCCCGCAATTGGGAACTTGATGGCAGGCATGGGGGGCGTGCAGGCGGCGGTCGCGGCCAAGTGCGTCGCCGAGCAGCGCCTGCCGGCCCATGTGCGCCTCGCTTCCACTTCTGCCGGCCCCTCCGCCGTGCCGAGCGAGCAGCGAACCGTGCGGAACGTGCTGGTCTGCACGCCGTCGCTGGGCGGTCAATGTGCGGCGGCCGTGTTGAGCCGGGCGTGAGGCGTGGGGGCGTGGGGCGTCTGTGGCTGGAGTGGTGATCGGGATTCGGGATGAGGCATTCGGCATTCGCAGAACAGATGTCTTTCGAATGCCGAATCCCGAATGCCCAATGCCGTCTTCTTCAGTCATGACACCGACGCCTCACGCCCCACGCCTCCCCTCTTCCCCTGCCTATCGTTGGGGGCATTCTGCACGCACTTCCTCTTCCTCGTTCGCATCTTTTCTCTTTCTTCAGGGAGCACAACCGTGTACGACGAGCACAGCAGAGGCGGGTACCGCGGCGGCCGCGGCGGCGGTGGTCGTGGTCGAGGAGGCGGAGGGGGCGGTGACTGGGGCGGGGGCGGTGGTGGCGGCGGGGGACGCGGCGTGCCGCTCTCCTCGCTCGACCCGGCGCTCACCGAGGTCTCCCGCAAGCTCATCGGCTGCGCGATCGAAGTGCACCGCAACCTCGGCCCCGGCTTCGACGAGGCGATCTACCGCAAGGCCGTCGAGACCGAGCTCAAGGCGATCGACGTCCCCTACGAGACCGACAAGCCGTACCCGGTGATGTATAAAGACAAGCAGATCGGCGAACGCACCGCCGACATGGTCGTCGACGGGCGGTTCATCGTCGACCTGATGGCCAGCCGCGGCGAGATCGGCGGCACCGAGCGGGCCTCCCTCCGCGCGCTGCTCCGCTGCGCCGACATGGAGCTCGGGCTCATCATCAACTTCGCCGAACGCCGCCTCAAGGACG
This sequence comes from uncultured Phycisphaeraceae bacterium, assembly GCA_964652945.1. Lineage (GTDB taxonomy): Bacteria > Planctomycetota > Phycisphaerae > Phycisphaerales > UBA1924 > CAZZDW01. The sequence continues at coordinate 21,161 of CAZZDW010000010.1, forward strand.
GGCTCGTCCGCGTGCTCAACCCCGAAAAACTCGGCCTCACCCCCGGCGGCTCTCACGACGACCAGGGCCACGACGGGCACGACGAGCACGATGTCTACGAGCACGACGATCAGCATTGAGGAGGCGTGGGGCCTAAGGCGTCGGGCGTCTGTCGCTGGAGTGATGTGACACCCGACAACGCGCCGGCCGCGCCCAACAATCTGTCATGACACCGACGCCTCACGCCTCACGCCCCACGCCTGTCAGCGCCGTGCAACGCCGAGTCGTGATTACCGGCATGGGCTGGGTCACGCCGCTGGGGACGGACGTCGACGCGGTGTGGGCTCGGCTGATGCGCGGCGAGTCGGCGGTCGCGCCCGTCACCCACTTCGACGCCTCCACGTTCCGCACCAACTTCGCCGCGGAGGTGCGCAACTTCCGCCTCGAAGACCACCTGCCCGCCGAACGCTCGGCGCGGCACACCGGCGCGGGGTACAACACCTGGTACGCCCTCGCCGCCGCCGCCGACGCGTGGAAGCAGGCCGGGCTCGACGGGGCCAAGGTCAACCCGCGGCGGATCGGCGTCTACCTCGGCGCGGGCGAGGGGTCGCTCGACTTTGACAACTACGCCGCGGCCCACGTCAGCGGGTGGGACGCCGAGCACCGCAAGATCAACGGCCCGGCGTGGGAAGCCGCGGCCCTTCGCCTGATGGACCCCGTCCGCGAAGTGGAGCAGGAGCCGAACATGACCGTCTCGCACATCGCGGGCGAGTTCGGCTGCCGCGGCCCGGCGAGCAACTGCATGACCGCGTGCGCCGCGGGCACCCAGGCCGTCGGCGAGGCCAGCGAGATCATCCGCCGAGGCGACGCCGACGTGATGATCGCCGGCGGGGCGCACTCGATGATCCACCCGCTCGGCATGACCGGGTTCATCCGCCTCACCGCGATGAGCCGTCGGCGTGAAGACCCCGCCCACGCGGCCCGCCCCTTCGACCGCACGCGCGACGGCTTCGTCATGGGCGAGGGGGCGGGGATGCTCATCCTCGAAGACCTCGACCACGCGCTGGCCAGAGGCGCAACGCCCCTCTGCGAGATCGCCGGCTACGGCTCGACGGCCGACGCCTTCCGCATCACCGACATCCAGCCCGAGGGCAAGGGCGCGCAGGGCGCGATGCTCGCCGCGCTCAAGCAGGCCGGCATCAACCCGCGCGAGCCGGGCGCAAACGGAAGACCGGGCGTGCAGTACATCTCCGCGCACGGCACGGGGACCAAAGAGAACGACTCGATCGAGACCAAGGCGGTCAAGGGCGTCTTCGGGGCCCTTGCGCCCAAGGTGCCGTTCTCGTCGGTCAAGAGCATGCTGGGGCACCTCATCCAGGCGGCGGGCGCGGTCGAGCTGATGACGTGCGTCAAGGCGATCCAGACGGGGTGGGTGCCGCCGACGATCAACCTCAACGAGCCCGACCCGGCCTGCGACCTCGACCACGTGCCCAATGCCGCGCGGGACCTCAACCCCGAAGGCGGCGTCACCGCCTGCCTGAGCAACTCCTTCGGCTTCGGCGGGCAGAACGACGCGGTGGTGGTGACGAAATACACAGGCGGCGTACGGCGTCGGGCGTGAGGCGTCTGGAGCTGGAGTGGTGATCGGGATTCGGAATTAGGCATTCGGCATTCGGCATTCGCAGAGCAGAGCAGATGTCTTTCGAATGCCGAATCCCGAATGCCCAATGCCGTCTTCTTCAGTCATGACACCGACGCCTCACGCCTCACGCCTGTCTTTCCCACTACACTCCCCCCACATGAACACCGCGCCCCCCGAGCCCGAGTCGCTCAAAGAGACGCTGATCTCCATCGTCATCGCCTTCGCGCTCGCCTTCGTCTTCCGCGGCTTCGTCGCCGAGGCCTTCGTCATCCCCACCGGGTCGATGGCCCCCACCCTCCTCGGCCAGCACATGCGCTTCCACGGCTCGGCCAGCGGGCACGACTGGGCCGTCGGCCCCTGGTACGCCAACCACACCGGCGTCTCCGGCGACTACCCCGCACGCCAGGGCGACGCCCAGCACCCCATCAGCGTCAACGACCCCTTCTCCGGCGAATACATCGAGGTTCCCGGCGCACGCCTCCGCGCGGGCGACCGCATCCTCGTCCTCAAATACCTCTACGGCCTCATGGACCCGAGCCGCTACGACGTCATCGTCTTCAACAACCCCAACGACCCCCAGGACCGCTACATCAAACGCCTCATCGGCCTCCCCGGCGAACAGGTCGCCCTCGTCGACGGCGACGTCTTCACCCGCCCCATCCCCGCGGGCTGGAGGCAGCCCAGCAAAGAAGACGACACGGCCCTCGCCGCGGCGTGGGGCGCGGGGCAGGCCGGCAACGGGGGGTGGACGATCGCCCGCAAGCCCGACCACGTGCAGCGCGCGGTGTGGCAGACGATCTTCGACGCCGAGTTCACGCCGCTCGGCCCGTCGGGGGCCGAGGCGGGGGGGGGGGGGGCGCCGCCCGACTGGTTCCGCCGCCCGTGGACGCCGAGTTCGCCCGGCTGGTCGTTCGACGGCCCGACGTACACCTGGCAAGCCCCCGCCGACGCCGCGTCCACGACGCTGGTCTTCAACCAGGAGCAGACGCGCTTCAACGACGCCCGCCTGGGCGAGCCGATGCACGAGGGCCGGTCGCGTTACCGCGAGCCGTGGGTCATCGACGACCGCTACGCCTACGACGAGATCTACGGCAACCAGGGCGGCGGGCAGCTCCGCTTCCCCGTCAGCGACCTGCGCCTCCGCGCCGGGCTCGAGAACGCCGGCCAAGCCGCCGGCACGGCCAAGGCCACCGCCGTCATCGAGGCGCGCGGGCACGTCTTCGCCGCCGACTTCAGCAGCGAGCACGGCGGGACGGTCACGCTCCGCGTCCGCCGCCCCGTCGGGGCCGCTGGCGTGCTGGGCGACTGGGAGACCCTCGCCGCCGCCGCCGCCCCCGGCCTGCTCCAGCCCGGCGGCGAGCAGGAGGTCCACAACGTCGAGTTCTGGCACGCCGACCAACGGCTCGAGGTCTGGTTCGACGGGCACAAGCTCATCGAAGACGACAAGACCCTCGACTGGTCCCCCGCCCAGCGCGTCCTCTTCGCCACCGGCAAGTCGCTCGAAGACCGCCTCGCCGACGGCGACGGCGGGGCCAACGGCGTGCTCTCGCAGGAAGAGATCTACATCCGCCCCAAGGTCTATTGGCAGCTCGCCGCGGGAACCGGCGGAGAGATCAAGATGCTCCGCCTCGGGCTCGACCGCGACCTCTTCTACCAGCCGCGGCTGAACACCACGATGGCCGACATGCTCCGCGCCGCCGACCCGCGGACCACGCTCACGCTCGAGCCCGACCAGTTCTTCGCCTGCGGCGACAACTCGCCGGCCAGCTACGACGGCCGCGCGTGGACCGCCGCCGACCCGTGGGTCACCTCGATGATCGACGAGAAGCCCGGCATCGTGCCGCGCGACCTGCTCATCGGCAAGGCGTTCTTCGTCTACTTCCCCGCGCTGCTCCGCGAGGGCGGCCCCGGGCCCATGATCGACTTCGGACGCATGCGGTTTATCTGGTAATGTGTGAGCCGGGGCGTGCCGCCCCGGCCGCTTTAGCAAACGATCTCACCAATCCAACGGTTTCAGCCACGCCTGCGCGAGTTCATCCACGCCGATGCTTGTGCCGCCGATGGTGAGTTGGCCGGTACGGTCGAGCACGCCGAGCGTCTCGACGGCGTGCCCGTTCCTGGTGAACACGCCGCGGACGATTTCAACATCGCCCGCCGCGACCTCGAGGACGTAGCGAGACGGCGACTCGTCGAACCACGCGGTGGTCGGCCGATCCTGCAGCGCGATGCCGAGCGAGCTCGCGTCATTCTGCTCCTGAGCCGCGATGAGCATCTCGGCGACCGCGCAGAGCACGCCGCCGTCGCTGACGTCGTGCGCGGAGCGAATGACCCCGCGTGAGATAACCTCCGCGACGCGCCGAGCAACCGCCGGGCCTTGCACGAGATCGGTCACGGGGACGCGCGACTGCTCGCCCTCCACCGCTCCGGGGAACAACTGCTGGAAGTGCGAGCCGCCGAGCGAGAGCGTGTCCTGGGCCTTCGCCTCCACCAGCAGCAGCACGTTCCCCTCGTCCTTGGCGTCCATCGTCACGCACCGGCTCACGTCGCCGACGATCCCCATGCCCGTCACGAGCAAGGTGTACGGGATCTCGATCGTCCGCGCCGGCTTGCCGTTCTCGCCGGGGATCGTGAGCTGGTTGTTCAGCGAGTCCTTCCCCGACACGAACGGCGTCTTGTACGCCTTCGCCGCGTCGTAGCACCCCTCGGCCGCGCGGACGAGCGCGCCGAGGTTCTCCGGCTTGCCGCACGACGGCCAGCAGAAGTTGTCGAGGATCGCGATCTTCTCAGGGTCGGCACCGACGCACACCAAGTTGCGCACGCACTCGTCGACCGCCGCGAGGACCATCAGGTACGGATCGCCCCCAACTTCACGATCGCCGATCCCCGTCTGCAACCCCTGCGAGATCGCCAGGCCGCGTTTTGAGCCCGGCACGGGCTGCACGACCGACGCGTCGCCGGGTCCGCGCCCGCGCGGCCCGACCAGCGGCTTCACCACCGTGTTGCCCCGCACCTCGTGGTCGTACTGCCGGATGACCCAGTGCTTGCTCGCGATGTTGGGGTGCGACAAGAGTTGCAGCAGCGCGTCACGCACGGACGGCACGCCGTCGCTCGCATGATGCCCGACCGAGGGGCTGAGCCCCTCGGCTTTCAAAGATCGGCTCCCGTCCCACTTCGCTTCTCGATGGGGCGTCGGGATCCCCTCGTGCATCAGGTGCATGCTGAGCCGGCCGACTTCCGTGCCGTGGTACATCAGCCGCAGCGCGGGGTCGTCGGCGCTCGATCCTTCCGGCGGGCCGAACTCGCCCAGCACGGCCAGTTCGACGCGTTCTTCGTCGCAGATTCGTTGCAGAGCCGCGAGGTTCGCCTTCGGCACGGCCAGGACCATCCGCTCCTGCGCCTCGCTGATCCACACCTCGGTGTACGACAGACCCTCATACTTCAGCGGGGCCCGTTCGAGGTAGACCGTCGCGCCGACGTCCTTGCCCATCTCGCCGACGGCCGACGAAAAGCCCCCCGCGCCGCAGTCGGTCAGACCCGAAAACAACGGCCCCCCCTCCCCCTCGTCCCGCGCCCGGATGATCGCGTCGAGGACGCGCTTCTCTTCGATCGCGTTGCCGATCTGCACGGCGTGCGCAAACTCGTCCGCCGACGTGTGCTCGAGCTCGGTCGACGAGAACGTCGCGCCGTGGATGCCGTCGCGCCCGGTCCTGCCGCCCAAGGCCACAATCAGGTCGCCCGCGTTCACCTTCCCCTTCACACGGTCACGCGGCATCACGCCGATGCAGCCACAAAACACCAGCGGGTTGCCGACGTAGCGGTTGTCGAACGCCACCGCGCCCGAGACCGTGGGGATGCCCATGCGGTTGCCGTAGTCGCGCACGCCGGCGACGACCTGCGAGAGGATCCGCCGTGGGTGCAGGCAGCCGGGCGGGAGCTGGGAAATAGCAAATGGCAAAGGGCCAAATGGCAAATTCAAACCATCAACTGAATATCGTGCGTCGGATTTGCCATTTGGAAATTTGCTCTTTGCTATTTCCTCCTCCCACCCATCGGGAAAAGCAACACAAAAGACATCGGTCGACGCGATCGGCCGCGCGGCGAGCCCGGTACCGATGACGTCGCGGATGCACCCGCCAATGCCGGTCGCCGCGCCGCCGTACGGCTCGATCGCCGACGGGTGGTTGTGCGTCTCGACCTTCACGCACACCGCGTGCTCGTCGTCGAACGCGATCACGCCGGCGTTGTCGACAAAGACGCTCAGCGTCCAGTCGATCCCCTCCTTGATCAGCTCGTGCGTCGCCGCGGCCACCGTGCTCTTGAGCAGGTTCCTGATCACCAGCTCTTTCTTGCCGTCCTTGCCCGTGACAATCTCGTGCCCCGGCCTCCCCTGCCACACGATCACGTCGTTGTCCAGCTCGCCCGAATACCGCACGTTCGACTTGAGCGTCTTGTGCACGCAGTGCTCGGACCACGTCTGCGCCAGCGTCTCCAACTCGATGTCGGTGGGTTCTCTCGCCGGCGACAGGCCGCGGTAGTACGACTGGATCGCCTTCATCTCGTCGAGCGACAGGAACAGGTGCCCCTCGCGCGACAGTTTTAACAGCCCGGCGTCATCAAGCTTCAAGATCGGGATGTGTCGGACGGCGTGCTCGTGGCTCGCCCCCACCGGGAATTTTTCAGGCGCGTACGCGCCGTAGACCACGCGCTGGATGACCGGGTTGGCGATGAGCCGCGTGGCGACCTTCTTGGCGTCGTCTTCCGAGCAGCCGTGCAGCTCGTACCGCCAGCCCGTGCTGACGCGGACGTGCGCAAGCCCGGTCATCTCGCGGATCGCGTGCTCGACGGACTGCGCGACGGGGTCCATCACGCCGGGGAGCGGGTGGACCTCGACCACGCGCACGCCCTTGCCCGCGGCCGACGCGCCGGCGAGCGAGCGTTCGGTGACGGGGTCGGCGAGGAGCTTGGTGCGGACGCGCTCAAGCGAGGCGTCGTCGAGGTCGGCCTCGACGAGATACACGGCGGCCGACTTGGCCGAGGCGAGTTTGACGCCGATCGCCGCGGCGTCGCGCACCAGGGCCGCACCCTTGGGATCACCGCCGGCGGCTTCCCCCTTCGGCCAGACCTCGATGCGGTGGATCGTCGTATGAACAGGGGGAGCAACAGCGCCGGGTGTCGTCATGCCCGATCGTAGGTTGGAGAGTTTTCGATGTGAGACGGGGCGTATCGCCCCGTCCCGCTCAGGGCGTCAAACTCACCCACTGGGCGTATTCGACCTGCGAGAGCATGTGGACCTGGGTGGTCAGCGAGGGGATCTCCTCGCTGTAATCCGACCATTGCAGGGTCAGCCACACCAGCAGGGCCACGCAGGCCCAGCACCCCAGCTCGGCCACCCGCGAGTGCCGGAAGCGGTAGAAGATGACGGAGGCCCCGCCGATGAGCAGAACCTTGTACGCCACGACGAGCGCCCCGCCGAGGGCGTCGTGGGAGACGATCCATCGGGCGACGGGGTTGCCCTCGCTCATCCCCACGCCGCGGAGGAACTGCAGGGTCATGTGCAGGTCGCCCAGGTTGAGCAGGGTCAGCGCGATGAGCAGGAGCACGACGCGGACGTGCCGTCGATCACCGAGCTCGCACCGAGCGGGGACGGCGGACGGAGTACTCGCCGCGGATACTGCGGGGGCGGCAAGGGCCACGGCGGTTGACTGTGAGGGCATACGCACCTTCCGGCCCCGCCCGAATCCCCGTGGACCCGATCAGCCCGAGCCCCCTCCCCTGTCCCCCTTCAGAGCCCCATCCATCGGCCGTTCATGTGGGCAAATCGAGCCGCCCTCCCCCCACTGTCGGTGGGGGTTCACCGGCCTGTACCGATTGCGGGCGTCCCACCCCTCGCCTACACCCATGGACAGCCCGCCGCCGGGGCCCGGGAGGCGGGTTCGCGGACGTGCGCACGAACCGGGAGAACCGCTCGTGCGGCCGGCCCGAAAACTCTGGAGGAACGCCGCGGGTTTCTTCCGATCGCCCGCGGCACGGTCGGCCGATCTTGGGTATAGGACGCAGCCGAACCCGCCGGCGCGGGCACACTGAATGAGGGAAAGGACGCGATGGAGCCAGCGGTGATCAACAAGGCGCAGACCAACCCTCGGCCGACCGCGACGGCGCACGCCCCACGACATCGCCCCCGCCGCCTCCTCCCCCGGCTCCTCGGGCTGACGCTCGCGCTCTGCGTGGGATTCGCCGCCGCGACGGCCCGCGCCCAGAACGTCAACCCCGTCTACCTCGACGACGCCCCCGTCGCCACCGAGGCCCTGGCCCGCGTGAACGACCATCTCGCCTCGGGGAACCTCGAAGAAGCCGCCCGCGTGCTGCAGATGGTCCTCGACGAGCACGCCGAGCGCGTGACGCCGCCGCCCACGAAGCCGGGGGAAGCGCCGAACGCCGACCTGGGCGTCTGCGTGCGGACGCGCGTCATCGAGACGCTCCTGAACAATCCCGCGCTGCTCAAGGTCTACCGCGGGCGCGAATCCGCCGAGGCGCAGCACCGCCTCGAACTCGGCGACGAGGCGGGCGTCGAGCGCTCGCGTCTGCTGACGCCGGCCGGGCTCGAGGCGGCGCTGCGCCTCGCCCAGCGGCAGATCGAGGACGCCCGCTTCGAGACCGCACGCCTCACCCTCGACGAGCTCGACAAACACCCCGACCGCGCGGGCGCGCCAGGCCGCGACGCCGCCCGGCTGATGACGCTGCTCTCGCGGTACCTGCCGCGTGAAGAGATCAAGCACCGGGCGGCCCTGTGGCAGACGCAGGCGGGCATGACGGTCGAGGAGGTCGAGGCGATCGCCTGGCCCGAGGCGGCGACGTCACGCGGCGTCTCGCCGCTGCGCGAGCTGCCCACGCCCCCGGCCTCGCTGCAAGGGATCGTCTCCCAGCCGCTCTGGTCGGTCGTGCTCTCCGAGCCGCAGAATCAGGGGCCGGCCGACCCGCGGATGCGGATGATGCTCGGCGCTGAAGAAGACCCGACCAACCGCACGCCGGCGATGGCGCGCAAGCTCTTCGCCCTGCCCACGGTCGCCGACGAGCTGGTGCTCGTGAACGACGGGCTGAACATCTCGGCGTGGGACCGCTACACGCTCGCGCCGCGCTGGGCGATCCCGCTGCCGATGCCCGCCGCCAACCCCGAAGACGAGAACGACCCCAACCGCTTCGCCAACGTCTTCGGCCGATGGGACGGCGGCAGCGGCGACCGGCTCGAAGACGCGACGACCGTCACCGTGCGCGGCCCGTGGGGCGCGGCGGTCGGCGGGCAGGCGGTCGCCGGCGTCCGCCGCGGCGACAGCCGCGTGCACTTCTTCCGCGTCGATACCGGCGAGCCGCTCTGGTCGGTCGACCTGGGCGAGCTCGATCCGGCGCTTGCGCAGTACAGCGTCCGCGGGCCGGTGCTCATCGACGAGGGGCTCGTCGTCGTGGCCGCCCGGCGAGCCGCCCCCGACCAGCGGTTGCTCGTCTCGCTGGCGCTCGTCGCCCTCGACGCCCGCGACGGCTCGCTGGTCTGGAGTCGAACCGTCGCCAGCGCCGGCTTCCCCTTCTTCCGTCAGAGCATCGACGTCCACGCGATGACCGTCCGCCGCGGCGTCGTCTACCGCGTCGATCAGCTCGGCGTCGTCGGGGCCTACGAGCTGGGCACCGGGCGGCCGGTGTGGGTGCGGAAGATGCCCGTCGAGGCGGTGCCGATGGGCATCGCGGCCCAGGCGTGGGAGGTGCAGTCGCCGCTGGTGGATCGGGAGAGCGTCGTCTTCCTCGCGCCGGACCATCGGCGGGTGGTGCGTCTCGACGCCGAGACGGGCGAGGTGCTGGGCGCGCTGCCCAGCGACCGGCTGATGAGCCCGCCGCCCAACTACCTCATGGCGGCCGGGGAAGACGGCAAGCAGCTCGTCGCCGTGGGGATGGACCGCGTCGCCAGCGTGCCGATCGAGACGTTCGACAAGGCCGACGCGAAGGTGAACCTGAGCCCGGCGCTGGCCTCGCCGGGCATTCTCGGGCGGGTGACGACGACGGGCGGGGCGCTCTTGGTGCCCACCGTCAGCGGCGTGGTGATCACCGACGCCGCGAGCCCGGCCAAGGTGCTCGGGCATGTCGATCTCGACGAGCCGGGCAACGCGCTGGCGCTGAGCGGGCAGATCATCGTCGCCGACGACGCGCGGCTGCACACCTACCTCGTGTGGGAGCGCGTCGAATCGCAGCTCACCAAGAGGATGGAGGCCGACCCGAAGGACGCCTCGGCCGCGGTGACGTACGCCGAGCTGGCCTACCGCGCGCAGCGACCGGCGAAGATCATGCCCGCGGTGGAGAAGGCGATCGCGGCGATCGACGCCGAGCCGACCAGCGACCGCAACCAGCTCGCGCGGCGGCGGCTCTTCGAGGCGGTGCACGAGATGCTGCTGGCCTCGCTGGAACGGCCCGCCGGCGGAGCGGAGACACCGTCGAGCCCCGGCATCGAGGACGCCGCGACGCTGGCGCGGCTCACCGCGGCGCTCGGGCGTGTCGCCAAGAGCGCCGACGAGCGCGTGGCGCAGCTCTTCGCCGCCGGCAGGTTGGCCGAAGAGGGCAACCGCGCGGCCGAGGCCGGCGCGGCAATCGGCGCGGCGGGCGACGCGATGGCCGCGGTCGAGGTCTACCAGCGGGTGCTCGACGACGACGCGCTCGCCGCGGCGACGTGGCGCGGCGAGCGCCTGGCGGTCCGCGGCGACCTCGAAGCCACACGCCGCATCCAGCAGCTCATCGCCCGGCACGGGGCGGCGGTGTACGACCTGCAGAGCCGGCGTGCAAGCGACGAACTGGCGGTGCTGGCGAACCAGCCCGAGACGGACGCGGGCGCGCTGACGCGGATCGCGTCGCGCTACCCGCTGGCTCCGGCGGCGGCGCGGGCCCGCCTGCTGGCGGCGAGGCTCTGGAGCGAGCAGAACAAGCCGCAGGAGATGCTCACGGCCCTCACCGCGGGGCTCGCGGCGGCGCAGCGCGTCGAACAGCCGGGCGCAGAAGGCGGCGGCGTCGAGGCGTCGGTCGTCGGCGAGCTGGCGGGGCGGCTGGTGGAGACGTACATGAGCCGCGGGCAGTACCGCTCGGCGCTGCGCGTGCTCGCGATGATGCGTGCCGCGCACCCGGACGTGCCGCTCGTCGGCGCAAATGAAGGCGTGCTCGACGTGGCGGCGCTGCGGGGCAAGCTGGGGCAGCGGCTTGCCGCGGTGGAGCACTGGCCGCGGGTCGGGCCCTTGGCGCTCAGCGCGGTGCAGCTCATCGAGGACCGGGCGATCGTTCGGCCGGTGATCCGACCGCGGACGCCGCGGACCGCCGGGGCGGTGGCGCTGGCGAATGAGACGGAGCTGTCGCTGTGGGCGACGTCGTCGTTGACCAAGGCCGAGGCGGCGGCGGGGCAGAAGACCGGCGCGCCGCTGGAGAAGATCTGGAGCCGCCCGCTCGGCGAGGTCTCGGCCAACGTCGTCAGCGTCGACGAGTCGGCGGCGGTGCTGTACTACTTCGATTACACGAGCGGCTCGCGCTGGCTGGAGCGGGTGGGCTTTTCGCCGGCCGAAGTCGTGTGGAAGACCAAGCCGTTTGACGACGCGGTGGCGGAGACCACGGGGCCGGGGGCGGGGCTTGGTGCGGCGTGGGGGCTGCGCGCGGTGCCGGGGGGCGGGATGCGAAACGGCGCGGGACCGGGGGGCGACGAGCGGTTTGTCTTGCCCTCGAGCGGGCTGACCAAGTCGCTCGACGAGCTGATGGTGTGCAAGGACGAGGGGGTGGTGATTTTGGTGGAGCGCTCGGGCAAAGCCGCGGCGTATGACACCAACTCGGGCGAGCTGCTGTGGGCCTCGGGCTCGCTGCTGAGCCGTGTGTACGACGCGGCGCTCGGCTCAGGACGGCTCGTGCTCGGGGGCGTGCGGCGGGCCGGTGGAGGAGGAGTGAGCGAACGCGGCGGGCAAGGGGCGGGCGCGGACAAAGGCACGGGCTTTGAGACGTCGATCGTCGTCGTCGATGCGCGCACCGGCACGATCGAGCAGCGCCTCGGCGAGGGGCTCGGGCCGATCCACTGGCTCGACATCGGCGAGGACGGGCCGACGAGCGCCCCGGGCGCGTGGGGCGGCGGATGGGGAGGGGGGGGATTGCTCGTCGTCGGGCACCAGGGCGGGATCGTCTGCTATGACCTGGCGACGGGGCGGGCCAACTGGGCGCTGGGGGGCGGAGGCACGCCGCGTGCGGCGGCGGCCGCGGCGGATGAGAACGAAGACGCCGATCACGCCGTCGGCGGGCCGAGCTTCCCGGCGATCAATGCGTGGACGCTGGGGCAGACGCTGGTGATGCTCGATGCGCAGCAGCGGCTGTGGGCGTTTGCCGTGGCGACGGGGCCGGAGGAGGCGATGACGCCGCTCGACGCGCCGACGCGGTACTTCAACGACACCGAGGTGAACGCGTTGATCCTCTCGGCGGGGGACGAGGCCGCGGGTGAGGACGCGGCGGGGGGGGCGGCGGGGACGGGGGGAGTGGCGGGGGGGCGGAGCGAGACGTTCGCGATCACGACGCGGCACGGGGTGTTGATGTACGGGCCGGACAACCGGCTGCTGGGGATGGACGCGCTGGCGGGGACGGAGGCGATGCTGCCGCCCGCGCCGGCGAGCGACCGCTTTGTCGCGCTGCAGACGATCGCGTCGACGCGGCGGGCCGACGGGTTGTTGACGTTCGCGGCGCACCAGTTCCGCGCGGGGTCGGGCAGGGCGCTCGACGCGGCGGAGATCGTCCTGGCGGCGAGGCCGACCGAGGTCGCGCTGCTCGACGGGCTGGTGTGCCTGACCTCGGCGGGATCGACGATCGTGGTGCCGGCGCCGCAAGAGAAAAGGCCATAGGCCGAAGGCCATGGGCCATTGGCAAGACAGGATGCCCCCGCGCCGGGGCGACACGCCCCGGCTCACCTGACAGCAGATTCACGTTGCTTTGCCGTATGCCCCGCCGCCCCCCCAATCGCGCCGAGTCGGTCCCGCAGCGCCCAGAGGTCGGGGAAGAAGGGGTGTTCGAGGGTGGAGCGGAGGTATTTGGCCCCGCTTGAGCCGCCGGTGCCCATGCCGGTGCCGATCATGCGTTCGACCATCTTGACGTGGTGGAAGCGCCAGATGGACATCTTCTCGTCGAACTCGAGCAGGTGCTCGGCGACGCGGAACTGCGGGTAGTAGCGTTCGCCCTTCTGGCCGGACTCGCGGAGGCGGTAGAGCGTTTCGAGCGCGTCGACGTTAGCGGTCGAGAGCGCGTGCGGCTGCGAGGTGTCGCGGCTCAGGGACTCGGCGGGGATCTTGAAGACGCCGTTGTCCTCGCGCGAGAGGTGGCGGAGGAAGTGGTCGTAGGGCGTGGGCGCGGCGAGGTCGCGCTGCATCTGCTCGCGGACGGCCTGGTCGTCGTCCTTGCCGATGAGGGCGAGCATTTTGGGGTTTTTGTTGCCGCAGAGAAACTCGAGGCGGCGGAACTGCACGCTCTGGAAGCCGCTGGACGTGCCCAGGCCGTGGCGGAACTTGGCGAAGTCGACGGCGAACATGGTTTCGAGGAGCGGGATCTGCTCGATGAGCAGGTGCTGGACCTTAAGGACGCGCTCGAAGAGCTGGGCGGCGCGGAGCGGCTCGTCGGCGTCGAGGTGCGCGTTGATGCGGACCAGCTCGTGCAGGAGCTGCTTGAACCACAGCTCGTAGACCTGGTGGGCGATGATGAACAGCAGCTCGTCGGGGTGGCCGGGGTCGGCCTTGAACTGCTGGAGGTCGAGCAGCTCGGGGACCTTGAGGTACGAGCCGTAGGTGAGCTTGCCGTCGTTGTAGACGGGCTTTTCGGGGGAAGAACCGGAGGAGAATCCCATTGGGCAGCCGCTCATGGGGGATGTTATGCAAGAGCCCGCTTCGGCTATACTCCCAGCTCATGGGAGGCCGGCGCTTCATGGCTACGGGAAGGGCGTTTGCGGGCATCGATCTGGGCGGCACGAACATGCAGATCGGCGTCGTCGACGCCGAGGGCCGCATCATCGGGCGATCACGGCAGAAGACCAAGGCCGACCAGGGCGAAACAAAGATCCTCGACCGCATCGGCGAGGGGGTCGAATCGGCGTGCGAAGAGGCCGGGCTCAAGCCCAGTGAACTCGGCGGCGTCGGCATCGGCGCGCCGGGGATGCTCAACCCCAAGACGGGCGTGGTGGTGAAGGCGGTCAACCTGCGGTGGAACGACGTGCCGCTGGCGCAGACGCTGCACGAGCGGCTGGGCACGCCGGTGCTCTGCGACAACGACGTGAACGTCGCGGTCTACGGCGAGTGGAAGGCCGGGGCGGGGCGCGGGGCGACGCACCTCCTCGGCGTGTGGCTGGGCACCGGCGTCGGGGGCGGGCTGATCCTCGACGGCGAGCTGTACGAAGGGGAGATGTTCTCGGCCGGCGAGGTGGGGCACACCGTGCTGCTGCCCGGCTCGCCGCTGGGAAGAAGGAGCCTGGAGGACAACTGCTCGCGCTCGGCGATCGTCGACCGGCTGGTGCACCTGGTGCGGGCCAACCGTCCGTCGTCGCTCGAGACGGTCATCAACGACGACAAGCGGCGGGCCGACCTGCGCTCGCGCGAGGTCGCCGAGGCGTACGAGAGCGGCGACGAACTGACGGTGCGCGTTGTCGACGAGGCGGCCGAGCTGCTGGGCATCGGCGTTGCGAACATCTGCACGACGCTCTCGATCGGGCGGGTGGTGATCGGCGGCGGGCTCAGCGAGGCGCTGGGCAAGCCGCTGAGCGACAAGGTGCAGGCGGCGGCGCGGCGGCACGTCTTCATGCCCGACCCGACGCGGCTGACGGTGGTGGCGTCGATCCTCGAAGACGACGCGGGGCTGCTGGGGGCGGCGCTGCTGGCCCGGCGGGTGATCGAGGAAGGGGGCGTGACCGGCCGCGGGATGCACGACGGCGGGGCGTGGGAGCACGTGCGGCGTCAGATCGAGGGAACCGGGCTGTCGAAGCGGGCGTTGAAGCGGGCGTCGAGCCGAAAGAAGACCGCACGGGCGGCGGCGGGGGACAACGGGAAGCCGCCGCCGGGCGCAAAAAAGCCTAAGCCCAAACCCAAGAAGGTGAAGCGATGAACACCGCTTCCTATGCTCTGAGCCCGATGGATATCGCCATAGAAAAAGCCGAGGCGCTGATCGAGGCGCACCGTTACATCCGCTCGTTCCGCGGCAAGATCGTCGTCGTGAAGGTCGGCGGCTCGATCCAGGACGACGACCAGAAGATGCGGGCGTTGCTCGCGGACGTGTCGTTCATGGCGACGGTGGGGATGCGCCCGGTGATCGTGCACGGCGGGGGCAAGTCGATCACCCAGGCGACGGCCGCCGCGGGAATTGATGCGCGGTTCGTACAGGGGCGGCGGTACACCGACCGCAAGACGCTGGAGATCGCCGAGCGGATTTTGTGCCACGAGGTGAACCGTGAGCTGGTGGAGTTTTTGAACAACGCCGGGGCGCGGGCGATCGGGCTGCACTCGATGGGCTCGTGCGTGCTCTTCGGCGACCAGCTCACGCTGAAGGAGCCGGGGGGGCCAGGAGGAGCCGGCGGCGGGCGGGTCGACCTCGGGTATGTCGGCGAAGTGAAAGAGGTGAACACGGTCTTGATCCGGGCGTTGTGCGAGGACGGGTACGTGCCGGTGATCGCGCCGGTGGCGGTGAGCCGCAGCGAGCTGGGCGGGGGAACCGGCGGCGGGGCCGGGGGCGGCGAAGGCGGCGTGTGGAAGCTGAACGTCAACGCCGACACCGCGGCCGGGATGGTCGCGGCGGCGCTCTCGGCCGAGAAACTCGTCATGTGCTCGGACACGCACGGCATCCGCACCGAGCCGAACGACCCCGACAGCTATGCCAGCACGCTCACGCGGCTGGAGGTCGGCGCGATGGTCAAAAACGGCACGATCGGCGAGGGGATGCTGCCGAAGGTCGAGGCGTGCATCAGGGCGCTCGAGGCCGGCGTGCCCAAGGCCCACATCATCGACGGCCGAATCCCCCACTCCCTGCTGCTGGAAATCTACACCGACGACGGCATCGGGACGCAGATCTCGCTGGAGTAGGTCTTGGGTCTTGGTTGTGAGGCGGGGCGTGCCGCCCCGCCGATAATGGGCCGATGTGGGTGCGCCTTCGAGTAGTGCTCGCACAGGCGGGACGCCTGTGCCACAGTTCATAGAGCTACCGCGCGACCGCCGCGACCTTCCCCCCGCTCGCCCGCGCCCGCACGTTGTCCAGCACGTTCATAAAATTGATGTACGCGTCGTACGGCGAGTCGTACGGCGAGAAATACTTGTGCACGTCGCCGTCGGCCCAGTACTTCGTGCACATGTAATAAAAATGGTCGCTGGTCGTCAGCTTCCGCCAATCCTCCAGCAAACACGCGGCCTCGTGCTTCTCCTGGTCGTCGCCCTCGCGGATCGCGCGGGCGACCCGCTCCTTCACCGGCCGTTCGAGCTTGTAGGTCTCCAGCAGCGCGTTGCTCTGCATCGCGTTGCCCAGCCACGCCGTCAGGTCGCGCTCGGTGTCCGCCCACGAGATCATGTGCGGCACGTCGTACGCCCCCACCGGCTCGAACCGCTCGAACGCCTCGCTGGGCGTGTTGAAATGGTTCTGACCCGGGTTCACGTCGAAGATCTTCTCGGGCAACGCGTCGAGGAACTGAAAGATCCCCGTCTCGGCCCACTGGTGCTCGCCGAAGGTCTCGTAGTCCATGAAGAGGTTGCAGAGGTAGCCGTCGCCGTTGATCTGGTTGACCCAGCCGGCGAACTTCTCCGCCGAGAGGGGCCACTCGGCCCAGCCGCGGTTGGAAAAGCGGAACGCGATGTCGTCGCTGAGGCGGTAGTTCTTCAGGAGCAAACCAAACGGCTTGCCGTGCGGCCCAGCGCCGGTGTGCGGCGGCTTGTACACATAGTTCGGCGAGCGGTACCCCAGCACATGGTCCGCCCCCTCGCAGATCGCTCCCATGAACCGCTTCCTGGGATTTTTCGGGTCCGCGCCTTCGAGGCCCGCGTCGGTCATGTTCGAGACAAAGTGCGCCAGGTCGTTGTTGTAGATCAACTCGGTGTTGCGGAAGACCCTCGGCGTCTGGCCGAAGAGTTCCTGGACCTTGCGGGTGTGCGCGTTCACCTGCTCGGTGAACTCCTGCCGCGAGTAGAGGAAGCTGAGCGAGTGGTCGTACGTCTCGCCGATGAACTCGCAGCAGCCGGTCTCGGCCAGCCGCTTGAAGATGTCGAGCACGTCCGGGCAGAACTCGGCCATCTGGTCGAGCACGACGCCGGTCATCGCGTACGAAACCTTGAACCGACCCTTGTGCCGCTTGACGAGGTCGAGGATGAGGCTCGTCGTTGGGCGGTAGCACTTCTCGGCGACCTTGCGGCAGATGTCGCCGTTCTTCTGCGTGTCAAAGTAGAAGGGGTGGTGATCGAAGACCGTGTACCGCTTGAGCCGGAACGGTTGGTGCACCTGGAAGTAGAAGACGACCGAGGCCATGAGGGAGCGTAGGACGAAAGACAGGCGTGGGGCGTCGGGGCGTGAGGCGTCTGTCGCTGGGGTGGCTTTGCGAAACTCGCCGGCAGATCTACGCCCGGCGGAAGCACCGCTTTAGGAAGATTGTCATGACACCGACGCCTCACGCCTCACGCCCCACGCCCCACGCCTTCCGTCACTCCACCGACTCGACGACCACCGGCACGACGACACGCCGCACCCACCGATCGGCCGGGGCGTTCCACCAGAAAAGTTGGTCGGCGTCGCTCGTGTTGGGTGACGAAGCGACAGGAATCGGCGCCTCCGACTCGACGTAGTTGACGCCGAGCACTTTCGGCTCGCCGATAGTGTCCACGGCGGTCGTATCGTCGAGGTCGCCCTGCATCGCTTCCATGTCGGCCAGGAACGCGGCGAGGGCCTCGGGCGTCGCCTCGACCTCGACCAGGTAGACGCGGCGAACACCCCAGAGGTTGCCGCCCTGGCGCGCATCGCCGTTTCTCGGCGGCTGAACAGACGGCGTCGGCGTGGACGCCGCTCCGGGCTTGTCGCCGGCGTAGGTCGGCAGGCTCGGCGCGGGAGAGCGGGAGGTGTCGACAAACGTCGGCCGCGCGAGTGCCGCGTACGCGGGCGGCAGGCTCGCCGGGTCGTCGTAGCCGATGCCCCACCGCGCGGTGCTGGTTGCGTGCTCGTCGCCGCCGCCGCGGCCCTGCCGGTTGGCCAGCGCGTCGCAGCGCAACGCCGCCTCGTACCCGCGGCCGGGCATCGCCCAGACTTTCAAAACCAGCTTGCCCTCTTGGGCCAGCGCCAGCGTGCGGGTGGGCTCGATCTTCTTGACCAGCGGCGAGTCGCCGCCCATCGCGATGACCACGCCGGACTCTTCCATCGCCGGATTGATCGACGTCGTCGCCTTGAGCGGCGTCTGGCCCGAGCCGCCGCCGTTCAGCGCCACACGCGGCGTCGACTCATCGGGCTCGCGGTCGTCCACCGCCACGCCACCTGCCCCCAAGCCGCCCGGCGCGACACGCGACGGCCAGATCGCCGAGCCGATCGCGATGACGCCCCACGCCCCCACGCCGACGGCCAGCAGCACGCCCGCCGCGACGGCGAAGCGGCGCGCCAGCACGCCGTTGAAGAACGACGCGAGCACCCCTTCGCGCCCCCTCACCGGTTGAACGGTCGAGACCGGGATGTAGCTCGTCTCGGGTTCTTCAATGTCGTTCCCAAGCACCCAGCGTTCGCCCGCTGAGGCCACTTCGGCGGCCAGCTCACGCTCGGCCCGCGCGACGGCCTTCTCGACCAGCTCGCGCGAGGGCTCGGCGGGCGTGAACTCCCGCGCGACCGTCACCAGCGCGGCGTGGTCGGCCGACATGCCGCGGACAAGCCGCGCCAGCGCCGGGTCGCCCTGCCGCGTGAGCGCGGCCTCGACCGCCGCCCGGCGCTCGCCGTGCAAACGGCCCTCGACCAGATCCAGCAGGTCGGCCTCGCTGACGCCCTCGGGGATCGGCGGCAGGTGGACAAACGCCGCGTCATCCGGCGCGTCGTGCCGCGAGTGGTGGTAATCCTCGAACTGGAACGGCTCCCTGGTCATGGCTTCTTCTTCCCCCCACTGCCCGGATTCGGCTCGCTTCCGCCCTGCTCCATCTGCTCGATCACGCCCCGCAACGCCGCCCTGGCGCGGAACAGGCGGCTCTTGACCGTCCCGATGTTCATCTCCAAAACGTCCGCGATCTGTTCGTATTCCAACCCTTGAATATCCCTCAGCACCAGCACGGCCCGGTGCTCCGGCCCGACCCTGCCGAGGGCGGCCGAGACGAGCACCGATCGCTCATGGAGTTCGACGCGTTCAGACGGCCCGAGTTCCCTGCCCCCCCCCGCCATTCCCCCCGTTCCGCCGGCGGTTTCTTCACGATGCGAGCCCCCGCCCGCCGAGGCCAGCCGGGGGCCAGGCCCGCCTCCTCCCAAGCCCCTGCTCCCGCCGCTGCCCGGTCGGCCGCCCGAGACCGGGAAGCGGCTGCCCATCGAGTCGAGGCTGGCGTGCTTGCGGAGCTTCTGCTTGCGGAGGTAGGAGAGGCAGGCGTTCATGGCGATCCGGGTCATCCACGTGTTGACGCCGCCCCCCCGCCGCCCGTCGTAGGTGTCCAGGCCCTTGAGGATCTTGACCATCGCCTCCTGGGTGAGTTCCTCGGCCTCCTGGCGGCTGCCGAGCATGCGGAAACAGACGGCAAAGAGCCGGCCCTGGGCGCGGGTGAGCAGCTCGCCACAAGTCCGGCGGCCGTCGGGCGATTCCAGCCCCCGGCTCTGGGCCAGGGCGATGAGCCGCCGGTCCTCGGCGTCGCCGGGCGTGCCGCCGCCGATGCCGGGCGGGGGCGGCGGGTCCGCGGGAGATGGGAAGAACCATTCTGGCATATGGCGTGTCCCCCCTCCCCTGTCATTGATCCTGATTCGCTGAAAAGCCGCTCTTGGTACGTTTTTTCCTCTTTCGGCACTCGACGATCGGCACCCGCAGACAAGAAGCGGTATCCTTTTCGCGTGGGCCTTCAACATCCGGCCGCACCCAGCCCGCCACGGAACCCGTCGCTTCCAACCCTCGTACTATCAAGACGTTGGGATCCGGCCCCGGCCGTGGTTTCCGATGATGCCCGCGACCGCTTGATTCAGCAGACAGGAGATTTCCCCCGATGGCCAAGATGTTCTACTCGCTCGAAGAAGCGGCCGCCAAGCTCGGCAAGACCCAGGACGAGGTCCAGCAGATGGCCGCCAAGGGGCAGTTGCAGGAGTTCAAGGACCGCGACCGCCTGATGTTCAAGCGCGAGCAGGTCGACATGCTCGCCTCGGGGGACGACGACTCGATCTCCCTCTCCGACTCGGTCGCCGGCGGCACGGGCCTGGGCCTAGCCCTCGACGACTCCTCCCCCAACGCCCGCTCCGGCTCGGGCTCCGGGGCCATCGAGCTCGACGAGCCCAAGGACCGCTCGGGCATCTCGATCTTCGACACCGAGAGCCTGGAAGAGGGCGACCCGTCGGCCGTCACGCGGATCTCGCAGACCCGCGGCGGGATGGAGCCGCTGACGATGGAATCCGTCGGCTCGGGCTCGGGCCTGCTCGACCTGACCCGCGAGGCCGACGACACCTCGCTGGGCGCCGACCTCCTCGAAGACGTCTACAAAGGCGGCGACGACGCCAACGACCTCTCCGGCATCTCCTCGGACACCCAGGGCTCCTCGGGGCTCTTCGAGACGACCTCGGCCCCCAGCGATGTCTCGGGCGCGGGCCTGCCGTCGGGCGGCGCGCCGGTGATGGCGATGGCCCTCGCCGAGCCGTACGACGGCGCGGGCTCGGGCCTGGTCGGCGGTGCGGCCCTCGGCGTGATCGCCGTGGCGCTGATCGCGATGGTCGGGGCGATCACCGCGATCGTCAACGAGCAGCTCCCCGGCACGCCGGACAACATGATCGTGTCGATGGTCGCCGGCAACCTGATGATGTGGGTCGGCATCTTCGCCGGCGTCATCATCATCCCCGCGGTCGTCGGCATGCTGATGCTGCGGAAGAGTTGAGCCGTTGCCAAAGCCCTTGAACGTTTTCGAGACGCGCGTGCGAACGGGCGTCTTTTTTCTGCACTGCCTCGAACGCTCGCGTAAACTTGCACATGGACCCGGCGCTTCCACTCACGGCCGAACGCGACCCCCGGCCCGTCGTCAGCGAAGACCGCATCCGCGAGGTGGTGACGACGTTCTACCAGCGCGTCCGGCGTGACGAGCTGATCGGGCCGATCTTCGAGCGGCGGGTGGCCGACTGGCCGTCGCACCTCGACCTGCTCTGCGATTTCTGGTCGTCGGCGCTCAACCGCAGCGGGCGGTACCGCGGCCGTCCGATGCCCCGGCACCTGGGGCTCGGGCTGGAGCAGCCGCATTTTCGGCGGTGGCTGTCGCTCTTTTCGGCGACCTGCGGCGAGCTGTGCACGCCGGGCGAGGCGGCGCTCTTTGCCGAGCGGAGCCAGCGGATGGCCGCGGGGATGATGGTCATGCTCGGGCTGACGCCGCGGGAGAGTGAGTAACGCTGCTGCGGCCTGCGGCGGGTGGTGTGGTTTTCGTGGCGCAGGCGTCTCGCCTGTGCTTTTTCCCCGGCGTTGTGACCACCCTTCTACGAGACGCGAAGCGTCAGCGAGCGTGTGCTCTTTCGCCCCTGGCTGCCGGGGCGGCAGGCCCCGGCTCACGTTGAAGAGCATCGACTCGATTCATGCAGGCCCCCGGCTCCACGCCGCAGACCTCGAGCCCCAACAAAAAAACCCCGCGTCGGGAGGACGCGGGGCTTGGTTGTTGAATGCTTGAATCAGGAACTCAAGCGTGCGAGGGCTTACCAGCCGCCGCGGTCGCCACGGTCGCCGCCGCGGCCACCGCCGCCGCCGCCCCAACCGCCACGGCCGCCGCCGCCGCCCCCACCACCGCCGCCGCCCCAGCCGCCGCGGCCGCCGCCGCCCCCACCACCGCCGCCACCCCAACCGCCGCGGCCGCCACCGCCGCCGCCCGCGCGGGGCGCCGGGGGACGGGCCTCGTTGACCGTGAGGTCGCGGCCGCCGACGTTCATGCCGTTGAGGGCGCTGATCGCGGCCTGGGCCTGCTCGTTGTCGCTCATCTCCACGAAGCCGAAGCCGCGCGGACGGCCCGTCTCGCGGTCCATGACGTGCGTGGCGGAGACCACGTCGCCGTGCTCGGCGAACATATCGTGCAGTTCCTGATCCGTAACGCTGAAGGGAAGATTGCCGACGTACAGTTTCATCTGCGGACTCGATCCATCGCCCGAACGTGCAAACCTTCGAACCGTGCTGAACTCGGGCGATCAATCGAGCGTCGGTCGGTCGGAACGCCGCCCACCCGGGCGGACTCTTTCCAAGGCAACAAATAGTACCCTATCTTTTCGGCTCCGCCCAACTTTTCGAGTGCCCTATCAAAAATCAAACAATTGCCGATAGATACCCCAAGTTCAAGACCTGAGAGCTTGGGGCCTGGGGCCTGGCAAGCTTCTCACGACACGCCCCTTACATGAGACGCGAAGCGCGAGCGTGCTTCGGACGCACTCGACAGACTTCAACACGAGTGCGGACGAGCCCGAAGCGCCAGCGAGGGCGTACCTCGCTTCTTTGAACCATGCTTGCAACAGGCACAAGGGATCGCTGCCCCTCGCTCGCGCTTCGGGCTCATTCGCAGGCGTGTAAGACCCCCCCCGCCCCGCTCCCGCCCCCTTTTTCCTGGTCCTGCTCCGTTGGCTTGAGCGTGTGGTGCCTCTCAACTCCCGAGTTTGTCCTGTAAAAACGCCGGCACCGCGTCGATCCCGATCCGCTGCTGCTGCCCGGTGTCGCGGTCGCGGACGGTGACGTCGTTGTTGGTCAGCGAGTCGCCGTCGACGGTGAAGCAGAACGGGCACCCGGCCTCGTCCATCCGCGCGTACCGCTTGCCGATCGACTGCTTGGCGTCGGTCTCGATCATGCCGAGCCGGCCGAAGCGCGTGCGCAGCGTCTCATAGAGCCCCGCGGCCTTCTCCGGCATGCCGTCCTTGTTGACCAGCGGGAAGACCGCCGCCTTGATCGGCGCGACCCGCGGGTGCAGCTTCATGAACTCCGGCGAAGCTCGGCTCTCGTCCTTGGTGTACGCCTCGCAGAGCAGCGCGAGCACGCCGCGGTCGAGCCCCGCCGACGGCTCGATGACGTGCGGCAAATACCGCTCGCCCTTCTTGCCGCCGTTGGGCAGCACCTCGCCGCGGTCGGTGTCGAAGTAGTCGAGCTTGGCCTTGGAGTGCGTCTGGTGCTGGGTGAGGTCGTAGTTGCCGCGGTAGGCGATGCCCTCGAGCTCGCCGTAGCCGGGCGCGGTGAAGGGGAAGCGGTACTCGACGTCGCTGGTGGCCTTGGAGTAGTGCGCCAGCTCGTCGGTCTCGTGCTCGCGGAGGATCAGGTTGTGCCCCGCAAGGCCGATCGACTTCCACCACTCCACACGCCAGTCGCGCCAGAAGGCGTACCACTGCTCCCACTCGCTCTCGTGGCAAAAGAACTCAACCTCCATCTGCTCGAACTCGCGCGAGCGGAACGTGAAGTTCCGCGGCGTGACTTCATTCCGGAACGCCTTGCCCGTCTGCGCGATGCCGAACGGCACGCGCACCCGCGTCGTGTCCACGACGTTCTTGAACTGCACGAAGATGCCTTGAGCAGTTTCGGGACGAAGGTAGGCTTTATCGTTCTCGAAATCGCCAGTCGCGCCGATGACCGTTGGAAACATCAGATTGAAAGGCTTCGGCTCGGTCAGATCTCCACCACAGTTTGGACAAAATCGTCCATGACCACGAGGCTTTTCTCCACCATGATGTAACTGGACCGCCATTTCAATGAGACCGACGTCCGCAGCCTTGGCTTCACCACGAACATACGCAAGGCCTGGGGCTAATTTTTTCCCCTTTGATCTCATCCACGCTTCAGCCTTGACCGATCGCCCAAGACTTTCTCCGTTTTGATCTTCGATATTCTGAGCTAATGACTGCAACCAAGCGCTTTCGATAAGTAGGTCATCGACATGATCAGCACGAAATAGCTTCTTACATTGCCGACACGTTTGCATCGGATCGTTGAATCCCGCGACGTGCCCGCTTGCCTCCCACACCTTCGGGTTCTGGATGATGCATGTGTCGATCGGCACGATCTCGACGCGCTCGCCGTCCGGTCCCATGCGACCCCAGCACGGGTTCATCACGATGTCCTGCCACCACGCCTCGCGGAGGTTGCGCTTGAGCATCGTGCCGAGCGGCCCGTAGTCCCAGAAGCCGTTGATCCCGCCGTAGATCTCCGAGGCCTGGTAGATGAAGCCGCGGCGTTTGCACAGCGACATGATCGCGTCCATCGACTTGGTCTCGGCGTCGGCGGAAGGAGGAGACACGGGCGCGTCGGACATCGGAAAACTCCGTGAAGATCAGGGCATAGCCCCGCCACCCCCCACCCTGGGCAGATCGTAGGGATGGCCTGCACGAGTTGCATAGCCAGGGAAGCGTCCGATCCCTTCGTACCAAACTCGACGCCCTCACACGAGACGCGACCGTAAGGGAGCGTGCAGGGCGATAGAGACACAGACACGCTCGCTCACGCTCGCGTCTCGTATGAAAGCGCGACCCGCGTTCTCCTTACTCGTCGCCCTCGACCCGTGCCGCGGCGACGACGGTGTCGCCCGCGTCGAGCTTGACGACCCGCACGCCCTGAGCGCCCCGGCCGCACTCGCGGATCTCGCCCACCGGCATGCGGACGAGCATGCCGCTGCGCGAGGTGACGATCACGTCGTCCTCGGCCTTGACGAGCAGGGCCGCGACGGACCGCCCGTTGCGGTCGGAGGCGTTGATGTCGACGCGTCCCTTGCCGCCGCGCGACTGCGAACGCATCTTGCCCGTCTCCGGCTGCACGCGGTAGTCGTCGATGGGCGTCCGCTTGCCGTAGCCGTGCTCGGAGATGGTGAGCAGGGCCGCCGACGGGTCGATGGTCATGAGGTCGCCGTCGGCGTCGGGCTTCATCCCGACCGCCACCGCGCCGACGACGTAGTCGTCTTCGCCGAGTTCGATCGCCTTGACGCCGGCCGCCGCTCGGCCCATGAGCCGCGCGTCGTCCTCGTTGAAGCGGATCGACATGCCGCTCGCCGTCGCCAGCAGGATGTCGTCGGTCCCCGACGTGACGAGCACGTTGAGGATCGCGTCGCCCTCTTTGAGCCCGACGGCGATCAGGCCGCTCTTGTTGACGTTGCGGTAGTCCTTGAGCGAGGTGCGCTTGATAATCCCCTGCTTGGAGATGAACGTCAGGTTGTGGCTGCCGGCCTCGAAGTTCTTGACCGCGCGGAAGACGCGGGCCTGCTCGCCCTCTTTCATGTCGATCAGGTTGACGATCGGCCGCCCCTTGGACTGCCGCGGCAGCTCGGGGAGCTCGTACACCTTGATCTTGAAGACGCGCCCCGAATCGGTGAAGCAGAGCAGGTCGTCGTGCGTCGAGGCGACGAACATCCGCTCGATGAAGTCGTCTTCCTTGGCGGACGAGGCGATCACGCCGCGCCCGCCGCGCCCCTGCTGGCGGTAGGTCGAGAGGGCCACGCGCTTGGCGTAGCCCTGGCGGCTGATCGTCACCGCCATGTCCTCTTCCTGGATCAGCGCCTCGATGTTGATGTCGCCGGCGGCGTCCTGGATCTCGGTCAGGCGAGCGCCGCCCTTGCCCGAGCCGTAGCGGGCCCGCATCTCGGCGCAGTCGTCCTTGATGATCCCGTCGACGCGCTCGCGGCGGGCAAGAATGTCCTCGTAGTCCTCGATCTGGCTGAGCACCTCGCTGTACTCGCTGACCAGCCGCTCGATTTCCAGGCCGACGAGCTGCGACAGACGCATGTTGCAGATCTGCTCGGCCTGCACGCGCGTCAGCGCCATGCCCACGTCATCGCCGGTGAGCCCGCGCGCCCGGCACACTTCCTCGGCCTTGCCGACCGCGTCGAGCAGCCGCTGCGGGATCATCTTCGCGAACGGGTGATCACCCCCGATGCGGAACCGCCGCTCGGCGAGCTTGTCGATCGCCTCGGCGCGCGTACGGCACGACCGGATGAGCCGGATCACCTCATCGATATCGCAGACCGCGTAGATCATGCCCTCCAAGAGGTGGGCACGCTTGCGCGCCTCGGCGAGCAGGTGGGCCGTCCGACGGCGGATCACCTCCACGCGGTGGTCGATGTAGTGCTTGATCAGCTCGATCAACCCCAGCGTCCGCGGCTGCCTGTTCACCAGCGCGATGTTGTTCATGCTGAACGTCATCTGCAACGGCGTGAACTGGTAGAGCTGGTTTTCCACGACCGTCGGCTCGGCGTCGCGCTTGAGCTCGATGACGATCCGCGTCTGCGCCTCGCGGCCGGATTCGTTCCGCACGTCCGAGACGCCGGTGATGCGTTCTTCCTTGACCGCCTCGACGAGGCGCTGCATCAGCGTGTCCTGCACCAGGCCGTAGGGGATGGCGTCGATGACGATCGAGACCTTGCCGCCGCTCTTGGCCTCTTCGGTGTGGACGATGCCGCGGACGGTGACCTTGCCACGGCCGGTCGCGTACGCCTCGACGATCCCCGACCTGCCGAGGATGATGCCGCCCGTCGGGAAATCGGGGCCTTTCACACCCAGCCTCGCCGGCGTCTCGCTGCCGTCCTCGGCCGTCTGCGCGGCCTGGTTTTCCATCAGTTCGGCCAGCGAGATCGCCGGCTTCTCCAGCACGCGCACGATCGCGTCGAGGATTTCAGCAGGATTGTGCGGCGCAAGGCTGGTCGCCATGCCGACGGCGATGCCCACGCCGCCGTTGATGAGCAGGTTGGGGAACTTGCCCGGCAGGACGGTCGGCTCCATGAGCCGATCGTCGTAGTTGGGCTGCATGTCGACGGTGCTGAGCTTCAGCTCGTCGAGCATGTCCGTCGCGGCGTGCATCAGCCGCGCTTCCGTATATCGCATCGCCGCCGGGGGGTCGCCGTCGATACTGCCGAAGTTCCCCTGCGGGTCGATCAACGGCACGCGCATCCGCCAGCGCTGCGCCATGCCCACCAACGTCGGGTAGATCACCGACTCGCCGTGGGGGTGGTAGTTGCCCGAGGTGTCGCCGGCGATCTTGGCGCACTTGAGGTGCTTCTTGCCCGGCCTCAGGTTCAGGTCGTTCATCGCCACGAGGATGCGCCGCTGCGACGGTTTCAAGCCGTCACGGACGTCGGGCAGCGCCCGGTCCATGATCGTGCTCATCGCGTACGTCAGGTACGAATCCTGCAGCTCGCGCTCGATCTGGATCGGCGCGATCTTCCCTCCCCCTCCCCCATCCCCAGTACCGCCGGCGCTGCCGTCTCCACCACTACCGCCGCCGCTCCCCCCTCCCCCGCCGCTGCCGTTGAGCCCGTCGGCGGGCATCGGCGAGCCGGCCGAAACGGCGGTCTCGGGCGTCTCGGAAGCGGGCGAGGAAACGGACGACGGCTCGTTGGTCTGAGAGGGAGAGGGCATAACGGAAACTTCAACAGGGGCGCGAAGCGGGGCGTTTGTGACGGGCAAAGAGGGCATCCGTGGCGTTGCTCCGTGGGCCAGAATCGGCGACCAAACGCCGGCTCGTATTCTAGGCGAACGGGCGCTTTCATGCCCGAAAAAAACGGCCCGCCCGTGCCGTGAGACGGGGCGTGCCGCCCCGTAAACAGATATACAGAAGCGATTCTCCGGATGCGTCCATACGAGACGCGACCGGCAGGGAGCGTGACCAGATTCCCCACTTCTCACACGCTCGCTCCCGCTCGCGTCTCGTACAGGCTCCTGGCTACTCCGCCATCTCGTCGAGCGCCCTGATCGCCTCCGTGTACGCCATGAGCGTGAACGACGACGCGTCCAGCGGCATGGACTGGTCCCAGCCCGACGCCCGCACGCCGCCCAGCGTCTCCACCACCCCGCCGCCGCCCACGCGGCCCTCCCGCGGGAACATCCACATCTGGCTCTCACCCACCTGGAGCTGGCGGAGGAACCGGACGGCCTGCAAGAGCCGGGCCAGTTCGAGCGGTCGTTCGTCCTTGCCGGTCAGCCGCTCGTCGACGAGCATGGAGCCGAAGAACGCGATCGGCCGGGCCGTCTGCCACGTGGGCAAGGGCGTGCCCCCCCCTCCCCCCACGCGTGTGAACACAATACCACCCGCCATATCCGCCGACATCGGGCCGGTGTCCAGCTCACTGAGCTGGTGCTGCCACACCAGCTCGCGCACCTGCCGAAGAGCCGGCGCGGCGGGGATGTCGGGCAGAGGTTCCGCCACAAACTCATCCCAGCTCAAGCCCTCTTGATGATCGACGTACTTTTTCGCGAGAGCGAGCTGCTGCTCCGCCCACCCGAGCCATGGCATGTGCATGACCAATTGTGCGGCAGGCGTGTCGGTGTAAATCGCCCGCAATCGTGTATCCAAATCAGGAATGAGCTCCTCCAAACTCGCATTGAGCCTCATTGAGCGAGATTGGTTATCAATAGCCTGCTGTATTTCTTCAAGTAATAACAACGATCGTAACGCCAACGGCACATTTCCCTCACGAGGTTCCAAACTGCAAAAGAAGAGTCGAGATAGCTCAGGATGCTCGCCAAACGAACGTGTATCTATGCACAATATTCTCTGGACTTCGTGTGTGCACAAATCGATCAGTGCAACCGCAGGATCTTCCGGTTTCAGTTTACTCTCTGGCATCTCATCGCTGATCGCCTTGATGAGCTTATAGACTGCGGCCATAAGCTCATGTTGGCGGTCCGTCCTATATGATGATTCCAGCCGCGAGTATCGCACCAGCGCGTAGGCCATCAGCGCCATCTCGTCAGGCCTCGCGTATGTGCCGCTCTCCGCCGCCTTCCCCAGCCACGGCTCGTACACGCCGATGACCCGCACACGCTTCGTATCGCCCTCGCCTTCTTCGACGATCCGCGACAGCAGGTGATCCACGAGCGTGTCGGCCGCGTCGGCGAGCGACGCTCGGCTCATGCTCGACAGCTCGACCACCCGCTGACCCCTCGTCAAAAACACCGGCGGCTCGCCAGGGGCCGTCTGCGCCAGGTGCGTCGTGCGGAAGCGGTACAGCGCGACGTTGTGCGCCTTCGTAAACACCGACGGCTTGTCGAGGACCGCCGCCGCACCCCCTTCGCCGATCGCCTCGGCCGCGGCGCCGGCGAGCGCCTCGTGCGGCAGGCGGTTGGCCGCGAGCATCGTCGACGGGAAGACGGCGTGCCCGACCGTCCCCCCTTTGCGTGCCGCCACGCCGTCGAGCCCCGGCTCCAGCGTCGCCTCGGCCTCCAGCCACGTCCCCGGCGTGATCGGCGTCCACTCGCCGGCCAGCTCGAGCGAGATCATGATGCGCCCGGCCGCCAGCCGCCGCGCCTCCTCGGCAAACGCGTCGTTGGTCTTCGGCAAATGCGGCCTCGCCTCGTCCATCGCCTCGCGCAGCGCTGCGCCGATCAGGTTCCACCGCCAGTCCGCCGGGGCCAAGCCGACACGCGGCATGTCGGCGGGCGGCTCGAGCGCCTCGCCCCTCCCGATCACCCGCCCGTCGAGCCGGAGCGTGATGCACACGCCGCTGAACGCGGGCGGCTCCACACCCGTCGACGACGCCGTCAGCGTCGAATCGTCCTTCCACTCATGGACGACGCCCGCGATCGCGCGGTACACCCGCATCGTCTCGGCCGGCGAGGGCGGGCGGCGGTCGTCGGCGCGGTTCTGCTGCTGCTCGGCGAGCCGTTCCATCAGGCCGGGCGCCGCGTCGTCCTGCGCGGTAATCGGACCCGCGGCCAGCACCACCGCCGCCAGCCATGTGGCGAGGCCGCATCGCGCGCTGTTGCCGCGATGCAACATCCGCGCGCCCGCAAGACCACGCCGCGACAGCTTCTCGGACGCATGACCCATAAAACCGCTCCTTTTCGCGCGCCACGCGGCGGCGCACGTTCTCGGCACGTTCCGGCACGGGGGTTGTTTCTTTCTCCGGCAGACAACCGGAGAAACGACCATGGCCGCACTCGCCCTTACCAAGTTCACCGACACCCAGAAACGCATCATGCTCCTCACCCTGCTCTCGTTCATCGCCCTCTGCTAGTCCGCCGGCCCCCTCGCCCACGGGCGATCTCAACCAGACACGATATTCGGTGCAGCCGGGCGAGTTCGTCCGGCTGCTGTTCGTTGGCGGCCTCGACGGGGTTTCAGGCATCGCCGCGGGCGGGCGCACAAGGCGGGCGACGCCCGCCGCCGCCGCTGTTTTTTCGCGCATCGACGCTCGATGATCGAACCGGCCGCACCCCGGCGGGTATCACCCATACCCTGTGAACGCCTCGCGGGCGCACCGTGGGGCGGCATCCGCCGGGGGTTGTTTCCCACCTTTCTCTCGCGAGATACGCACGATGAACGACGCCGCGAACGCCAGACGCCGAATCGGTTCTCTTTCCACGCACATCGCGGCGCTGCTGCTGACGGCGGCGGGCTCGGCGACGGCGGCGCTGGGCGCACAGCCCGCCGCGCCGTCGGGCGCGCAGCCGCCGGCTCAGAAGGAGGAGCAGCAGAAGCTCACCAGCGACGAGATCGAGGCCGTGGTGCCGATCCTGGAGCAGAAGGCGATCGAGGGGATCGGCCCGGCGGGGGAGATCACGCGGGCCGCGACCAAGCTCAAGTTCGCCGACGGCTCGGTGAGCGACGCCGCGGGGAACGTCTACTTCGCCGACCGCGTCGCCGACTGCGTCTACCGCCTCGACGCCAAGACGGGCGAGGCCGCGCTCTTCCTCGAGTCGATCGACAGCCCGGCCGGGCTGGCGATGCTGGACGAGGATTCGCTGGCGATCGTGCAGAGCTCGCCGCACGCGGTGACGCGGGTGAACACCAAGACCAAGGCGGCCTCGCTGATCGTCGAGGCCTTCGTCGCCGAAGGGTCAGACGCGCACGAGCTCGTCCGCCCCAACGACCTGGCGATCGACGCGCACGACGGCATGTACGTCACCGACACCGGCGGCAGGCCCGAGTCGCTGGGCGAGATGCCCCCCGGCGCGGCGGTCTACTACATCACCAAGGACGAGAGCGGCAAGGTCACGCGGGCGAAGATCATCGACGACCTGCTCGCGCCCACCGGCGTCGCCCTCTCGAGCGACGGCAAAACGCTGTACGTGCTCGCCGCGGGCGAGTCGGCGCTCTTCGCCTACGACGTCGCCGAGCCGGGCAAGGTCGAGAACAAGCGCGAGCTCTCGCCGCTCTTGGCGGGCAACGGCTCCACCGGCGTCCGCGGCGGCGACGGCCTGACGATCGACAGCAAGGGCAACCTGTACCTGGCGCTGCCCAACGCGCTGGGCGTGCAGGTCGTCTCGCCCAAGGGCGAGCTGCTCGGGCACCTGCGCTTCGGCGAGAAGGTCTACGCCGTCTGCTTCGGCGGCACGGACCACAAGACGCTCTACGTCAGCGGGCAGCGCACGCTCTACGCCGTCCCGATGGAGGTCGCGGGACGCGGGGCGGGCGCGACCAAGAGCGAGTAAAAACTTTTTCGGATTTTAACCACAGAGCACACAGAGAGCACAGAGGAAGGCAAAGAACTGGTTGAACACGAAGGTCGCGAAGACTCGAAGTAAACCATTTGGTGATGTGTCCCTTCGAGATTTTTTGCGAGCTTCGTCTTCAATAAAAGTTTTATGTCTTTCTCCGTGGTCTCTGTGTGCTCCGTGGTTCAACCTGCATTTGCTTGCGCAAAGCGTTCGAGAATGTCCACCACGCCCGCGGCTTCTTCGTAGGGCGAGACGTAATCAGCCCGCGGCTTCACATCATCGTGCGCGTTGGCCGGGCAGGCGAAGGCTTTCACTTTTTCCGCAAAGGCCAGGTCGCCCGTGGTGTCGCCGATGGCGAGCGTCCGCTGCGGGTCGACGCCCGTCTGGGCGAAGAGCCGATCGACGCCGGTGGCCTTGGAGATGTGCCGGAGGTCGCAGTTGATGTAGAACCACGTCATCGAGACGCGCATCGGCCAGCCGCGCTCGTTGAACTGCTTCTCGATCCGCGGCGAGATCTCCCGCAGGTACTCGGGCCTCGGGTGATAGAGCGAGACCGAGGCGGCCTTGCCGGGCTGCTGCGTCACCGGGCCGTGTTCGCGTGCCGCGGCGCTCCCCGCGCCGAACGTCTCGTGCAGCCAGTCGCCGGCCTGACGCACCGCGGCACGGTGCGCCGGCGTGATCGCCGGGTCCAGCTCGTAGATGTTCGTGCCGGGGTGGTAGAGCCACACGCCGTTCTCGCAGACGCACGGGGCGTAGACATTCGCCAGCAGGCGGCACATCGCCTCGGCAAACGGCTGCGGCCGCCCCGAGCAGAGCGTCACGAGCGGGCGGTCCTTCTTCGCCGCGGCCGTACGGTTGTGCGCGGCGATCCTCGCCAGGTTCTCCAGATCGAACGGCGTCGACGACTCCGGCGACAGACACCCGTCGATGTCGCAGATGACCAGATCAAACTCGCTGTGGGTGGTGGCGAACATATCGGGGGTCTTGGGTCTTGGGTCTTGAGTCAAATGGCAAAGAGCAAAGTGCCAAAGAGCACATTCGAACCAGCAACGCTCAGACGTGCGGTCGATTTGCCATTTGGCTCTTTGCTATTTGCGATTTCGTCCTCCTGCGATGCAGGCATTCTCTGCAAACGCCGCCAGTTGTTCGAGTTGCGGCCCGGTGAGCCGGTTGACCGTCCACTCGCTCATCGGCGCCGCGCCCAGCGAGCGGTAGAAGTCGATCGCCGGCGTGTTCCAGTCGAGTACCGACCACTCCAGCCTGCCGCAGCCGCGGTCGACGGCGAGGGCCGCCAGGTGCGCCAAGAGCGCCTTGCCCAGCCCACGGCCGCGGTGCTCGGGGAGCACGAATAAATCTTCGAGGTAGATCCCGGGCCTCCCGAGCCACGTCGAGAAGCTCGTGAAAAAGAGCGCAAAGCCCCGCGGCTCGCCATCGAGCAGCCCCATCACGCACTCGGCCGTCGGCCCCCTGCCGAAGCCCTCGCCGAAGAGGTGCCGCTGCATCTGCTCGGGCGTGGCCTTGGCGGCGTCGGGCTCGCGCTCGTACTCGGCAAGGCCGCGGATCAGCGCGAGGATCGTCGGGATGTCCTCCGGCGTCGCGGAACGGATCTCGATGGATGGATCAGAAGGCATGGCGAAGAATAGGAGCAAATAGCAAAGAGCCAAATGGCAAATTCAACGCACGCCACACCGTTGACGGGTCGAATTTGCTCTTTGGTCCTTTGCCATTTGCGATTTGAGATCGCTCACTCCTCCGGCAGTGCGCAGTGCCCGCCGTGGTGCTCGTGGTAGTCCTGGTGGTACTCCTCGGCCGGGTGGAACCGCCCGGCCTCGTCGAGGTCGCTCACCGGCACCACCTGCGTCACGATCGTCTTCCCCGCAAACCGCGGCTGCTTCTTCTGCTCCTCGATAAACGCCTTCGCCTCAGCGAGCTGCTCGGCGCTGTCGGCGAAGATCGCCGAGCGGTACTGCGTGCCGTAGTCGGGGCCCTGGCGGTTGAGCTGCGTGGGGCTGTGGTACTTGAAAAACTTTTCGAGCAGTTCGTGGTAGGTCATGCGCGTGGGGTCGAAGCTGATCTTGACGGTCTCGGCGTGCCCGGTGGAGTCGCCACAGACCTGTTTGTAGGTGGGGTTGTCGACGTGCCCGCCCATGTAGCCGCTGACGGCGTCGATCACGCCGGGCGTCTGCTGGAAGCGGTCCTCGACGCCCCAGAAGCACCCGCCGGCGAAGTAGGCCGTCTCGGTCTTGACGGGCGACGCGGCGGGCTCGCCGGCCGGGGCGGTGGGCCAGGGGATCGAGCCGTCGGCGTTCTTCTCGATGAACTCGAGCGAGGCGGAGTTGAGGCAGTAGCGCAGGCCGGTGGGCTTGGGGCCGTCTTCGAAGACGTGCCCGAGGTGCGCCCCGCAGCGTTCGCAGAGGATCTCGATCCGCGACATGCCGTAGGACGTGTCCTTGTGGTAGGCGACGTGGTCCTTGTCGAAGGGCTGGAAGAAGGAGGGCCAGCCGGTGCCGGAGTTGAACTTGTCCCCCGAGGCAAAGAGCGGCAGGCGGCACAGGCGGCAGGTGTAGACGCCGTCTTGGTGGTTGTCGAGGAGGTTGCCGCAGAACGCCGGCTCGGTGCCTTTGTTGAGGATGA
This sequence comes from uncultured Phycisphaeraceae bacterium, assembly GCA_964652945.1. Taxonomy (GTDB): domain Bacteria; phylum Planctomycetota; class Phycisphaerae; order Phycisphaerales; family UBA1924; genus CAZZDW01. The sequence goes on from CAZZDW010000010.1 coordinate 54,981, forward strand.
TCGCGCGCTGCTCGTCGGTGAGGCCGCGTTTATCCGCGAGCTTCTCGACGGCGTCGCCGGCCAGTGGGGTGATGTCAAAGCCGCTGCGTGAATACGTCACGGTGTTCTCCTGATCTTCGGCCTCGGCGTGGGCGGTGCGTTCGGCCGCTCGCTTCTGCGACTCCTCCACCAAGCGGTCCAGGTCGGGCCGTTCGGCGGCGAGCATGTATGGCCGGCTGTCGATGTTGAGCATGTTCAGCACCGCCCGCCCGCTCACGACCGCCGCGGAGATGAACAGTATGGTGTAGAGAATCGGACGCGTCATCAGGGTGGCCTCCTCGAGGGGTATTTCCGGCGTACGCCGCCTCTTAGACGCCCGGATGGCCCGTTTGTTACGCCCGACGCCCGGTCTTGGGTCAAAATCGTCCGCCGCACCCCGCCGGAACGGACCGGCCGCCGGGTACAGGCGTCCCGTCTGTGCAAGAACGCTGGAGCCGCACGGCACAGGTGGGACGCTGCTCCTGAGATCATTTGGCTTTGGGTGGGGCGGACGTCCCGCCCGCCCGATGGGATGCACAAGGATTCTCGCAGGGCGGGCGGGACGCCCGCCCCACCCAAACCAGATTGAGGATTTCAACACATCCGCTCCCAGTGCCGTGCGGCAACCGCCGCGGAGCCGGCGTTACGCCCCCTTCTTGCCCTTCTTTTTGCGCGGCGTCGGCCGAGCCTCGCCCTGCTCGTGCGCATCGGACTGTTCTTCGGCCTCCTCGCGCACGGCGTACTCGCGGAACTCCTGCTCGACGTACCCGGCCTTCTGCGTCGGCGGGTAGGCCACACGCATCGTGCGGTCGTCGTCGCCCGGCTTGGCCGCCTCGTCGTGCCGGGCGGCCTCGGCGGCGGCTTCTTCTTCTCGGCGGATCCGGGCGGCCTCGGCCTCGGCGGCGGCGGAGGGGAGCCGCCCGGAGAGGTAGGTCTCGGCGATCCGCGCTTCGATCGCCGCGACGACCCGCTCGCGCTCGCTCATCGGCACGCACAAGAGCGCGGCCAGCCACCGCCGCGCCAGCTCGGCGCCGGCGGGCTTGAGCAGCTCAACGAGCATCCGTGCGTGGTCTTGGGGCAAGAGCGTCGGCGATGCTGTCGGCCCGGACCCGGACGTGATCGCCGCCGACGCCGTCGCTTCCCCCGGCTGTTCCGCCGCGCTGGGCGCGGCCGCCGCGGCCGGGGTCGGCTGATTCCCGGGCGGGGGGGGCGGCGGGGGCGGC
>CAZZDW010000011.1:0-56216 GCA_964652945.1 uncultured Phycisphaeraceae bacterium
CGCAACGATCCCCCGCCGCCAACACCCTGACCTGCGCTTCACACACCGCTCACAATGATACGGCGACGCCGCAATCTCGGCGGAGTATTGCGACTGTTCGCACTCGGCATTCAGACGCCGTACTACATCGCGTTGTCGGGATTGATAGTCTGCCATACCCGCGGTCTTCATCAAGCACTCCATCCGAGGCGATCTTCCAGGCGTATACGGACCGCCGGCCAATCGTCGTCGATAATGCTGTACATCAACATGTTCGTCGCAATAAGTGGCGCGTTGGGTTCCATGCTGACCGGCGCGATACGGCCTTTACGAAAAATCCCTTCAAGAACAGCGCCGAGCTTTTCCATGGCTCGCATGCTCTGTTGATTCTCGGCGTTGACCGGAAACTCAACACGGACCGCGGCGGGCGAGAGCCGTTCGAAGGCATAGTGCATCAAGAGGTATTTCGCTTCCGGATTGACACCCGTGCCTTGGTACTGCGGGCCGATCCACGTTCCGATTCTCAACCTTCGATCAATCAGGGCAATTTCGCTGTATCGGATTCGACCGACCACTTGGTCAGTCTCGTTGTGCACGATCGCGAAAGAATACGAGTTGGGCTGAGCAACCATTTGCTCGATATACCGTGTGAATCCCGCAATGGTCCATTCGGGTACATTTCGCATGAAGCGGAACACGCTCGGATCGGCGGCCTGGAACATCGACGCCGCGTGCCGGATATCCAGCGGCTCCAGCCGAATGAGGCGGCCCTGAAGAACACCAGGAGCGACCCACGCCGCATTCGATGACGGCGAGCGTTCAACCGGTGTCTGTCTTGCGGTATACCACTTCACGGCCTCCACCTCGGTCCGGCGGATCCAATCGCTCTTGCAGTCCGTATACGCATGCGAATCCAGCGGGTGCAGGTTGCAGCAGCGCTGTTTTTCCTCAGCGTATGTTCTGGCGAGCGCGGGATTACTGCGCAGGTAGTCGCGGAACGCCAAGTGTCTTTCGATCGCCGGACTGTCGGCCGCGTAACAATGGGCTTGCATCCGTCGCCGACCAGTGTTCTCGTCGCTGAATGTGCAATACCGCCTGTCGGTCAGGCCGTATTCTCCCCACCACGCATAGCCGAGTTGTTCGATGATCGGGCGAGCGGTATCGGCGGCCGCGAGATCGGTGAAGATCGGCATCAGGTCGATGATCGGCTTGGCCACGATGCCGGGGATGGCGGTCGAGCCGATATGGTGCACGACGACCAGACTAGGGCCGATCGCGTCTTTCCAGCGCGTAGCCTCGGCGCTAGCACACTCTGCCCATGTAGGGTCGTGGGAGTGCAACTCGACGGGAATGGGCGAGGGCATTCAATCACTCCTTAGCATAAGCGGATACAGCTTTGAACGGCGATGAAAACGGTGAGCGGCCGGGCTGGTTACGTAGGGAACCACACCATCCGGACATGGGTCGGTGTTCGATCGATCTCACGGAAGCCAAGCCGGCAGTACAACTGCTGAGCTTGGTTGGCATGGAAGACTTGCAAGTTGAGGAAAAGCTACGTAGACAACTGAGCAATATCTTGACTAATCTCAGTAGAGATTGTACGCGACGAATCTGTACATTATGTGCGATATGAGTCATTTGATACATTTATATGCAAATGTGCTAAACGCTAAATCCTTCGGATTGCAGGCTGAAGAACCCTGCGTAAATACCGTCCACTTTCTCTACGAGCTCTGCGTGTGTGCCATCCTCGACGATCTGGCCTTGGTCGAAGACGAGGATGCGATCGGCATCAAGGATGGTGGAGAGACGGTGAGCGATCATGATCGAGGTGCGGCCGTGCGTGAGGACTCGTAGAGCGTCCTGGATCGCCCGCTCGCTCTCGGAATCTAGCGAACTGGTGGCCTCATCAAGGATCAAGATCGGACGGTCGACGAGGATAGCGCGGGCGATGGCCACGCGCTGGCGCTCGCCGCCGGAGAGCTTGATGCCACGTTCACCGACCAGAGTCTCGTATTGTTCGGGGAGGCCCTCAATGAAGTGCTCGATGTGGGCCTGCTTGGCGGCGGTGCGAACTTCGCCGAGCGTCGCCGCGGGCTGGCCGTAGGCGACGTTCTCGTACAAGGATCGGTGGAACAGGATTGGGTCCTGCGGCACCACGGCGATCGCTCGCCGCAACGAATCTGGGGAGCCGTTGGCGATATTCTGCCCGTCGATCAGCACGCGGCCCTCCTGCGGCTGGTAGTGACACTGCAAGAGGCGGATGAACGTGGTCTTGCCGCTGCCGGAGTGCCCGACGAGTGCGATCCGCTCGCCCGGGTGGATGGAGACCGACAGTCCATTGAAGATCCGCTCGGCCTTGCCGGGGTAGGCGAAGGTGACGTTTTCAAAGGTGATGGCACCTTGGTTGATCGTCAGCGCCGGCAGATCACTGCCCGCCTCCGGCTGTTGGCTCAGCAGTTCAATCACGGCGTGCAGGTCATAAGAGGAGTTCAGAAGGTCATTGATGTTTCGACCCATCTCACGGATATGAGCCTGGAGAATGGTGTAGGCAAGAGCCAAATACGCGATGTCTTCTATTCCCGCTTCGCCTTTGAGTAAATACCACGCCCCGCCGCCCAGGAGTAACACTAACATTCCGAAAACCATGGCGCTCTGTACGCCGCCGATGTGATTGCCGAGAATGTATGCCCGAAGGCATTTTTCTCGCAAAGTACTCGTGATTTCCGTAAAGTGAGAGTTCTCACGGCTTTCGGACGCATACGACTTCATCGTCGATATTCCGCCGATGCTGTCCGCAAGGTGCGCGACATAAGCATCTTGAGCATCTGCGTAGATTCCGCGCGCAGGTCCTGAAATTCTGAAAGTGAGCCATGCACTCACGCCAATGAGCGTAGCTACGTACACCATCATGAGAGCGGCAAGAAGTGGGAAGCGGACGGCTAAGAAAATGGTACTGCCGACCAAAATCACTGACATTGGCAAGAGCTTGAGGATTACCTGGTCTTCAAATGTCTCGATCCTTTGGCGCGCACGACTGATCTTTGAAACGATACTTCCGGTAAACGTATTGATAAAATACCTCTCTGGGAGGCGACAGATATGTCTAAAGGCATCGTTCGACAACTGTTGAAAAATTCTTGTCTCGAAGATGTTGTAAGCGCAATAAGAGATATATAGTCCTATCGCCTTGACGAAATAGGCACCCAAAAATTTGCCCAAGCAAAGAAGGATGGCTTCTTTGCCTTGCTTCTGGTTAATGGCGTTGATTAGATTCGACAAAAGCGTGGGCAAATACGTGTCTAAGAGTGACATGGTGATTATCGACACAGTGATTGCAGCAAATTTCCACGGCTGGCGACACCAGTATCCGGCCACGAATCGGAAGACATCTAGGAATGACGAGGATTTACGCATGAAAATAGGTCCTGAACAAATCGCGATTCTCCGGCATCAATCTCACAATAAGAAATTCTTTACGATGAATAATCTCAGCGTGACAGTGATGAAATCAGGTGGTCAGTAAACTGCCCGAATGAAGAGAACGTGGCATCGCGATCGGTAACTCGGCCAAAGCCGTACTCCACGAAGTGGAAGGGAATTTTGCAGTTACGAGCAGCCACACGGTCACCCTCGGTGTCTCCCACATAGACAGAATTCACAAGATTGTTCCTCGTCATGATCAGCGCAATATTCTCAGACTTGGACTTGCGCGTATTTCCCCAGCATTCAAAGTCTCTAAAGAGATGGCCGAACCCGCTGAGGCGTAGAAACGTTTCGATATAGCCAGACTGACAGCTGCTCACGATAAACAGCGGGAATCTCTGTGCCAGTGCATTGAGGCCGGATTCGACACCGTCATAAATAACGCCGCCGAGCTTGTCGACAACGATATTGTCTTCCTCCATCGTGTCCGTGATGAGCAGTTGAAGCTGGTGCTCTGTCAGACCGGCGAACGTCTCCCGTATGCATACCTCGTGGGGCTTGCCCGTAACCCTGCGGACATCCTCGGCCACGATCTCCCGAAATGGAATACCGTGTCGCCGCACAACATTGTTCCATGCTATTGCGCAGGACGGACATGTATCCCACAGAGTTCCATCCAGATCAAATATCACCGAGTCCAGTTGCTTGAGAGTCATAATACTACTGACCTATATGTGGATAAAAGTGATTATACAAAGCACGCATTATCGATTTGTGGAATCAATGGGGATTTTCAGCTGAACGCTGTTCGTGTCGCGTGAAGCCGCGGGATCGAATCCCATCCGGCGATTGAAGTCGACGGACCCGCCGCGCGGAACAGTGAGGGTCTGCCACTGCACGCCTGTTCTGGAAGCGAGCACGCGAGCGGTCTGAGTGATCTGGCCGGCGTGGTAGCCCATGTGCGACAGCGAGCGGGTGAGCGCGAGCGCCAGCGAGTGCGGTTCGCCCCGGATCATGAGCGTGCGGCCCAGGTCGGAATCGGCGAACCCGGCGAGCGCGGTTTCGAGCACCTGCCAGCCGGCAGCCCAGCACGCATCGAGAGCGGCACGGTCGGCAAAGTCATCGATAAACTCATTGTCCCGATTGCGCCACGACTTCTCGCCGTCGGTAATGAATGGATCGGTCCAACGAGAGCGCAGGTTGCATGCCATGTGCTTCATCACCACCGCGATCGAGTTGACATCCGGGTCGAGCGAGATGCGGAGATCAGTCCATGGGAGTTGACTGGCCGAATTCTCGACGTATTTCCGGTAGCGCCGGAACTCCGCGCCAAATGCCTGGATGATTTGTGCTGACATCACCACGGTCCTTTCAGGTTGCTGTTCTTCAAATAGCACCGTCAGAGTTCATTGATGATACCTTGTTCATCGAAGTAATAAATATTCTCGTGCTTGTACCCCCACAGGTTGGCTGCGTCGCCACGCTTGCGGATATGCGGCTCGAATGTGAAGAGGCCGGCATCGACGAGGCGGCGAGTATTGCCGTGCTCGATGTAGACCCGGTCGTTGAGGCGACGCACAATGGAGTGGCCGAAGTTGCCGAGGAAGTCCAGATTCTCGTAGCCGCGGGCCGCCAGCCATCCGGTAGCGAACGCGTGGAGATCCTCGAAGGTCGTGTCCGGCGTAGCAAACGTCCGCATATCAACATGAAACTCGGCGAGCGTGCCTAACCCCTCGATGAGCATGGCATTGCGGGGTTCGGCGGTGTAGCAGCCGTCTTCGATCGCGAACGAGCGGGCACAGTCGCCCCACACGCCGTCGAGTTCGGGGCTGAGATCAACAGTGACCAGATCGATCTCGGCGAGCGGCGTGTTCGCCGGCTTGTATTCTCGTCCAGAGATGGACAACCGCGTGCGTTCACCCGTGAGCACCAACGCCGGCACGCCGTGGTACCACGTCTGCGTGACACCGCGTGCGGCGAGCATGTCGCTTGCGGCTTTGGCGATCGTCGCTTCTGTCGCGCCGGGCACCATGTGCCGCGGCAGCTCCGCGAGCACCGACTTGGCAATGCGCTGCACGCGACGGTGCGAAGCGATCGCAGGACTCTCGGCGTTGCGAATGCCGTGAGGTGATGGGGTTTTGCTCGGCATAGTCAATCGACAGCAGGCGTTGAAGTGATAGGTCATTCAGTTTTTAGCAGAAGTGAATATTTCTTATTCTGATACGTCATTTCTGGGAACAAATGCCTTCGACCATTGCAGACGCCACAAATTGGCTATCGAACTTTTCGTGGCCGATCCATCCGCAAATGAAATATTCACGGCACGCGAATGTCTATCTAATGCAGCACGTGCTAACATATTAATGTTATTGATTATTCCTACAAATGGTGGATCAAGAAGAGGATCATATTCCCGTGGCCATGCATCTACCCAACACATGTCTGCAAAGAATGGAGTGTTCGCATCGGTATCCGATAAGCGGGAATACCACGCTTTGGGCCATGGCACAGTGGGGGTCCACAGGTGTCCGCCTCCTCCGCCCGACCCGTTGCCAGGCGCTACGGCAGGGTTGTAAATAAACCCGTTTATACCGTAACTACTACCGCGGCTTGGAGCTTCAGGCTCGTTATAGCATACGTATGTCCAACCAGTGCGATTGGATCCCGGGGTTTGTGCCGCAGCTGGCTTTATCGTAGATGGACAATGCGAAACCGCTTCGACTTGGTCCACGTAGTCATGAAGCTTGGACGTATACACCATGCCCTGATTATAGGTATAAAAACTATCACGACTGTCTTGGCAATATCCAACTTGGGCGACGACAATCTGATGAAGATTCGAAAGGCATACGGTTGAGCGACCCGCCTCTCGTGCAAAGCTGAGAGCCACAAGAAGAATCGAAATCAATACAGCAATAATCGCAATGACGACCAATAGCTCAATCAGTGTGAAAGCAGCTCGTCGCATTAGCATTTCTCCAATAAACTTTATTCTGATGTGCAAGGTTGTACCATGTTTTTACATCGCTAACAAGATGCTATTCACCTACTTACTGTAATCCCCGGATGGTTAATCCATCCATACGACGGCGGGCCAAAGAGCGGTATCCGGTACCAACTCGTCTTCCTGCCCAGGGTGTTCACGTAAATATCCGAGCTGAGCAAATCACCATCGGCGTAGACGTCTTCCCCGCCCTTGTCAGGCGGTTCGAAATGGCCGACCGTCCCGTCAAGGTACCCGATGTGCCCGCCGTTTTTATGCCGCTGGGTAACCTGGTCGGCATTCCGCCACCAGCCGTCCGAAATGCCGCTGTTGTGGAAATAAATGCTCTCTTCGACGAAGATCGGCAACCCTGGTAGAGGTATAAGCTGGTCCGCTTGAGCCGCCGAGGGGTTGATGACGCCGCGGGTAAACCCGTTGCTCGGATCTCGGTAAGCGCATTGCACGGCGAGCCCGAGCTGAGCGCCCATGGCCGCGTCCATGAATGAGTAATCAAAGTCCAGGCTCCGCGCCTCGCCGAGCGAGTTGGTGCTGCGGGCGTTGGGATCGAGCGATTCTCGTCCATTTGTCGGACATTCGGTCACCAACGTGGCATCTTCAACATACTTAAAAATCTGTCCCAGCTTGGACCTATCCGGGTAATCTTCGTACCAGCAGTTGACGCCGTTGAAGATTTGCCCTTTGAAATCGGTCGCGTACACGTGTGCGGCGGTCGTCAACTGCCGCACGTTCGACATGCATCGAACGCGCCGGGCTGCCTCTCGTGCAAGCCCAAGCGCCGGCAAAAGGATCCCGATCAGCACGGCGATGACCGCGATCACCACCAGGAGCTCGATAATGGTGAATCCCATGCCGCTGCGCGAGCCCCCGTACGCACAGCTCGGATGTGCCGGTCTCGATCCATCTTTATAGAGAAGACTTGGCGCTGCGCGGCTTTGCGATGCATAGCTCGTGTGCATGTGCATGAATCGTGCCTCCCGATCAAGAATTACTCCGCTTTGCTGGAACTGCGTATAGATCACGAACAAATCTTATTGAGATATTTCTTTTCTTTATTCCCTGTTTGTCTCGACGATGTCAGAGGTACCTGTCGACTGCGGCGGACAGGCATCGCTTCGCTGCGTAATCCGAGCCTCGCCCCGCCGCGGCTAGTTACTTTCCTTCCATACGCCGTAGAAGTGGAAAACATCCATGTCTTCTGGAATATCCAAGCCGTGATCGCCGCGCTGTGCGGCCTCGTCCCAGTGAGCGCCGTGATCGGGGGTCACGGCGATCACGCGGTTGTAGGGCCTCCAGAACTTATGAACGGCGGCGCTCAGCGTCTCAAGAGACCGTACATGTTTGTGGATCGCCTCGACCGCGGCCCCGCCGAAGGGACCGGTCTTGTGCATCAGATCGTCGTACTCCTGGTGGTACGCCACGATGAGATCGTGCCGGTCCATCTCCAAGAGTTGAATCGCCCTCTGGGTGACTTCCTGGTCATAGGTTTCCGAAAAATAATCGAGTTGTCGATTGCGGAAGATGCGATCAATGCTACAGTCGGCGACCGCCACAATCGCGACCCGCTTCCCGGCTCGCAGGAACGCGTCGAAGAGGGTGTCGCACGAGAGCACGGGTTTCTCGTACTTGCGGATGCCGTGCACCGCGGGCGCCGCTCCCGTAAACATCGACGCGAAGCAGACCGGCGTCACCGACGGCACCACGCTCTGTACGGAAACTTGGATCGGGACGTGAGTGCGAACCTTCTCAAGAAGTTCCGAGTACCGATTAAAAACATGGACGCCCAAGGCATCCGGAGCGTAGATCAGGCACTTCTCAACGGAGTCGATCCCGGCGTTTGATACAGCATCGACCACCGATGGCGCGGCGTGCTCGCCGCACGAGTTAGGCGTGGACACGCCGAAGAGGGTGCAAAGTGTTGGAGTGACTGAACCGATCGTTGCGGTCATTGCTGGTTCTTCCTTTTTCGCTGAGTGAACGCATTAGTGTCGATGTTCGGCTCACTGGTTTGTGGCGATGGTCTTGCTGAAGACAATGCCCGGATAGTTCGTATTCGGCCACTGCATCTACCGGGCTGCCTCGGCGAGCGGGCGATATGCCTCTGCCCATCAAGTCATGCTATGTATGGTTGAGCAGGTATATTAGCAGCGGGGCCAGATGCAATGACTGAAGGATTTCGCCATTCTCGATGAGCCGTCGAACCGTCGCCACTTCTAGCACAGATAGTTGCAAATCTTCTGTGGTGTCCGGCTGTCTCGCATGGATCGGTTCAACGCCTACCGCGAGAAATGAATGGGTGAGGTTGGAGTGCGTGCTGGGATTCGCGGAACTGATGAGCAGCAAAGACCAGGCACCACCGCCATACCCGGTCTCCTCCGCGAGTTCACGTTTAGCGGCCGTCAAGGGATCGGGATCGGTAGGCTCTACTACGCCGGCTGGGAGTTCATAGTTCGCTTTTCCCAAAGCGTGTCGATACTGCCGTACGAATATCAGTTGATTACTTGAAGTAATCGCGAGAACATTGATCCAGGTTGGATACTCCAATACATAATAATCGTCAATTATTATATCATTTGGGAGCTGTACACGATCACGTCGAACAGTCAACCAAGGTGGTCGTGTAAGCACATGCTCGGATTCGAGGACTCGCCAAGCCTCTGGCATATCGTCGCCTTGTCTTTGTTCGTCGAAAATATCTAGGCATTGTGAGTTCATCATGCCTCCACCAGTTGCCATCCATATTCAAGATATTGGTGCTCGAATGTGCCATTGTCATACAGATCGAACACGCCGTAGCCGGGAGCGACGCGGTATGGCTTGTCATGTTCTGGACATGGTTGTTTCTTCCACCACGATCCGCATACGGCTCCATCGCATATGTACGTAACGCCTTGAATCATCGATCGTTCAAGAAGGTGGAAATGGCCACTGATGCACAGCTTGACGTTGGGATGCTGCAAGAACAGCCGCATGATCTTCCTGGCGTCCAAGTGCAGGCTTCCGCCGCCAACGCGCCATTGGTTGTTGTTGATCTGGCCGTCCATGAACAGCACGCACCCGCCGAAGATGGGGATGTGCGAGACGATCATCACCGGCTTGCCGCCGGAGCTTTGCAGCTCACTGGCGAGCCAGTCCATTTGTTCTTCATCGAGGCCGCCGATATAGCCTTCATCAAGCGGACGTACGGAATCGAGGATGATGATCTTCCACCCGCCGCGTTCGAAGCTGGAATAGGGCTTGGTCAGTCCAAGAGCCTCCATGACCCAGCGTTTGCCGTAATGCGGCTCATCGCCCGTGCACTTGGACTTGGAACGAGTCCAGCCCCAGATGTCATGATTGCCGATCGTGTGCTGCACCGGCAGGCCGCACTCGCCCTTGAGCACGCGTGTGAATACATCCCACTGCGCCTTCGTCCGTGCCTCGTCCGTCTCGAGCGAGTCCATGATCAGGTCGCCGCCGGTGATGATCAGCTCCGGCTTGTCCTTGAGTTCCTGAACGCTATGCAAGCATGCCGTCAGACCTTCGCCGGCCTTCCGCTCGGGTTGAACGTGCATGTCCGTGAGGTGAGCAAATCGCAGCGTTCGTGTGCGAGAGTTCGATGATAGAGTAATGTTGGAAACATCCATGACTGGTTGAGAGAGTGCTCGGTGCGGCAGCAGGCCCGTCGCGAGCGCGCCCGCGGCCAGCACGCCCGTCCTTTGCAACACCTCGCGACGGGTTGAACCCGCCGAACTAGCCGATGACGGAACAAGGCATGCATCTATCATGGTGGTCATAAATACACTCTGCTAAACAGCAATGAAAAGCAAACCTCTATCTATGGCACATAGTGCGACCGATTATTCGTACGATCGAATGACAGGAGGTTTCAGGAAGTATGACGTTTATGCTCCTCCACGGCTTTAACTAATCTGCTGATTTGTGAGGCAGATTGCCTTGCTTCTGTCTTCTTGTTTTGCTCGTCTCATTCCAACATTTTTTATGCCAGATTTCCCGCCACTGCAACATCTGAATATTCCATATGATAATAGTAATCAAAAATGCTATTAGAAGTAGAGTTCCAAGAACTCGTTGGGTCTCTGGCTCCAGGATGCCGAACCATCGGCCTGCAAGTGTGTACACGCTAATGCTAATGCAGGAAAAAACTGACATAAAAGCATTGGCAAATGAACGCCAGTTCGGTCGGGTTGACAGAATTTCCATATATACTCCTGTTTGATCGTATCGTGTAGATGTCTGGGCTGAACATGTCGCCTTCGGCGTAGACGTCTTGGCCTCCCAGGGGGCGGCACCTGTTACGTTCATTCGCCACTCGGCTTCTCCGGCAGCTCAAACCCCAGTAAATACTGGAACCCGTACACCGGATACTGCACGTCGAGCCGATAGGTGCGGAACGCGTTCGGATCCCAGCCACGTTTGGTGAAGACGTATTTGAGCATCTCGTTATACCGCGGCACGCCCGGCAGGCTGGCGCTCAACGCTCCGCCCACGATCGGCTTGACGACCTCGTGCGTCTGCACCAGGTCCTGGTCGCGATCCTCTTTGAGAAAGTTCGAGACAAACCCTCGTGCCGTCGTCTGATACACCCGTACCTGCGGCGACACATTCGAATACACATCCCGGTGAATAAACACGTCTTTCGTCAGCCGCTTGCTCGGCACCTCACTGCAGGTAGCGAGCATGATCATCTTCTTTTTCGCCGAGCGATATCGCGGATGCGAAGCGGGGCCGTACGCGCCCAGCACATAGTCCACCGTCGATTGCAGCCCCACGTCCTGCCCGGTGAACCAGTAGTTCGTCGTGTTGCCGCGCCGCTCGATCTCCAGCTTCAGGGTGGATTCCGAGCAGAACTCCCGCACCAGCCGCCAATCCGGTTCGTTCGGCCCGATCGGCTCGCCATCCAGCGTCACCGTCGCCGGCTTCGCATCATCGCTCTCGATCATGCTCATCGCCAGATACCGCCCCGGCCGAACCTTCCGCAACCCCGCGGCACCACTGATGCTCACCACCTCCACGCTCGATTCATCCTTCGGCGACGGGTGCCAGAAGGCGGCCGTGTAGTCCACGTCCACCATGATCCCCAGCAGATCGCTCATCCCCTGGTAGGTCGACTTTTTGCTCGCCAGTTCCTGCTTCTCCCGCACCTCCGGCAGGTGCGCACTCACCATCGTCTCCAGTATCGCCCGGTCCCCCGCGTGTGCCCGCATCATCTCTTCAAAGCGCTCCATTGCCTCGCTGACACGATGCACCAGCTCCGCCGGCGCCCGCAGTGGCGACCGCGACGCCGCCTTGAGGAACCGCTGCATCGACGCCGTCGGCGGCACATGCTCTACTGCCCGCAGCACGTTCTCGCTCGACATGACCTGATAGATCCGCCAACCGAGCGGGTGGTCGATCCTGAAGACTCGCTCCACGTCCACGGCCTTGGCAATCTTGCCGCCCTTACCAGACACCGCCGCCGCCAACGCCACCAGCGCGGCCTGCAGTTCCCGCATCGCTCCCTCGGCATCGTGCAAGAACAAAGACCGATCACTCTCAGTCGCGGCAGGGAACGAGGGGGGCAGGGGCGTTTGCGTAACCACGCTCGACACTCATCGCTCCTAAGCCCAGGCCGAGGCGACAGCGGTTTTTCTTGATCACGCGGCGGGCCCTCAACAAAGATAGTCCATGGATGAGCACTTGGCAAATAGTATTCGTACGGTACAATAACGACCTGGAAACGCCGGATTTCAAGGCAGAATCCCATTTACTACATCATGAACCCAAAGACTCGAATCATCGTGTTTGATCTGGGCGGCGTGCTGGTGCGGATCTGCGGCACGCTCAAGGAGGCCGGAGTGCGCTGCGGGATCGAGCTCCGCCCCGAAGAGCTGGCGCGGGGCGCAGCCGAGCGGCGTCGTCTGCAGGCGGCCTACGAGCTTGGGCGTATGGGCGGCAACCGCTTCTTCGAGGCCGCCGCGGCGACATTCGACGGGCGTCTGACGCCGGCGCAGTATCGCACATTGCACGAGGCGGTAATCATTGAGGAGTACGCGGGCGTGTCGCGGCTGATCGACGACGTGCACGCCGCCGGGCTGACGACGGGCGTGCTCAGCAACACCAACCACGCGCACTGGTCGCTCCAGGCCTCCGCGGACAGATTTCCTGCGATTGCCAAGGCCGTGCATAAGCACGCATCGCACCTGCTCGGCGTAGCCAAGCCGAGCGAGAAGATTTATCGCGAGTTTGAGCGGCGGACGGGGTTCGCATCAGAGTCGATCGTGTTCTTCGACGATCTGCCGGCGAATGTCAAGGCCGCACGCGAAGCGGGGTGGGACGCGCACCAGGTCTGGCCGGCCGGCGACGTCGCGGCGCAGATGCGTGCCGTGCTGACCGCCCCACTGCCGCACAACCTTTGCACGCCAGGGACGGGCTGTGGGGGTAATGGAGGAATGATGGCAACGATATGAGCGCACAACGTGCCGTCCGCACAAGTGCCACAAAAACTGGGCATTTGAGAAAAAGGCACGCTTAAGGGTGCTGAGTGGGTGTATACGCTGGGCTGGCAGGACACGTTCGTCTTCGGCGTGCTGACCGACGAAGGAGATTGTTCTCAGCACCGATCTAATCTAATAGAGTCCAAAGAGCATCAACAAAAGGTCTCTTCATGATCGTTCAACATTTTAACAATCTGGTCGAGTTCGAAAACGCCTGCGGCCCAATCTTGCGGTCGAACGTGGCTGTCAACCAGATGCTATTGGGCATTCTTGAGACCGCCGTGGCGGATCCTGATTGGTACTCGAACGGCATCCGGCTGGCTGGTGTGTTCGATGCGAGCAAGAAGTGTCTGGGCATCATGGCTCAACGGTTGCCGTATGGAATCCTGTTGTCGTCTATGGGGGCTGAAGAAGCAGTGATGTTGGCGGATGCCTCGAAGGCGGAATGGTCAGGGGCGCAGCAGGTCTTCGGCCTGGCGCAACCGACCAGCGTCTTTGCCCGACAACTCATCGGCCGCGAGGGTGATGTGATCGCCAAGTTCGGGTTGTGGGTACTGACGGAGGTATCGACGTGCCCCAAGGCTCCCGGCCGCGCGAGGGTCGCGAGCAAAGACGATGCGCGGATTTTGCAAGAATGGATGTGCGCGTTTAATGCTGAGGCCTTGCCAAGAGATCCCCAGCCCGATGAGCAGGCCGGGAAGCGGTTAGCCGAATCGAGCAAATGCTGGATTTGGGAGGATGAGCAGGGGCGGCCGGTATGCTGCGCATCCAACGGACGACGTGTGGCCGGATATTGGTCCGTGGGTTCAGTCTACACGCCACCGAACGATCGTGGACGTGGGTACGCGACCTCGCTGGTGGAACATATGAGCAGGTGGGCGCTCGAGAGTAGTGCCATGGCGTGTACCTTGTTCACCGATCTGGCCAATCCAACCTCCAACGGGATCTATCCACGCATCGGATATCGCCAAGTCGGCGAGTTTCTGAAACTAGGAATCATGTAAATGTCACAGCACGAAGCAATATATCTGGCCGTCGCGGTCGCCAAAGACTGGCTCGGTGGGCAGAGCGACAGGCCGGTCGCCGCAAGGGCCGATATTCAGACGCTCAGACCCAGGATCCGCTCTAAATTCTCCGATAAAGGCACTTCTGCCAAGGATGTCATCGAACGCTTGGTTGCCGTGAGTAAGGGAGGCTTTTTAGGAAGCGAGGAGGGACGGTTCTTTACCTGAGTGCTTGGAAGTCCGTGAGCCTCATGGCAGAAAGTTGCTGGTGCTTTATGTGCGCTGGTGGGGTGACGCCGCGGTTGGTCAGGGCTGGCGGTCCTCGATGATCGCTCGGATGTGTTCCGGGTCGCGAGCGTCTTGTGCACGGACGGGGGGCTCTGGGAGATTGGTTGCGGGGGCCGGGCCTTGCGTGGGATACGGCAAGCTGGTGGCCGTCGCTGGTGGGTTGGTTGCGGCGTTGCGGCCGGTCGAGACGGATGACGGTTCACGATGGCCGGGAATGTCATCTGAGGGTGCACGGGGTGAGAGCGACCCGCGCGTGAAGACGAATACACCCAACAGAATGATCGCGACTACAGACGACGCCGCGAGGCCCTTGGTCCATCGAGCGAGCGAACGGATCTCGGCTCGGAGACGGACGATTTCCATCACGACCAATGGAACCTGCTCGGTGCTTGGTTCGGCGGCGGCACGCAAAGAACAGCCCATCGCGGCGAGGCGTTCCTCGAGGGGAACCGAGCCGTCGTGTTCGGCCGAGTTGGTGTGCAGCGGCTTATCCATGAGCGACCCTCTCAGCGGATGAAAGCGTGTTGCGGAGCCGATCCAACGCCGAACTATAGCGGGAGGCGATCGTATTGCGGTTCAGTTCGAGGGACCACGCGATCTGGTCGAATGTCAGGCCGGCGACATGCTTGAGGAGGATGAGCTCGCGGTGCTCGTCCGAGAGTGTGTTGACGGCGGTGAGCAGTTCGGCGTGGCCCGTTCGTGAGCCCGCCGACGGCCGGGCGGTTCCGTTCAGGTGCTCGAGCCGGGCTTTGCTGGTTTCCCGCGCGTGCAGCCGGGTGTCGGTGCGTATGGCGTTGAGGGCCGTGTTCCGCGTGGCGCGGATGAGCCACGCGAGAAGGTCCTGGACCTTTTCAAGCTCGCGCGGCGGGAGAGATAAGATTTGGACGAACGTCTGTTGCACGGCATCCTCCGCGGCGGCATCGTTGCGGAGCAGGGCACGGGCGTACGCGAGCATCGGCGGAGCGTACGCTTTGTAAAACGACGCGGCGGCATCGGCACGACCACGCCGTGCGTCGAGCAATAACCGGGCGTCGGATTCGGAACTCTCAGCATTCATCATGAAGACGGTAGAACCTTGGTAGGATCGCTACGTTGGTCGTTCATTTCGCCGGTGTCGCTGTGTTGGTCAGAAGCAAGAGAATGCGGTCGTGCTCAATTTTGATTCGTTGTAGACTATTCTTTGTGGTGCAGTTCGCTGGGGCGAAGTAGGGAGCGATGACGCCATACTCGCCGTTTCGAACCCGCGTGTCGATATCTTTGATGAGTTGCTCAGCATTAGGTGCATCCCAGCATTGGATGATATCCGTAAACGCCTGTTTAGCTTGGTCGATGCTGGCGGTGAGGTTCGTTTCGTTGAACGTGGCGATAGCCTGTTCCAGTTCCAGTGTGCTGCCGTACCAACTGTGGAAGTATTTGACGAACTGCTGACCCGCGTCATCGCCCTTACAAAAAGTCAATAAAGTCGTGCCGAAAGTATCTCGCATATGTTCTATCGCTATCTTGATGCGGAAGGCATCCGGCTCGGCCATTCTTTGCGCTTCGACGAGCAGGATTTCCTTGCCGTGCGCGGAAAGGTTGCCGGTAGCGATCAGCAGGTCCACCTGGCTGTCCGCGACGGCGCACAGGCTGGCCGATACGAGGCTGGTGACGTCGATGACATCGACGTCCGTGATATGCCGCGCCATCCGGTAGATCACGGCGATCCGTTCCGCGGCATCGTCCTTGTTCCCCTCGACCATGCACCGCCGCGCGTCGCACGCCATGACCTTCGCGGATTTGCGCACTTCAGAAAGGTGCGGCAGTAAAGCACCCAGAGCCCCTCTGCCGGCGAGATCGATCCCGAAATCCGCCCGCTCCTTCTCGCTCGCTTCGATCATGCCGTACGCGTAAAACCTGTAGTCGTGGAGCAGCTTGATAAGCTCGGGCGACGGCCTCCAGTCCGGGTCGTTCTTGGCTTTGTTATCGACGACCAGGCTCGGGGGCAGCGGATTCGCCCATACCTTGTAATACGCGAGCGCGGCATTGTCCGAGGCGGAGAGTGGGACGGGCTGGTCAGCCGTAACGGCTGCCGGGGGGCTGCTGTCCGTTGTTTGAATTGCGTTCGGATTGGCGGTCGTCAGGCCCAACAACATGGCCGCGATGGCCAAATGCGTATTCATCGGTGCTCCTTTCAAGAAGAAGACACCTCACAGAGGCAAATATGTGTTGCCGAACCCTTCATCAACCGGCATGCCGTGACTTTGATTCTCTCATACGCAAGCGTTGCGGTTGTACCTATACGACGGGCGTCGTCCCTGTGGTGCTGTTGCCGACGGGGACGTAGTACTCGCCGTTCCACGGCCCCTTATTCTCGGTTCCGGGCTTCGTGGTCACGGCGATGTTGGCTTGCGTTTCGCCCGGATCGATCAGCCACGCTCGGCTCAGGAGCTGCTCGGCTCCGTTCTGGAAGGCTTGGAAGAAGAGCACGTTGATCGCGATGTCGAGTGCGTTCAAGTAGTTGATGATCCGCTCGGAGGCATCGTCCAACTCTGCGGCCACCAGAATAATCTGATGAGATTTATGAGCGAGTCCTCATTCAGACGTGCGGCGAACCGTTCAAAAAGCACGTTGTCGAGATTGCCGCCGTTGGAAAAGGCGTGCTGTGAGCAACGACGTGTGACGTGGAGTAGCGTTCCAGATGAATACAGCAACACTCCTTCGCGGAGTGTTGCTGGCATCACGGAACGATGTGTCGTCGATCATTTGTTCACGCGACCGGTTCTTCGCCGCCAAGGATGCGGCCGATCCACGCCGGGTCCCAGATGCGGTCGGCCAGCGCGCGGTAGAGCTTCTGCCGCTCGTCGATGTCGGCCTTCTTGAACTCGGCGTGCGCACGGAACGGCAGCTGCTGCTCGTGGATAAACCGTTTGAAGCCGGGGTTGTTCTCGTAGGCGTTGGGGTGCAGCGACTTGATGAGCTGCGCGTCGCGGCCGTAGTAGTGCTCGACCTTGTCGGCGTACGCGTTGTCGCAGAAGCTCGCGTTGAAGGACTTGGGGAGGAGCAGCAGGCCGCCGAGCCGGTTGCGCCAGTCGTGGAAATCCTCGCCCGGCTCGAGACCGAGCGTGTGTTTGGCTGGTTCGAGATTGCTGGCCCAGATATGCTCGATCTCGTAGGCTTTCTTGCCGCGGCTGGTCATCATCTCGTGGTAACGAGCCGTGCCGCCGGAGCCGATCTCGACGTAGTCGATCATGCGTGCGAGCAGCCGCTTGATCGGCTTGTGGCTCCACTGGTTGAGCGCGAAGGTGTCGAAGCCCGCGAGGCTGCCGCGTTCGTCTTTTTGTTGTTCTTGCTCGACGAGCAGACGCGTGAGCGTCTCGGCGAGTGCGGCCGGCTCAAGCCCGCGCACAGCCCGCACCACGAGGTGCACATAGTACTGGAGCACGTTGTAGTCGATGCCGCGGTAGTTGCACAGGCGGCGTGCGAGATAGATATCGGCGTACTTGGCGACGAGCCGCAGCTTGAGCCGGATCATCTGCTCGTTGTCGGTGGGGGCGAGCGCCGCGAGCAGCAGCGTCGGCTGGTGGGTGAAGCGGTGGCTGGCGTTGTGGTAGATGTTCTCAAGGCCGGGGGCCGGTTTGCGCTCGGCATCGCGGATGAACAGGTACCACTTCGCGTAGAACGCCATGTCGTTCAGGATGAAATCGCGGTACGCCGCGGGTTGCGGCACGCCGTTGTGCGCGAGCTTGAGCCGTTCGGTCTCGTCACGTACCCAGCGGTGGTACTCGATGATGTGCTCCCATGCCTCCGGCTCGGCGTCCTTCTTCCGCGGGCGGCTGCTGTCGGCGTATTGCGCACGGAACCACGCCTTGAAGAAGTCCGCGTCGGGCTCCTGCACCGACGGGTCCGCGGCCTGCAGCTTTGCGATGATCGACTTCCAAGTAGTACCGGCGCGGTTGCGGTCGGCCTCGTCCTTGATGTTCGCGAGCAGGTAGCCCTTGAGCATGTCGGTGCGAGAGAGCGACAGGCCGCGGTCGTTCATCGTCTCGAAGATCGTGTACGCGACCTCGTCGGAGTACGTCGTGATCTCGACGAGGTGCACGTTCTGCGTCAGCCAATCAACGAAGTACGGCAACGCCTTGTCGTCGATCTGCTCGGGAAAGAAATCCCCGATCTCGTCGTACCTTGCCGCGATGTTGCGGCACGACTCGGTGAGGCTCTCTTCTTCGGGTGTTGTGCCCTTGAAGAGCGCGAGCATGATGTCGCGCCGGTCGGGCACGTCGAGATTGAACGAGTGCTCGCCGTATTGATCGGAGTAGATGAGCTCGGAGAGGCCGCCGCTCGTTACGCCCGCGGCCTGTTGGCGCTTCATGAGGTAGAGCAGGAGCAGCGTGAGCGTGGTGAGCCGCTGCTGGCCGTCGATGATGAACCGCATACCTTTCTTTTCGCTGATGATGATCGAGCCGAGGAAGTAGTGGTCGTAGCCCGCGACCTCGCGGCGAATGTGCTCGGGCGAGTAGTTGCGGAGGAACAGGCCGGTGAGGTCGTTGATGAGTTCTTCGAGTTGCTCGGTGTCCCAGCGGTACTCGCGCTGGTAGTAGTCGACGTGGAACTTGCTGCCGAAGAGGACCTGCTTGATCGTCTTTGCCTCGCCGTCGATCGTCTTCAGCGGCATGGTGGTCGTGTCGGTCGCGGTCATGTACGGAACTCCTTTAAAGAGATATGGGGGGCAAATGAGGTGAAGGTGCGTGTGGTCGGCGATGCTCGGCATGAACTGCCGGTCCAGCGCAGGCGATCACGGCGGCCATGTGGTCGCTGAAAAAATGCAATCAAACTGGAATAGGAGGAAGGGCATGATCGGAGGGGGGAGGGGGTGTGCGCCGATGCTGCGGGCTTGGGTGATGGCTTCCCCCCGCGCATGAAAAAGAGAGGCGCCGAACCGAGCCTGCCCACAGCACCCCGGCCAAGGGGCACAAGCAACAGCACCCGGCCGACGCCCCTCTTGCGAGGGACGCGGCGGGCACTGCCTACTTGTCAAGAGCCCGGGGGCTCAGGTTGGCCGTTTGCTGTGGGGCAGCACCAACGCTTACGCGTCGTTCAGGTTGTCATCCTGGTCGATGCGCCGACCAGGTGGGGACTTCTAGTTGAGTTCCTGCTGAATGAGCGGGGGAGGGGGGGGCGGCGATCGGGGCCGGGACACGCGTCCGGCCATCTGCCGACCGTCCCAAAGAATATCACCGCCGGTCGCACAGTGCGATCGTTCGGCCAATCGCTCAAGATAACCCGGAACCTCGATCCGAAGCTATTTTGTGGCTCGAGAAGAGAAAACTCCGCATGTGCTCGGGCTGCCAAATTGGCGGTCGTTCTACGGCAAAAATAATTTGACTTTTTTTCAAAATCCGTCCAAAACCGCAAGACTATTCACGGCATTCTGATATATCTGGTGATAACAAGAAGGATCACGTCCCGGATTACCACTTTCGAAAGGAGTAACGCATGTTGTCTTCGTGAGTCTTGTTACCCCGGAGGGACGACCTGTTCAACGGCTGATCCGCACACGTGTGGCTCCTTGTTGAGCGACAATCTCAAGTCGAACCTGACCGGCGTCGGGCCTCTTGTAGCTCCATCGAATCTAGGACGCCGCTTGTGCGTCATCCATTTTTGTTCCAACGCGGAGTATGTCTATATCAATCAAACCATATAGATAATTGATAAAAATATAATAAATATTGTTGAGTTATGTTTATTTTTCTAGCACTGTCTATGTTTATTTGGTATAGTTGACCTTTCCGCCGCGTGTAAAAGCGGTTGACGATGCCAGATGCCGTATCTCCGAGGGATCCGGCGTTGCCCCGAGGGCCTTCGTCACGGGTTCGATGGCTCGGGCCGCGTTCCACTTCCGTTCCGAAAGGGATGAAGCGGGCCGCCCGAGCCCAAATCTGCTTCCGGCCCCGAGGGCTGAACCAGATGGCCGAATCGAATCCGGGGTGATCCAAGTTCCAATCTGAGGAGCACGCGTGCTCAGGCGCGGTCCCCGCGGCTCGTTCGTCGAGCCCGGTCGATCGACCCTTGTGCACGCTGCCTGCGGCGTCGCCGCGCTGATCGTTCGGCCATCCGGCCCAACGAAAAGGCGTTGCACGCCGGCCGTCACCGTTTGAACGCGGCGATCTTATAAGTTTGCCGCGATGGAGTGCATCAATGAAGAAGAAGTTGACCGACCACGCTGATCCGAACCACATCGACCTGCGGCTCTACAAGCCGGTGGTCCGCACCATGGATGTCGGGAAGATTCTGCCCGCACCTTATAATCCGCGCAAGAGGCTTAAGCCCGGCGACGCCGAGTACGAGAAGCTCCGCACCAGCATCGTGTCGCACGGCTACGTCGACCTCATCATCGTGAACGATCGCACCCGGCACGTCGTCGGCGGCAACCAGCGGCTCGGCGTGCTCAAGGACCTGGGCGTCCAAGAGATCCAGGTCGTCGTCGTCGATATGCCGCTGGAGCAGGAGAAGGCGCTCAACCTCGCGCTGAACAAGATCTCGGGCTCATGGGACGAGGAGAAGCTCGCGGCGTTGTTCAATGAGCTCTCGATCATCCCCGACTTCGACTTCGGTCTCACCGGCTTCGATATCGGCGAGGTTGACGACATCATCGGGCGGATCCACGTCGGCGGCGATGACGACGAGTTCGACCACGAGGCGGCGCTGCGGCCGGAGCAGCCCGCGGTGACGCAGAAGGGCGATTTCATCGAGCTGGGCGAGCACCGCTTGCTCTGTGGCGATTCGACCAACGCCGAAGACGTCCGTCGTCTGATGAACGGCCACAAGGCGATCCTGTTCGCCACCGATCCGCCGTATCTCGTCGACTACGACGGCACGAACCACCCCAAGTCCAAACGCCGCAAGAAGAACGGCAACAAGGACTGGTCCTCAACCTACGGCGTCACGTGGGACGACGCCGACACCAGCCCCGATCTCTACGACAAGTTCATCGGCGTTGCGCTCGCCGAGGCGGTCGAGCCGAACGCGGCGATCTATATCTGGTACGCCTCCAAACGCCACGTGATGCTCGAGCAGGTCCTCGACAAGCACGGCATCCTCGTGCACTGCCAAATCGTGTGGATTAAAAACAGGCCCGTGCTCACGCACTCGATGTACATGTGGCAGCACGAGCCTTGTCTCTATGGTTGGCGGAAGGGGCACAAGCCGCCGCGGATCAAGAGCGAGCCGATGCTGTCGACGGTGTGGGAACTTGACACGATCCCCAATGGTCCTGAGCGCCCGGATCATCCTACGCCCAAGCCCCTTGAGGTGTTCGAGATCCCGATGCGGCAGCACACCAACCCTGGCGATATTTGCTACGAGCCGTTCGCCGGCAGTGGCACGCAGATCATCGCCGCTGAGAAGCTCGGCCGGCGCTGCTACGCGATGGAGATCTCTCCCCATTACTGCGACGTGGTCGTGCGTCGCTACATCAACCTCGTCGGCGAGGGGAGCGTCCCGGCCGAGCTCGCCGAACGCTACCGCCTGCCCATGCATCGCGAAGTCGCCGCCGCTCCCGCCAACGACGACGACTCCAGCGCCGAGAAGCCCAAGAAGATCCGTCGCGCCCGTCGCATCCGGAAGGATGAGGCCGCGTAACGCCGGCGGTGAGGCGGTCGTGACCCCATACCGCGGGCCGCGTGTACCCACGCGTCTCGCGATTTTGATGTGATTGCATGATCCACACCACTATCCCGGTGTATATCCATGACTACCAACGGTAAAAAAGCCCATGCTGCAAAGGCCCCGAAGACGCCGCCTGCGCTCGATCTGACGTCATCAGCCGATGTACAGGAATCGCCCACGGAGAGTTCTGGCTCGGACCCCTCCTCTTCCACGCCGCCGCGGTCGTCGAAGCGCAAGCCGAGCGGTCTGTCGCTTGCGATGCTGCTCAACCGCATTAGGACAGGGCAAATCTCGGGGAAATCGCTGCATGACACGGATCGTTTGGATGTCGTCGAGCAACTCGTCATTGACGGACATTCGACCGCCGAGATCGCGTTTATCTTGGGCCTCTCGGTCCGAACCATCGAGCGTATCCGCGACAAGATACGAGAAAAGAATAAACTCCGGCGAGACCCCGATCTGTCGGATCGTCTTCTCGGTCAGCTCAAGGTCGAGGCGGACATCAACATCCAGAAGCTCTGGCGGATGGCGAGCGACAAAGGTGTCGATGCGCGAGTCAAAGTAATGGCCATCGATCGTGCCTTTGCGATTCGTGCAAAGTCCGTCGAGCTGATTCATAACCTGGGCCACATCGGTGCGCCGCTTCCGGATGCGGCCGCTGAACTTCCGAGCTTCGATGAGCTGGAGGCCGAGTTTGAGCGACTCGCGAAGATCGGTCCCGCTGACGAGAGCGATAAATCGGATCTTGCCGAGATCAAGGTGCTCCATAAGAACGCGAAGCTTGCCGCCAAAGCGGTGCAGATGAAGAGAAAGGCCGCTCAACGTGATGCTCACAACGCCGCTTGAGATACGTGTCGCGACGGCAAGATCCTTGAGCCGGGCTCGTCGAGCGTATGCCGCGAGGTCGCCGTGGTACTTTGCGCAGGTATATCTTGCGCCGTACTTCAACCGTCCCGGCTGCCGTATGCACAAAGAGTTGTTCGCGCTCTTGGACACGCTGCAGACCCGGCGCGGCCGTCGCATCGCGGTCGCGGCCCCGCGCGGGCACGCCAAGAGCACGATCGTCACGCTCGCGTATGTGCTCTGGTGCCTGCTGTACCACCGCGAGGAGAACATCCTCATCGTCTCAGGCACGGCCGAGCTGGCCAAGGCCCATCTCGCGAACGTCAAACAAGAACTGGAGTGCAACCCGCTCATCCTTCAAAACTTCCCTGAGCTGAAGAACCGAAGCGGGCCGTGGCGCAAGGACCTTATCCAGGTGCCGTCATCCGATCCCAAGAAAAACCAGAGCCAGCTGCGGGCGCTCGGCGTGGGTCAGCAGGTCCGCGGCATGCGGTTCCGCGAGCACCGCCCCACGCTCATCGTTGCCGATGACCTCGAAGAGCGCACGCAGTGCGACTCGGAGAAGCAGCGCGACAAGCGCGATGTGTGGTTCAAGAGCTCGCTGTTGAAGATCGGCACGCCGGAGACGAACGTACTGCTGCTGGGGACGGTCGTCCACCAGGACTCGATCATCGCGCGGCTCTTCCGCGACGACACGATCGGGTGGGACCGCTCGTTCTATCAGGCGGTCGAGCAGATCAGCCCGCGCCCGGACCTGTGGGAGCGATGGAAGGAGCTTCTCGCCGGCCACGGCGAATACAAGCAGCTGACCGGCGAAGCGGCGGCCGAAGCGTTCTTCATGGACAACCGCGAGGAGATGGTGCGCGAGACCGAGGTCCTCTGGCCGGAGTTGTACGACTACTGCGCGTTCATGAAGATGCAGTTGCAGGAGGGCGACGCGGCGTTCTACGCCGACATGCAGAACCAGCCGCTCGACCCCGATCAGTGCATCTTCGCGAACACCAATCTGCGGTTCTGGGACGACAAGTACGCGACCGCGGAAGACCTGCTCAATGCCTTCGGCCGTCGCGGCGAGTTCTACGGCGCCTGCGACCCGAGCTTGGGCTCGAAAGAAGGCGGCGGCGACTACAGCGCGATCATCATCCTGTTCGTGCCGTCCGGCAGCAACGTGAAATACGTTATCGTCGCGGCCATCAAGCGCCGCACGCCGGAGGACACCAACCGGCAGATCGCCGAGTACGCGCGTCGGTTCCCCATCTCGCGCTTCGCGTTCGAGGCCAACCAGTTCCAGAGCCTGATGCTCAGGAACCTCGAAGAAGTGTGCGCCAAGGCCGGGGTCGACCTGCCGATCGAGCGGGTCGACAACCGCTCGAACAAGGTTCAACGCATCGCGGGCCTGCAACCCGAGGCGAGCCTCGGGCGGCTGGTCCTGATGCGTCGGCATGTCGAGCTCGTCCGGCAGCTGCGCGAGTTCCCCATGGGCACGCACGACGACGGGCCGGACGCACTCGAGATGGCCTTCGCCCTCACGCTCAAGGCCGATCGTCTGCGCAGCGGCGTGTACAAGCTCCGCGGCTACTGACCCACACCTTGCCCACATTGATGCCGCGGGGCGGAGACACGCGTGGGCACATTGTGGGCAAGTCGAATATCTGCAAAAAGCCTGCTTTTTCAGGCAAATCGCCTTGCCTTCTGGCCATGTCCATGCCCTCATGGACACGCTGTCGGAGCGGTTCAACGGGCAGGAAAGAAGGGTCGGCGCACGCGGCCGCGGTGGCTGCATGCGCGCAACAGACCCGCCCTTTGCCCAGCCGCGCCGACGCCAGGAGGTTCATCATGCCCGCACGTTCGAACAAGCCCGATCGTTCACGCGAAACTAAGCCCTCTCGCCCGTCGAAGCCCAGCGCACCGCCGCGCCGTCCGAGTCGGCTCGACATCGACCCGCCCGCCCCGACGCCGGACGTCCGCACGTCCAAGAAACAGACGCGGGCGATCGAGTCGGTCATTGACGAGGCGTTGCCGTTGCCAGCGCCCGAACAGGCCCATCCGCTCAACGACGAGCACGATGCAGGCGAAGCGGCAACGCCGAAGAAGAACCTCCGGCGTCTGCGGCGGATCACGCAGCGCGACACCGAATCGCCGAAGGCGACTACGCCGCGTGTCACCGCTGAAAACAAGCCGAAGATGTCGTTGCTCGACGCTGCCGCGCTCCTCATGAGCCAGCTCTCGCCGAAGGAGCTCGCCGCGGGCGTCAGCGCGACCGATCTATGCGACCGCATCATCGAAGAGGGCCTATGGCGGAGCAACGGCCGTACGCCGCACATGTCGCTGTACGCCAGCATGAACAAGGAGCACATGTACCGCGGCGACGACTCCCGCTTCGAACGCATCGGCCCGAACTTGTTCACCGCCGGTCCGGCGCTCAAGCGCGGCAAGCGTTCGACGAAGCCCGACGACGATCGCTCCACGCCGCCGAAGTCCTCCATTCGCTCCCGCGGTAAGAAGTCCACGCGGGAGGGTCGAGGGGGCGAGGCCTGAGCATGGCACGGTCTTCTACCACGCAACCGCTCGACCTCGAGCGGTTGCCTTATTTATCCGCCGACGAGCTTCGTGAGCTGTGGGCGCTGCATATGGGCCGAGCGAAGATGCCGATGCAGAAGCGGCTGCTCATCCGCGAGCTCGCGTGGCGCACGCAAGAACGCCAGCACGGCGGCCTCGACGCCGAAACCCGCCGCCTTCTCAACGCGGTCGTCCGTGCGGCCAGTTCAACACCCGCACCTGCCACCAACATCGATGGAGTCTCTCCGAGCGCTGCATCCGAAGTGCCCACTCGCACACGCCGTACGCATGGTGATGTCTCGACGTCCATCGCGAAGGCCCACGAACTCCCGGATTCCACACGGCTCACCCGCACCTGGCCCCCCCATAACGGCGTCGTCCACGAAGTTCACATCCTCGACGGCGGCCGCTTGTTCCGCTACCGCGACAAGACCTACAAGAGCCTCAGCGAGATCGCCCGCGTGATCACCGGCACACACTGGTCCGGCCCGCGCTTCTTCAAAATCGCCACACGCGGGGCCAACGCCGATTCGGCCAATCCCGCCACCCGTGCGAAGCGCAGGCGGAGCAATGGGGGAGCGTCCTCATGAGCAAAGGTTCAACGCCAACCATCCGCTGCGCCGTCTATACGCGGAAGTCGAGCGAGGAAGGCCTCGATCAGGCCTTCAACTCGCTCGACGCCCAGCGAGAGGCCGGCGTCGACTACATCAAGAGCCAGAAGCACTCCGGCTGGACGGCCATCTCGACCCACTACGACGACGGCGGCTACTCCGGCGGTTCCACCGATCGTCCCGGTCTGCAAAGGCTTCTTGCCGACATCGAGCAGCGACGCATCGATGTCGTGGTGGTCTATAAAGTGGATCGGCTCTCGCGCTCGCTCGCCGACTTTGCGCGGCTCATGCAGACCTTTGATGAACGCAACGTCTCGTTCGTCTCGGTCACGCAGCAGTTCAACACAACCACGTCGATGGGGCGGCTCACGCTCAACATGCTCCTGTCGTTTGCCCAGTTCGAGCGCGAGGTCACCGGCGAGCGGATCCGCGACAAGATCGCCGCGACCAAGAAGAAGGGCGTATGGATATCGGGTCAGCCGCCGTTGGGGTACCGCGTGCCGCGCGAGGGCGATCCCGGCTACACCGGCCGTGATCTCGTCCTGCAAATCCATCCACCCGAAGCCAAGCTGGTGCGGGCGATCTTCGACGGATACCTCGAACTCGGTTCGCTCATCGGGCTCGCCGCACGGCTCCGCGAGCAAGGATGCACGACCAAGCGCTGGACGACCGCACGCGGCACCACCTACGGCGGTCGGCCGATTACCTCCGGCTACCTCTACCGCATCCTCACCAACCCGGTCTACATCGGCATGATCACGCACACCCGCCGCGGCGCCGACGCTCGCGGCGGTGCGGATCAAACCGACGTCTACCAGGGTCAGCACGAGCCGATCATCGACCGAGAGACGTGGGACCGCGTGCACGAACAGATGGCCGTCGCCGAGAAGGCCGCCTGTCATCGCTGGACGCACACGCACTTGCTGAAAGGCAAGCTCCGCACGTTCGAGGACCACGCAATGAGCCCCGGTTCGGTGCAACGTCCGGTTTCCAAACAGAAGGATGTTCTCGATGCCGTCGGCGACAACGCCACACGGCTCATCCGCTACTACACCAGTCAAAAAGCCCTCAAGTTCGGCTACAAATCATGCCCCATCAAATCCATCAACGCCGGCCACCTTGATGATCTCGTTCGTGGCCTCGTGCTCGACTATCTGAAATCCCAGCGTGATCTCGACCTCCGCGGTCAGGAGACTTCCATTCGGGATCGGCAGCTCCGCGACATCATCCGCCGCGTCGTCGTCGCGCCCGACAAGCTCACGATCGAACTCGACCGCGATCAGATCGCGGCGTGCGCAAACACCCTTTGCGCCGCCGACGAAAGCGTCGGTGACTTCCTATCTTCGACCGACGCCGTGCTGTCGTGCCCCTTCACGCCCGACGTCGATGACCGCGGCGACCATACCGTTCTCACGCTCCGCATCATGATTAAACGCCACGACGGCAGGCGGTTGCTCGTCAGCCCAGACGGCCACGACCTGCTCACCGCGATCTCACCGGACGGCCGCCCCGCCCCACGCGTCCACCTCGTCCACGCCCTCGGTCAAGCATTTGCATGGCGCGCAAAGTTGCTTCGGGGCGGGCAGAACATCCGAGACTTCGCCAAAGAGATCGGGCTCAAGGATGTACGAATCCACGAACTTCTTAAGCTCACGCAGCTCAGCCCGGCAATCCTCAAACAGGTATTGACAGGACGCCTTGCTTCTCAGATCTCGCTCGACGATCTCATCGCGGCTGCCGAACGGCTCGACTGGAACGCCCAAGTCACCCACCTCGGCATCGATCACAGCGTCGAATAAGCTACGCCATTTTGGTCAGGATTCCGCAGGGATTATCTCTGCACCGGCTGGCGCTGCTCTTTGTTTAGGGCGCGTGTCTGGAGGCCCCGAAAAATTTCAACCCATCGAAATCCGCCCCCAGAGACTTTCGGCGTATTCCGCCCCTATGCCCGTCTCTTGCCACCAATTAGTCTCTCCCCCAAATCCAAAACCCCGCGTCTCACACGGCAAATCCGCCCAAAACAAAAAAACGGGAGACCCTCGTTCAGAGAGTCTCCCGTTCAAGCGGACCGTGTGGGATTCGAACCCCACTATACTCGTTATGCGGTCAAATTTTAGCGGTGCATAGCGTGTGGGATTCGAACCGAAGTGTGTGTCGCGATTTCAAGTATTTTGTGTACGCCTGATTCGCGACGGTGCGAGATATTTCCACACGAGTGAGAAGATGAATGCACGAAACGGGCATGCGTCACTCCCTCTTGCGTCAGGCATCCGTTCTCTTTATCCTGCGTATAGCTGCGGACCGTGTCATGCACGAGGGTGAGGGTGCGGGCGGCGTTGAGGCAGGGGACACCGGGTAACGCCGATATGGCGGAGAACGGATATGGCGAGCATCGCGAGATGGACCTCGGTGGCAGGAGTGCTGCTCCGACGGGCGTTGGTGTGCGGTATCGTGCTGTTGGCGGTCGGTGCAGCCAGCGCCGACGAGCATTACCTGGACCCGCAGCGGTGGTCGTCGAGCAGCGGCGGGTGGACGCTGGAGATGGACCCGTCCGAGCCGGACGGGGCGGGCGCGGCCAAATATCGACTGACGCACGATGGCGAGGTGGTGTGGGAAAAAGAGCTGGCGTATTCGTTGCGTGAGGCCGTGGTGTCCTCGAAGGGTGTGGCGATCGGGTACGCGTACGACAATGGGTTTACGGGGTGGGGCGGGAACATGGTCGCGGTGGCGATCGGCGCGGACGGGGCGGTCCTCGCCGAGGACAAGCACGAACGCGACGGCCCGCGTTTCTATATCGAGCCGCCGCCGCCCGGCGAACCGCGGGGCGGCGGGGTGTTGTTGAATGAGCAGAGCGGGTACGCCGTGATCATGGCCGAGCGGAGCGACGACGATGCGAAGCCGGTGACGTGGTGGCTGTATGACCCGACGACGGGTGCTCACATTAAGGACTGGTCGCCGGAAGCGCCGAATGGGAAGGAGCTCGATTTCAGCCGTGAGATCACGACGGCTGCCGTGCCGGGCACCCCGCTCATCGCGGTGCACTGGTACATATATAAGGGTTCGAGTGCGAGGTTCGAGGCGATCGATCCGGTGAATGAACGCTCAGTGTGGAAGCTGGACATTCTGAGCGAGTATGCGGGGATGGGGGAGGATTGGCGCTGGTGGGAGTTGACCGATGGTGTGCCGCAGATAAAGACGAAAGAGCGGGGCTTGGCGATATTGTCGTATAAAGAGCGACAGCGGATCTCGCTCGATATCTCGAAGGACGAGAAAGGCGACTGGCGGGTGGTTGAGACGGACCGGGTAGCGTGGGAACCGCCGAAGAAGAAGGAAACCACCGCGATCGACTGGCACGCGGAGCCGATTGAGCTCGAGACGCTCGGCACGGTGAAGCTCGACGTGTCGAAGCCGAAGTCGCCGATCCATAACGTGATGAGCCTGAGCTTCGACGACCACGACCGGATTGGTTGGGTGGGGTGGAACAACGACGATGGTGGAAAAGGACACGCTCAGTTCGTACTCATCGAAGCAAGCGGCGAACCGGTGACGGTCTTCGATCTCGATCTGCCAGAGCGAGAAAGCGGGATGCGGCCCGACGCGATCTGGCTCAACGGCTCGCGATGGCTCGTCGCCGGTCAGTATTACCAGGATGGCGTCGGGCACGGCGAGGCATGGTTCCTCGATGTCGAGACGCGAGAGCTGATGCCGATTCCCGAGTTCGAGAGCGGCAGCATCGAGCAGCTCTGTCGGACCGCGAACGGCGGGTTCGTCGTGCTGTCGAACATCTTCGGTAACTACACCATCCGCGACCAAGTGGGCGTCTACGACGCCGCTGGGAAGTCTCTCAAATCGACCATGACGTCGGGGTACGGGCAAGGCAGCTCGTATAGCGAGCTGTGCGTGCTGAGCAATGGCGTGATCGCGACGCTCGATACGGTGCGCGAGCAGGTGAGCATCTGGGACGAGATGGGGCCGGCGACGGTCAACTTGCGCACGTTGCACGAGGACTTCGACCAGCCGTATTACTGCGGGCTCGTCGCCGATCTCGACGGCGGTTTCGTCGTGCTCGACACGGGCGGGGATGATTACAAGTTCCTCCGCGTCGATCGGCACGGGGCACTGCGGCAAACGATCAAGATCACGGGGCCAGCGGGGGAGAAGTTCCATCCGTACGACCGGTGGAACGTCGATCGGCATGGGCGTGCATGGGTCTCCGACGGCAGTCGTATTTTCCGTTTCGGGGATGACGGCACGATCGACCTGGTGCTCGGAGGACCCGAGGAAGATTCGCTGGGCAGCCTGGCCGACCTGACGATCGATCGCGACGGCAACGTATATGTTCTCGAAGACGGGACGTCGTATGTACACGTCTTTGACGCCGAAGGGCGTCGCACTCGCGTGCTCAAACCCAAGCCCGGCGATGTACATTCCCAGGAGGCCCTCTCGTGGATCAGTATCGACGATGACGGCGTCATCCGAACGCGTATGAACTACGACGCCCCGGTGCTCGCGTTCGCGGCGGATGGAACGTATCTCGGTCCGGAACCCGATGTCGGCGAACGCTGGGAGCGCACATGGCGGCCTGTGGGCGGCAGCAAGCAATGGGAGTCTGACGGCGAGTCCGTCCGGCGTGTCGTGAAGGAGGGTGAGGAGCCCGTGGTGATCTCACGCCGCCCGTCGAACATGTGGTTCCGGAGCATCCGCTCAGCGGACGTGTTTCCCGACGGCTCGATCGCCGTGCTGGCGCAGGAGGTCGGCGAGGGGCTCATGGGCATCTTCGGCGAGGGTGGGCCGACGTATTTGTGCGTGTACGACGCGGCGGGCAAGCCCCGCAAGGAGCTGGAAGTCCCACCGCTGACGAGGTGGTTCGGCAGGATCAGCGCCGACGGCGATCGTGTACTGCTCATCGACCAAAAAACCATCACGATCGTGCCGATGGACGGCGGCCCGGCCCGCGTGTGGTCGATCCCTCAGAAAGATGGCGAGCTTGTTGACGTGCTCGTGGATTCACAGGCCGGCGTGTGGTGGACGTGGTCGCAGGGCAGCCGCGAGGTGAAGAGTTGGCGTGCGCCGTGAGTTTCCTCGGCGGAACGGTTAGTGCGTCGGGCCGCTCGGGATGAAATCTGAGTCGTCTGTTCATAGTTGTGGTGTGCTGTTACATGGCCTCGGAGCACGGGGTCGGAGCGGGAGGCGTTCTGCCTGGCGGTTCAGGGAATTGATCGGTATGCTTTGAGCCATGTCGTCCACTTGGACTTTCGAACATGTCTTGGCGCTCGCGCCGGATTCATCTTCTGCCTCGGCGGGGCAGGGGCTCGGTCTGCGCGGCAAGTGGACCGAGCTGGGCCGGAGTGATCGAGCCGTATGGGGATTGTGTAAAGGCAGCGGCAAGCTGCCATACCAGTGCCGCATTGATCTGGGTGAACCCGCGTTCAAGTGTTCGTGCCCGAGCCGCAAGTTTCCGTGTAAGCACGGGCTCGGGCTCCTGCTAGTCTTCGCCAAAGAGGCGAAAAGCTTTGTAGAGGCGGCCGAGCCGGAGTGGGTGTCGACGTGGCTTGACACCCGCGGTGAAAAAGCGGAGACCAAGGCGGCGAAAGCCGCGGCCAAAGCGCAGGGTGAGGCCGAGAAGCCGGTCGATCCGGTCGCACAGGCCAAGAGGCAGGCGCAACGCGAGTCGCGCGTGCGTGACGGCGTCGGCGAATGCCGCGTGTGGTTGGAGGATCTGGTCCGGCGTGGGTTGGCGGCAGCGCAGTCCGAGCCGAGTTCGATGTGGCAGCATGTCGCGGCGCGGATGGTCGACGCGCAAGCCCCGGGGCTCGGCGTGATGATCCGGCAGGCCGGTGAGTTGATCTCGTCGGGCGAAGGGTGGCAGGCGCGGACGCTCGATCATCTCGGGCGGTTGCACCTGCTGCTGACGGCGGCGGAGAAGCTGGAGACGCTCCCGGACGATCTGGCCATGGACGTGCGCACGGCGCTCGGATATACGCAGAGCAAAGAGGAGACGCTCGTACGCCTAGGCGTCGCCGACCGGTGGGCGGTGATTGGGCAGATGCTCATCGAAGAGGACCGGCTGCGCACACGCCGGACGTGGCTCATCGGGCGTGAGACGGGGCGAAGGGCGCTGGTGCTCGATTTCGCCGCGGGGAATCAGCCGATCACGGCGTTCGCGCCGCCGGGGAGTGCGTTTGACGGCGAGTTGGCGTTTTATCCCGGCAGGCTGGAGCTGCGGGCGCTCGTCAAAGCAATGGGCAACGCGGGGGCGACGTCGGGTGAGTGGGGGGATGCCGCGGATGCGACGATCGAGACCGGCCTTGCGAGATATGCCGCGGCGCTGGCGTTGAACCCGTGGCTGCCGCGCTGGCCGATGCTGCTGGAGGACGTGACGCCGGTGGCAGCGAATGCGGCAAGCAACGCGTGCACGCTGGTGGATCGTGAGAAGCGTGCCCTGCCGATCTCGCCGACATATGCACGAAGTATCGCGATATGGCAACTCGTCGCGATCAGCGGCGGCTTGCCGATCCGTGTTAGCGGCGAGTGGGACGGCGAGTTTTTCACGCCGATGACCGTGCTTGCATCGACGGATGGTGCGTCGAGCGAGAGGATCGACGTGTCCGCGGCAGAGGAGGCGGCATGATCGATGCGATTGAGTACTCGCCGTGTGCGGCGTTCGACGAGCTTGCCGCCCGTGCGCTTGTCGGGAGCGATCGTGCGGGTGGTGGAAAGGATGGCGTCACGCCGTCGTCGCTCTTGCGTGATACCGCGGTGACGGGGGCGCGTGTGCGGGCCGGGTATATGCCCGGGGTGGACGCCGCGACGGTGCCGGCGTGCGAACCGGACGAGCTTCCAGTGGCGTCGACTGGGGCGCAGTCGTTGCTGCGACAGATACTTCAGAGCGCTGAATCGTTCTTGGCCAGTGAATGGATTGAACTTGCCGACAGCCGCGGCATGCGCGTCGGCGAATCGCTGTTGCCGATGACGCTTGACTGGCTCGTTGCGCAGCGTGCCGAGCAGCGAGGAGACTTTGAGAGAGTGATCGGTCAACGTGGCGCGTGGCTCGCCGGCTTGAATCCGGCCTGGCGATCTCTCGCCAAGGTGGTCGGTCCATCGCATTCGCCGCCGGAACAATGCGATGACGAGAGCGAGATCGTTTGGCAGACAGGCTTGCTGGCCGAGCGGTTGGTGTGTCTTCGGCAGATCAGGCGTGCCGCGCCGGAAAGAGCGGTGGCCCTGATTCAGTCGACATGGAAGGCCGACTCGGCGGACGAACGGCGGAAGTTTGTTGCGGCACTCACGGAAGGATTGTCGCCTGCGGATGAAGTATTTCTTGAGTCGGCGCTGGACGACAAGAGCAAGCAGGTGCGTGAGGCCGCGGCGGGTTTACTTAGCACGCTTCCGAACTCGGCGCATGTTGAGCGCATGCTCGCCCGAGCGACGTCTCTTTTTCAGGAGGTCGAGAAGAAGAAGGGGTTGTTGAAGAAGAAGACGCGTGCGATGACGATCGATCCGCCGAAGGAGTATGACAAGGCGTGGGCACGCGACGGCATTGACGAGAATGTGCCGAGCGGTGAGGGGAAGCTCGGCAAGCGAGCGTGGTGGCTGCGGCAGATCCTGTCGAGCGTGCCGCCTGCGAGGTTGTGCGAGAAGCTGGAGGTCGCAGCGGACGAGTTGCTGCAGATCGCCGTGGAGAGCGATTACGCGAAGGACGCCGTCTTGGCGTTATCGAACGCGGCGGCCGCGCACGCCGACATGCAGTGGATCTCGCTGCTCATCCGCCAACGGCTTGATCGGCGCGACTCGCCGATCATCGAACTCGCCGGTCTATGGGCTTCGCTCGAGCCGGCCGATCGCGAGAGCGTGCTCTTGAGCCTTGTTCGGCACGCCAATATCGCGTGGATCGAGCGGTGGCGTGTGCTGGGCGCGGTTGACCACCGCTGGTCGCTGGAGTTTTCGCAAGACGCCATACACGCGCTCGAACAGGGCAAGCCGAAGGACGAGCACGAGCGGTACGAAGTCGCCTTCCTGTTCGACAAGGTCTCGCGGCATGTATCGCCGTGGGTGATCGAGCATGTCGACAACGTGATCCAAGCGGCCTTCGGTGACAAAATCACGCCGAGCGCTATCAAGAGTATGGACCGTCTCCGCCTCCGCGCGGAGATGCACAAGGAGTTTGCTAAATGAGCACGACGATCCTTCGAGAGACGGCCGAGAAACTCTTCGCCCAGGAGATCGCGGCTCTTGCCCCTGGTGACGATCGTCCGCGGCCGCCGAGCTGGAAGCTCTCGCCATGGGCGGTCGTGACATACCTCGTCGGCGGCACCCTCAAGGACGGCACGGAGATCACGCCGAAGTACATCGGTAACCGGCGGCTCATGGAGATCGCCGTCGCGACGCTCGCCACCGACCGGGCGCTCTTGCTGATGGGCGTGCCGGGCACCGCGAAGAGTTGGGTGAGCGAGCACCTTGCCGCGGCGGTCAGCGGCGACTCAACGATGCTTGTGCAGGGCACTGCCGGCACACCGGAGGAGGCGATTCGTTATGGATGGAACTACGCGATGCTGCTGGCCAAGGGGCCGTCGCGCGAGGCGCTGGTGCCGAGCCCGGTGATGCGTGCGATGACCGGCGGCAAGCTCGTGCGCGTGGAGGAACTGACGCGCGTGCCGAGCGACGTGCAGGATACGCTGATCACGATCCTGTCGGAGAAAACGCTGCCGATCCCGGAGTTGAACGACGAGTGCCGCGCGGTGAAGGGGTTCAACATCATCGCGACGGCCAACGACCGTGACAAGGGCGTGAACGATCTGTCGAGCGCGCTGAAGCGTCGTTTCAACACGGTCGTCCTCCCCGTGCCCGAGTCGGCCGAGGACGAAGTGGAGATCGTGACCAAGCGGGTCGCGGCACTCGGCAAGACGCTCGAGATTCCCTCGCAGACGCCGGCGACCGATGAGATCCGGCGCGTGGTGACGATCTTCCGCGAGCTGCGATCCGGCAAGACGGCCGACGGCAAGGCCAAGCTCAAGCAGCCCAGCGGCACGCTCAGCGCCGCCGAGGCGATCAGCGTGATCACCAACGGGCAGGTGCTCGCCTCCCACTTCGGCGACGGCACGATCCGAGCGGCCGACGTCGCCGGTAGCATCATCGGCGCGGTAGTCAAAGACCCCGTGCAGGACCGCATCGTCCTCCAGGAATACCTCGAAACCGTCGTGAAAGAGCGCGACGGCTGGAAGGATCTCTATCGCGCGTGCAAGGAGCTCGTCTGATGCTCAATGCCGCTGTTCAGCAACTGATCAACAAAACGCCATGGGCCGAGCTCGACCACGCTTACGGTAAGGCGAAGGAAGTGCCGGAGCTGTTGATGGCGATTCAATCGGCGGATGCGACGGTTCGTGATAAGGGGTGGTTCGAGCTATGGGGCAACATCTGGCACCAAGGCACGGTATATCCCGCGACCGAGCCGGCGGCGAAGGTATTGCTCGAACTAGTCAGCGATCCCGTGACGCCTGATCGCCCGCAGATCCTGGTCATGCTGATGAACATCGCGCACGGCGCCGGCTATCTGCAAGTCCACGCCGACGGTTGCGGCTGCGGGTATAACCACTGCTCCGAAGAAGACCTTGCCGCCGAGCGTGTATGGGTTCAGGCGGCTCACAACGCAGTACGTGATGGCTTGCCACTGCTGCTCGCGCTTCTGGATGACGCAGATCCCCGCGTGCGAGAGACGGTGCCGGGCACACTGGCTCGCTTGCCGGAAGTCGCGGATCAAGCAATCCCGGCGATCGAGCGGCGACTCGCCGTTGAGTCGGACCTGCGTACGCAAGCCGGCTTGTTGCTTGGACTCGGCGCGCGGGGTGCGAACTCGCCGACGGCCAAGCAGGTGATCTGGTCCAAGCTGAATTGTGAGAACCCTGTCGGGCTTGCTGCAGCGATGGCATCCGCGTGGATCGACGATGGACGGTTGTCCGAGCCGGCCGCGGAAATCCTGCGGAAGGAAAAGAAACGGATTAGGCGCGACGAAGGCTTCCTGGGCTCGATCTGGGGCGGGATTCCCGAAATGCTCGGCTGGCTCGAGCGCTGGGGCGGCTGCATCGAATCCATCGAGGAACCCGCGTGACCGCTGCCCTGCACATCCTCGGAGTGCGGCACCACGGGCCTGGCTCGGCGCGGTCGGTGCTGCATGCGCTCGACGCGATCAAGCCCGAGGCCGTGCTGATCGAGGGACCGCCGGACGCGCACGACATTCTCGCGCTCGCGGCGGACGAGGCGATGCGTCCGCCGGTGGCACTGCTGGTGTACGAGGAGAGCGAGCCGCGAAACGCGGCCTACTACCCATTCGCCGAGTTCTCGCCGGAGTGGCAGGCGATCCGCTGGGGTCTCGCGCACGATGCAGCGGTCAAGTTCATCGACCTGCCCGTCGCCAATCATCATCGCGAAGAGCAAACGGAGCCAGCGCAGCAAACGACGGACGATCAAAGGTCCTCGAACGCGGAATCTATCTCACCTGAGACAGCCGAAACGAGTAATGATCCGACTGGGGATGTTCAACCAGTTGAAGAACTGCGAGAAGATCCGCTGACGGCGCTCGCTCGTGCCGCGGGTGAAGAAGACGGCGAGCGATGGTGGAATCGGCTCGTGGAAGAGAGCCGCGGCTCGGGCGACGATGTGCTCGGCGTCTTCGGCGTGATCCTCGAGGCGATGGCCGCCGCGCGGGCCGAGACGCCGAAACGCGAGGATCTTGAAGAAGACCGGCGCGAAGCCCACATGCGCCGGAGCATCCGCACTGCGATGCGCGAAGGGTACAAGACGATCGCCGTCGTCTGCGGCGCGTGGCACGCGCCTGTGCTCACGAGCGATTCGCTCGCGGCGATCACCGCCAAGGCCGACGACGCGCTGCTCAAGGGCTTGCCGAAGCGCAAGATGGCCGCGACGTGGATCCCGTGGACAAACGATCGCCTCGCGTTCCATTCCGGGTACGGGGCGGGCGTTCTCAGCCCGGGGTGGTACGAGCATCTGTGGACGCACCAGTCGCACGTGAGCGAGCGGTGGATGACGCGCGTCGCACGCCTGATGCGAGACGAAGGGCTCGACGCCTCGCCCGCGAGCGTGATCGAGGGCGCACGCTTCGCCGAAGCGCTCGCGGCGGTGCGAGGGCGTGCGATCGCGGGGCTCGACGAGTTGAGCGAGGCGACGCTCGCCGTGCTGTGCCATGCGAACGCCGCGCCGATGCGTGTGATCCACGACAGGCTTATCGTCGGCAATCGCCTGGGTGAAGTGCCCGAGCATGCGCCGACCGTGCCGCTGGCTCGCGACCTGGCGGCTCTACAAAAGTCGCTCCGTCTCAAGCAGACCACCGAAGACACGCTGCTCGAACTCGACCAGCGCAAGGAGATGGATCTGGCGCGAAGCCACCTGCTGCACCGGCTGAACATGCTCGGCGTGGAATGGGGGCAGGTTGAGAACGACCCGCGCCGCAGCCGCGGCACGTTCCGCGAGGTCTGGCGACTGCGCTGGAAGCCCGAGTTCGCCGTCGCGATCATCGAGGCCGCACGATGGGGGAGCACAGTCATCGAGGCCTCCGCGGCGAAGGTCCGCGACATCGCGCGACGGAGCGAAGACCTCACGGTGCTCTCGGCGCTCCTCGACGATGCCGTGCTCGCCGATCTGCCGGGCGCTGTTGATGCGCTCACCTCACGCATCCGCGATGTCTCCGCGGTTGCGGCGGATGTCGCGCGACTGATGGACGCGCTGCCGGCGATGACGCGCGTGCTCCGCTACCGCAGCGTACGGCAGACCGACGCCGCGATGGTCGAACCGATCGTCCGGGGCTTTGTTGTGCGTATCTGCGCCGGGCTCGGTCCCGCGTGCGCCTCGCTCGACGACGATGCAGCCGCCTCCATGCGGCTCCGCATCGACGGCGTGAACGCGGCTCTACAAACCCTCGATGATGCCGAGTTGCTCGCCGGGTGGCGAGAGCGTCTCATCAGCCTCGGCGATTCCCCGATTCACGGGCTTGTTGCCGGACGATGCTGGCGGTTGCTGCTTGATGCGCACATCACCGATTCCGAGACCGTCGCGACGAAGCTCGGTCTTGCCCTCTCGCACGGCGAAGATCCCGCGAAGTCGGCCGCGTGGCTCGAGGGGTTCTTGAGCGGCTCCGGCACACTGCTCGTTCATGACCCTCAGCTCCTCGGCATCGTTGATACATGGGTTTGCGGGCTGTCGACGCAAGCCTTCGAGGAGTTTTGCCCAATTGTCCGTCGTACGTTCTCGACGTTCGAAAAGCCGGAGCGTCGGCGCATCGGCGAGCGGATCAAGAAGGAAGCGCCCGGCATGGTCGCACAAACGATAACGCTGAGCGGCACGGCCAACGACTACAACGCCGCGCGCGGCGAGCTGATCATGCCCGTCCTCCGACTCATTCTCGGCGAGGAGATAGCATGAGCGACGCCACGACCATCGATCATGCCGAGCGACTCCGCCGGTGGCGACTGCTCCTCGGCGGCGACGAGGCCGACGGCCTCGACATGTCGCTCAGCGGGCGTGACGCTGCGCTCGATGGTGCGATGGCGGCACTCTACGAGAGCGGCCCCGTTGGCGCGCCGCGCAGCGCGGGGCTCGGCGCGTCGTATCCAAACGCCGCTCGCTGGCTCGGCGACATCCGCGAGTTCTTTCCATCATCGGTCGTCCGCGTGATGCAGAAAGACGCGATGGAACGCCTCGACATGCGTCGCCTGCTCCTCGAGCCGGAGATGCTCGCATCGATGGAGCCCGATGTCGGCCTCGTTGCCACGCTCATGTCGCTCTCCGGCGTCATCCCGGCCAAGGCCAAATCGACCGCGCGAGCCGTCGTGCAGCGCGTCGTCGATGATCTCAAGAAGAAGCTCGACGCGCCGATGCGTCAGGCCGTCAGCGGTGCGCTCCGCCGTTCGACCCGCACCCGTCGTCCGCGGCACAGCGAGATCGACTGGCACCGCACCATCCTCGCTAACCTCCGCCACTACCAGCCCGATTACAACACCATCGTCCCCGAGACCCGTATCGGCTACGGCCGAAAACGCAATGCGATGAAAACTGTCATCGTCTGCATCGACCAGTCCGGCTCAATGGGCCCGTCGGTCGTCTACTCCGGCGTCTTCGGCGCGGTCCTCGCCTCGCTGCCGGCGCTCAAGACCCACGTCATCACCTTCGACACCGCCGTCGCCGACCTCACGGAGAACATGTCCGATCCCGTCGACGTGCTGCTCGGTGTGCAACTGGGTGGCGGGACCGACATCAACCGTGCGCTCGCATACTGCCAGTCGCTCATCCGCACGCCGTCGGAAACCGTGCTTGTACTCATTACCGATTTGTACGAGGGCGGCGATCGCGAAGACATGCTCCGCCGTGTCGGCGCGATTACGCAGAGCGGCGTGCAGATGGTCACGCTCCTGGCTCTCTCCGATGACGGTGCACCCTCGTTTGACGACCGGAACGCCGCTCAGCTTGCGGCCTTTGGTGTTCCGAGCTTTGCTTGTACGCCGGACAAGTTCCCCGATCTCATGGCCGCGGCGTTGCAGAAACACGACCTGGGTACCTGGGCGGCCGAGCAGGGCCTTGCCGCGACACGGGCTGTCGTCAGTGCGTAGCACTTTGATCATTTGAAAGTTCTGCCAGTTACTCGCCCGTTCTTTGCCCACCTTGATACTCACTGCCGTGGGCATATTGTGGGCAACTCGAATATCTGCAAAAAGGTCTGATTTTCAGGGCGATTCACCTTGCCTTGTGGCCATGTCCATGCCCTCATGGACATGTTGTTGGTGCAATTTGCGGGGGCGGAACGAGGGCGAGCGGACGCAGCCGCGGTGGCTGCATGCGCCCCCCCCGCACGATCGGCCCGCCTCTCGTCGCGCCGCACCAGCGCCAGGAGATTCGCCATGTCCGCACGTTCGAACCATGCCGATCGAGCACGCAAGGCGTCAACGCCGATCATTCGGTGTGCCGTTTACACGCGGAAGTCGAGTGAGGAGGGGCTCGACCAAGCCTTCAACTCGCTCGACGCCCAGCGCGAGGCAGGCGTCGACTACATCAAGAGCCAGAAACACTCGGGCTGGACGGCCATCTCGACCCACTATGACGACGGCGGCTATTCCGGCGGCTCGACCGACCGTCCCGGCCTCCAAAAACTGCTCGCCGACATCGAGCAACGACGTGTCGATATCGTGGTCGTCTATAAAGTAGATCGGCTGTCCCGCTCGCTCGCCGACTTCGCACGGCTCATGCAGACCTTCGACGAGCACGGTGTCTCGTTCGTCTCGGTGACGCAGCAGTTCAACACGACGACGTCGATGGGCCGGCTCACGCTCAACATGCTCCTCTCCTTCGCTCAGTTCGAGCGCGAAGTCACGGGTGAACGCATCCGCGACAAGATCGCCGCGACCAAGAAGAAGGGCGTGTGGATATCGGGTCAGCCGCCGTTGGGGTATCGCGTGCCACGCGAGGGCGATCCGGGGTACACCGGCCGCGATCTTGTCCTGCAAATCCATCCGCCCGAAGCCAAGCTGGTGCGGTCGATCTTCAACGGCTATCTCGAGCTCGGTTCGCTCATCGAGCTCGCCGCACGGCTCCGTGAGCAAGGATGTACGACCAAGTGCTGGACGACCGCACGCGGCACGACTTATGGCGGTCGGCCCATCACGTCCGGCTACCTCTACCGCATCCTGACCAACCCCGTCTACATCGGCATGATCACGCACACACGCCGCGGTGCTGATGTACACGGCAGCAACACCGATCAAACGGACGTCTACCAAGGTCAACACGAGCCGATCATCGATCGCCAGACGTGGGACCGCGTGCATGAACAGATGGCCGTCGCCGAGAAGGCTGCTCGCCATCGTTGGACCCACACGCACCTGCTTAAAGGAAAGCTCCGCACGTTCGAGGACCACGCGATGAGCCCCGGTTCGGTGCAGCGGCCTGTCTCCAAGCAAAAGCGAGTTCTCGATGCCGTCGGCGACAACGCCGCCCGGCTCATCCGCTACTACACCAGCCAGAAGGCCCTCAAGTTCGGCTACAAATCCTGCCCGATCAAGTCCATCAACGCCGGCCACCTCGACGATCTCGTCCGCGGCCTCATGCTTGATTACTTGACGACGCAGCAGAATCTCGATCTTCGTGGCCAGGAACCTGCCGTCCGTGACCGGCAGCTCCGCGACATCATCCGTTGTGTCGTGGTCGCGCCTGACAAACTCACGATCGAACTCGATCGCAACCAGATTGCGGACTGTGCAAAGGCGATTGAAGACATTGCTGATGCTTCGGCTTCATCCGACGCCGTGCCATCGTGCCCGTTCACGCCAGACGTCGACGACCGCGGCGAACACATCATCCTCACCCTCCGCATCATGATCAAGCGCCACGACGGTAAGCGTCTGCTCATCAGCCCCGATGGTCACGATCTGCTCACCACGATCTCATCGGACGGCCGCCCTGCTCCACGCGCCCACCTCGTCCATGCCATCGGCCAAGCGTTCGCGTGGCATCGAGAGTTGGAAAAAACCGGCGCAACGATCAAAGCCGTCGCCAAAAGGCACGGCGTCGCCGTATCGTGCGTCAAACACATGCTGCCGTTGACCCAGCTCAGCCCCCAATGCCTCAAGGCCGTTCTCACCGGCACGCTTGCTCCGCATATCGCCCTCAAAGACCTGCTTGCCGCGGCCAGCTTCCTCGACTGGCAACGCCAACACCGGCACCTGGGGCTTACAGTTCCGCATGAGCACGATGCTGCAACTCCGCACGTGGCTGGTTGATTCCAAGCCGGAAGTCTGGCGTCGCCTGATCGTCGATCCGCGGCTGACGCTCGAACAGTTACACACCGCGCTGCAGATCTCCTTCGGCTGGACCGACTCGCACCTGCACCAGTTCCACGAAAAAGACGGCAGGCGGTACGCCCGTCCTTCGCCAGACGACGACATGTTTGGTGAACCGGTCATCGACGAGCGAAAGGTGCTGCTCGGTACCGTGTTCGATCGGAAGAAGAAGAGGATC
Organism: uncultured Phycisphaeraceae bacterium; assembly: GCA_964652945.1. GTDB lineage: Bacteria > Planctomycetota > Phycisphaerae > Phycisphaerales > UBA1924 > CAZZDW01. The sequence goes on from CAZZDW010000011.1 coordinate 41,849, forward strand.
GAGTACGAGTACGACTTCGGCGACTCGTGGTTCCATGCCGTGCAGTTCGAGAAGGAGGTCGACGCGGAGACCGTCGACTATCCGTCCGAGACGTTCGTCAAGAACGGCAAGGGCGTCTTTTCGAGCAAGCCGCGTGCGGCCGTGTGCATCGCCGGTGAGCGCAACGGTCCGCCCGAGGACTGCGGCGGGATCTACGGCTACCAAGACATCCTCAAACTCAAGAAGCGTCCACCGTCACCCGACGACGAGGATGCCGAGTACGACCTCGAACGTCTTGAATGGCTCGGCGATTGGGAGCCCGATGACTTCGACTTGGCCGTGATCAATCAGGACCTCGGCAGGATACGAGTAAAAAAAGTATTCGCGACGTAGCGAAGACGGCTATGGACTGCGTTCCCTCGCGGCGTGGATCCCTCATAGCTGTCTTGCCCACGAGCGTGCCCGGCAAAAACGACACTCTCGAAAACGGTCCCCAGAGACTTTTGGCGTATGCCTCGCGTATGGGTCGTCTCTGTTCGATCCGTTAGGTTTCGAATCCTCGGTGACGTTCAAAAACCCGCGAAAAACAGGCAAAAATGAAAAGCGGGAGACCCGAACAAACGGAGTCTCCCGCGTACGCGGACCGTGTGGGATTCGAACCCCACTATGCTCGTTATGCGGTCAAATTTGGGGATGCATAGCGTGTGAGATTCGAACCGGAGTATGTTTTCGGCGAATTTGGCGTATTTTGAGTGCGCAATGCTTGGATTTACGCTGGAGTGAGACAGCTGGATAGGAAAGAAGCGGTTTGATTCGGGCGGCGTGCTGCTTGGTGGCAGAATCGGCGTTACCCTTTGCGACCAAAATCTGTCCGCGAACTGACGGATTCTTTGCATACTGCCCGCTCAACAAGGCTTCCTTCCAGTCTCCGAACGCTGTACACTGGGCCCATGCCGCTCACGATCTCCGGCCGGGCCCTCGGCTCGCGCCGGCCGCTCTTTGCCGACTGGTCGATCCCGCTGAACCCCGACGATTTCGGCCGCGGCGATGGGCTCACCCTGCGCGATCTGATCGCCAAGATCGTGCGCACCGAAGTCGAGGCATATGAGCAGCGCCGCGAAGCACGCCGACTCGATCGCGTGCTGACCCGTAACGAAATTAGTCGCGGCGCGGCGAGCGGCAAGGTCGCGCCCGAAGCGCGTGAAACGCCCAAAGCCCCCGATCTCGACGAGGCTGTTGGCATCGCCCTGCTCGCGTTCGAGGACGGGCTGTACCTCGTCATCATCGACGGCAAAGAACTCCGTGATCTCAATGCACAGATATTCGTCACACCCGACAGCCGCGTCACGTTCGTGCGGCTGGTCTTCCTGGCAGGAGCCTGACCCGTGCTGAATCAACAAGAAGCAGCGGAACAACTCAAGAAGTTCTATAAGACCGATCTGGCCAAGAAGCATAATGCGCTGCTCATCGAGATGCCCGGCACCTCCGCGTGGATGGAGCACCGGATGAAAAACCGCGGCACTCTGACGCAGCACAAACAGGGCTCCAAGCCCAAGAGCTACTACGTCCACAAGCTGTCGGACCGCAAACGGACCGAGCATTTCCGCTCGCTCTTTCCGGGTCTTGCCGAGTCGATGGAGATTGTGTGGCGGACGCTGCCGTCGATGCCATATTCGTCCGCATCGCGTCCTGTGGCGACGTTCCGTGCGCCGAATCACGACGGCGTGGTCTCGTCGCGCCGTGACGGGTGGGTATGCACGGCGCTCGACAAACTCGCCGGGCTTAACCCCGATCCGCTCTGGCTCGCGGCGTGGGCAGGGCATCTGACGCCGTATGACTACTACGGGCATACGGCCTACGTCGTTGCGCCGCTGCTCGCCGCGTCGATCGACAAGGGTGATCGTACGGGCTACGAGGTTTTCGACATCCTTAAGCAGTCGGCGACGAACCAGCACGAGATCGGCGTCATGAGCAATCATGTTATCCGTGCCATGCTGCAGTCTCAGCGTGTCGAGGCGTGGGAATACATCGAGAAGATGCTGCTCGCCGCACAGCGACAGGAAGGCTTGCGCCAGTCAATTCTCGAATCGCTGCCGCATGCTCACCCCGAAGCGTTCCGGCGCATGCTCAGGCTCATCCTAGACGAAAAACTTGTGCGGTTCGCCGCAACGGTACGGGCGATCGATTTGTGGTTCGGGTTCCTGTGGGACTCGATGTCAACGGGGCACGCGCAGTCGATCGTCGAACGAGCGGTGGCATACCTCGATGATCCGGCGGCGCGTGCCGAAGCCCTTAAGGGTGATGAGCCCGAGTCGACCTACCTCGCCCTGTGGTGCGAGGGACACGGCGATGCGGAAGCCGCAGCAGAAGCGGCGAGCTCGCTGCTGAACGACCGATCGCCCGAGAAACGTTGGGTCGGGATTCACGCGCTGTCGATGTTCGGCTTGTCCGAAACGCTGGGACGGATAGTGCCGTTGCTGGGGGATGAAGATCTGCGCGTGGCTGCTCGCGCCTTCGACGCGATCAGCGATCGTCACGCCTGGATCATGTACAGCACCGAAGACCCCGAAGGTGACGAGGACGAACAGCCCGACGCTGCCACGCCGTATGCAAGCGAGATCTTCGATCGTTTCGAAACCCTGCTGAATCGGATCCAGAAGAAGGAAGAATCCTTCAAGCCGCTCGTCTTCCCGTGGGGACGCGATAAACTGACGGCACAGGAAATCGGCATCCGCATGGCCGTCACCTACGGCACGACCCAGAACGCACAGCGTCTTCTCTCGCACGTGGATCGGCTGGATCCGCGGGCGCGGGAATATACGGCGTGGCTGATCGCGGGCAGAAATCCGTATCGCACGATCGACACCAAGAAAGAAAAGCCGAAGATGCCCTCGCCGGAGGCGCGGAGCGTGCTGATCGGATTCCTGGGCGATCCGTCGGAGCAGGTCCGCGCCGCCGCGGGCCAGTGCCTCGGCCCGTGGCCGATCACCGATGATGAGGTCGCCAGGCACGAAGAACTCCTCGATCGTTCCGCGAGCGACCTGCGCACGCGCGCGATCAGTCGTCTGTTGACGCAGAAAGATGAGGCCGCACTCGGATCGGCTCAGCGTCTGCTCGACCGCGGTAAGAAATGCTCACTCGCCGGGCTCGAGCTGCTCCGCACGATGGTCGAGAAGGGAAGGGCTGTCGATAAGGCCCGCGCGATGGCCAAGCAGTATCAGGAAAACGAAAAGAAACCGAGCAAGGATGCCGAGACCATGCTCGCGGCGATCTTCGGCACGACGAAGGCCGACGTGCCGAGCGTGAAGGACGCGTTCGGGCTCGCCAAAGCGTTTGCGCCTCGGCCGATCCCGAAGCTGCGGAAGTTCCGCGCCGACGAACCGACGAAGGCCGCCGTGGCGTGTATCTGGTCGTTGGAGAAGCTGGTCGAGGACCACAAGACGTTCGAGTTGAAGTCCAAGCGTCCCGATGAATACTCGCCGCGGGAGACGGTGCTGCTCGGCGGCTTGCAATGGACGCACTATTACACCCCCAGCCGCGATCGTTCACCCGAAGATGATCGCCTGTCCTGTCCAGTCCTCGATCTGGTTGAGGAGTGGGGTCGCACGCGCCCAGACTCAACCCGTGACCGCGACGGCCTTGAACTCGTGCGTGCATGGAAGATTGTTGAGGAAGCCGACTCCCATTACTCGTCCACGTCGGGCATCCGTTGGCCGAAGGAGATCCAGAAGCTCGCCCCGAAAGGATGCAAAGCCTCACCCAAACATCGCAACGCGATCGACCTTCTGCTCGACTGGATGCTCCGCTTGAGCGATATCGACCCTGTTCCGTTCTTTATGGATCAGATTGAGGGCGCTTTCCAACGCGGCGACTTTATTCGCAAAGAAGAAGCTGAATATAACTGGCGCAAGCGGAACGACGGCTCCGGAACATCTGGATATGTATGGAATCAGCGCCTGGCAAGCTGCTCCGCCTGCTGGAACCATCTCGACAATCTTGAGAACATACGCCGACTGGATGGGCTCTATCGTGCCGCCAACGAACTCCAGCCCCGTCCCAAACGGAAAGAAGAAGTTTCCGAAGACGGCACGACACGCACCATCACCATCGACACCAAGACGCTCCGCCATGAGTTCGAAACCGACCTCGATGATCTCATTCGGCTCTGGGAAGCCGGGGACGTCGGCGACGACGAACTGCTGATCCGCGTCATCTCCAATAACGCATCGCAGGGCTACTACCAGTCTGACCTGCGCGAGCTCTTCGCGCTCCGTAAGCCGCACAAGTCCAAGTACGACCGCACCAAGATCACCCTCACGCCGCGGCTCGACGCCCTGCTTGAAAAGATCCGCACACGTGTTCTGGAAATCGAGCTCTCGCGAGGCGACGCTCGCTCGCCCGCGTCATCGCACGCACAGTCCATCGATCCCTCCGGCGGGATCGACGCCGTCGTGCCGGCTCTGGCCAATCTCGGCAAACTCAAGCTCGTGCGTGGTTATATCTATTCGCAAGACAATACCGGCAAGGCACAGTCGTTCAGTGTAATTATCCGCAACTCCCGTCCCACCGCCGCTGACACGCCCGAGGCGTTCGCCAAGGCCGCGAAGGCTGCGGGGTTAAGTGATGAACGGCTTGTACAGCTCGCGCTCTACCAGCCGCGCTGGGCCGAGCATGTCGAGCACACGCTCGGGTGGGACGGGCTTGTCGAGGGCGTGCTGTGGCTGCGCATGCACACCAAGGTCGCCCGCGAGATGCAGTGGTTCAACGACACCGAGGAAATGGAAGCGTGGGAGGGCAAGGCCGCCGAGTTGACGCCGATCTCGCCCGAGAGTCTCGGCGCCGGGGCGGTCGACCGTGCATGGTTCGATCGCGCCTACGCCAAGCTCGGCGCGAAGCGCTGGGAGGTGCTCTACGACGCGGCCAAGTACGCTTCAACCGGCACCGGACACACCCGCTCGAAACTCTTCGCCGACGCGATCCTCGGCAAGGTCACCGAAAAAGATCTGACGGCACGCATCACCGACAAACGCAACCAAGAGGCCGCCCGCGCGATCGGCCTGCTGGCGATCAAGCCCGGCAACGCCGGCAAGCAGCAGGTGCTATCGCGTTTCAAGCTCTTACAGGAGCTGCGTCGCACCAGTAGCAAGCACGGCGGTTCCATGCTCCAGGCCAGCGAGAAACGCGCCGTTGAGATCGGCATGGAGAACCTCGCCTGGACCGCCGGTTACCCCGATCCGCTCCGGCTGCAATGGGCGATGGAGATCGAAGAGTTCGGCGACCTTGCGAAGGGGCCGATCGTCGTCGATGTAAGCGAAACATCTGTCACGCTTGCGGTCGACGAAGACGGCACACCGTCACTCATCGCCGTCAAGAAAGGCAAAACGCTCAAGTCCGTTCCACCGGCGCTGAAAAAGGATAAGAAGATTGCATCGCTTGTTGAACGGGTCGCCAATCTCCGCAAGCAGTCCTCGCGCATCCGCCTCTCGCTCGAGCAGGCGATGTGCCGCGGCGACGAGTTCACCGGCGGCGAGCTCGCTACGCTCTTCGGGCACCCGCTGCTCAAGTCCATGCTCTCCCGCCTCGTCATGGTCGCGTCGACTAAAGCCGGTGGGACGCTCATCGGTTACGTCGACAAGAACGGCAAGGCGCTGCGCGATCACGCCGGTGATCTCGAGCCGCTCAAAGCGAGCGACACGTTCCGCATCGCCCACCCGCTCGACCTGCTCGCCACCGGCGAGTGGCACGAATGGCAGCGGGACTGCTTCCGCGCCGAGCGTGTGCAGCCATTCAAGCAGGTCTTCCGCGAGGTCTACACGCCGATCCAAACCGAGAAGAGCAAGCCCGCCAAGTCGGGCGGTAACCTCACCACTCGCTACGCCGGGCAGCAGGTACAGCCGCGACAGGCGCTGGCGCTCTTCGGCGTACGCGGCTGGGTAGCCCGGCCCGAAGAAGGCGTGCAGCGCACATTCCACAACGAGCGTGTAACGGTTCACGTAGAGTTTGAAGAAGGCTTTTATACACCCGCCGAGATCGACGGTCTGACGCTCGCCGGCGTATCGTTTGATCGGTCGGGTAAGTACGAGCCGGTCGCGATCGCCGATGTTCCGCCACGCCTCTTCAGTGAGGTGATGCGCGACCTCGACCTTGTCGTAAGTGTCGCGCATCGCGGCGGGGTCGACCCCGAGGCCAGCCAGAGCACCGTGGAGATGCGAGCCGCACTGCTCCGCGAGACGTGTGAGTTGCTCTCGATGAGCAATGTCCGCTTCGAGAACAGCCGCGCCATCATCATCGGCGAACTCGGCGAATACGCCCTCCACCTCGGCTCCGGCGTCATCCATAAGCTCCCCGGTGGCACCATCTGGGTCATCCCGGTTCATAGCCAATACCGCGGCCGCATCTTCCTACCCTTCGCCGACGACGATCCCAAAACCGCCGAGGTCATCAGCAAGGCGCTGCTTCTGGCGCGGGACCGCGAGATCCAGGATCCGGCTATTCTCGCGCAAATCAGAGCACGCTAAGGCATCGTTTCGCGCCGATATCGGAGACCTTTGCCCATCTTCATGCCCATGTAGAAAATGAGCAGTGGGCATGTTGTGGGCAACTCGAATATCTGCAAAAAGGTCTGATTTTCAAGGCGATTTGCCTTGCCTTGTGGCTATGTCCATGCCCTCATGGACAGGTTGTTGGTGCGATTTGCGAGGGCGGAACGAGGGCGAGCGGACGCTGCCGCGATGGCTGCATGCGCCCCCCCTGCACGATCGGCCCGCCTCTCGTCGAGCCGCACCAACGCCAGGAGATTCGCGATGTCCGCACGTTCGAACCATGTCGACCGAGTACGCAAGGCGTCAGCGCCGACCATCCGGTGTGCCGTCTACACGCGGAAGTCGAGCGAGGAAGGCCTCGATCAGGCCTTCAACTCGCTCGACGCCCAGCGCGAGGCGGGAATCGACTACATCAAGAGCCAGAAGCACTCGGGCTGGACGGCCATCTCGACCCACTACGACGACGGCGGCTACTCCGGTGGCTCGACCGACCGCCCCGGTCTGCAAAGACTTCTGGCCGACATTGAGCAACGCCGGGTTGATGTCGTGGTCGTCTATAAAGTGGATAGGCTTTCACGCTCGCTCGCCGACTTTGCACGGCTCATGCAGACCTTTGACGAGCACAACATCTCATTCGTTTCGGTCACGCAGCAGTTCAACACCACCACCTCGATGGGACGCCTCACGCTCAACATGCTTCTCTCGTTCGCGCAGTTCGAACGCGAGGTCACCGGCGAGCGCATCCGCGACAAGATCGCCGCGACCAAGAAGAAGGGCGTGTGGATTTCGGGCCAGCCGCCGCTCGGCTACCGCGTGCCGCGCGAAGGCGACCCGGGCTACACCGGCCGCGATCTCGTCCTACAAATCCACCCGCCGGAAGCGAAGCTGGTGCGGGCGATCTTCGATGGCTACCTCGAACTCGGTTCGCTCATCGAGCTAGCCGCACGCCTCCGCGAGCAAGGCTGCACGACGAAGCGATGGACCAGTACCAGCGGCGCAACCTACGGCGGTCGGCCACTCTCGTCCGGCTACCTCTATCGCATCCTCACCAACCCGGTCTACATCGGCATGATCACGCACACACGCCGTGGTGCTGATGTACACGGCAGCAACACCGATCAAACGGACGTCTACCAAGGCCAGCACGAGCCGATCATCGACCGCGAGACGTGGGACCGCGTGCATGAACAGATGGCCATTGCCGAGAAAGCTGCTCGGCACCGCTGGACGCACACGCACCTATTGAAAGGAAAGCTCCGCACGTTCGAGGATCACGCGATGAGCCCCGGTTCGGTGCATCGACCGGTTTCCAAGCAGAAGGAGGTTCTCGATGCCGTCGGCGACAACGCCGCCCGGCTCATCCGCTACTACACCAGCCAGAAGGCCCTCAAGTTCGGCTACAAATCCTGCCCGATCAAGTCCATCAACGCCGGCCACCTCGACGATCTCGTCCGCGGCCTCGTGCTCGATTACTTGACGAACCAGCAGGTTCTCGACCTTCGCGGTCAGGAACCCGCGATCCGCGATCGGCGACTCCGCGATATCATCCATCGCGTCGTCGTCGCGCCCGACAAGCTCATGATCGAACTTGATCACAGCCACATTGCGGCGTGTGCAAACGCCGCGCCGGCCGCCGCCGAAGATACTGACGCGGCCATAGCTTCATTCGATGTCGTGCCGTCCTGCCCCTTCACGCCCGACGTCGACGATCGCGGCGACCACACCGTCCTCACGCTGCGCATCATGATCAAACGCCACGACGGCAAGCGTCTTCTCATCAGCCCTGATGGCCATGATCTACTTACCACGCTTTCATCGGACGGCCGCCCTGCTCCACGCGCCCACCTCGTCCATGCCATCGGCCAAGCCTTCGCGTGGCATCGAGAGTTGGAGAAGACCGGTGCGACGATTAAAGCCGTCGCAAAGAAGCACGGCGTCGCCGTATCGTGGGTCAAACATATGCTGCCGTTGACCCAGCTCAGCCCTCAATGCCTCAAGGCCGTTCTCACCGGCACGCTTCCGCTGCACATCGCACTCAAAGACCTGCTCGCCGCGGCGGACTTCCTCGACTGGCAGCGGCAACACCGGCACCTGGGGCTTACAGTTTCGCATGAGCACGATGCTGCAACTCCGCACGTGGCTGGTTGATTCCAAGCCGGAAGTCTGGCGTCGTCTGATCGTCGATCCGCGGCTGACGCTCGAGCAACTGCACACTGCGCTGTAGATCGCCTTCGGCTGGACCGACTCGCACCTGCACCAGTTCCACGAAAAGGACGGCAGGCGTTATGCGCGCCCGCTGCCTGACGACGACATGTTTGGTGAACCGGTCATCGACGAGCGGAAAGTGTTGCTCGGCAGCGTTTTCGATCGGAAGAAGAAGAGGATCGAATACGAGTACGACTTCGGCGACTCGTGGATCCACGCCGTGCAGTTCGAGAAGGAAGTCGACGCTGAGACCGTCGACTATCCGTCCGAGACATTCGTCAAGAACGGCAAGGGCGTCTTCTCGGGCAAGCCGCGTGCGGCTGTGTGCATCGCCGGCGAACGCAACGGCCCGCCCGAAGACTGCGGCGGGATCTACGGCTACCAGGACATCCTCAAACTCAAGAAGCGCCCGCCGTCACCGGACGATGAGGATGCCGAGTACAACCTCGAACGCCTCGAGTGGCTCGGCGATTGGGAACCCGATGACTTCGACTTGGCCGTAATCAATCAGGACCTCGGCAGGATTCGAGTAAAAAAAGCATTCGCGACGTAATCAATACGTCTCGGCATTTGATCCCTCAGAGCGCGTAACCCGCCAGAGTTGTTTTGGCCGCGGGAATGCCCGGCAAAAACGACACTCTCGAAAACGGCCCCCAGAGACTTTTGGCGTATGGCTCGCGTATGGGCCGTCTCTGTCCGCTTTGTTCGGATTCGAACCCTCGAGGACGTTCAAAAACCCGCGGAAAAACAGGCAAAAATGAAAAACGGGAGACCCTCACTCAGAGAGTCTCCCGTTCAAGCGGTGCGTGAGGGATTCGAACCCCCGAGACCTTTCGGTCTACACGATTTCAAGTCGCGCGCCTTCAACCGCTCGGCCAACGCACCGGGAACCCAACTCTAGGAGCACGCCCGTCTACGAGCGATGCTCGCCGCACGAGCAGCGGGGCTGCCGCTCGGCCGCCCGCTCGCCCGCCTGTTCCACCTTCCCGCTCCGCACGGCCCCCGCCAGCTCCGACAGCCGGTACCGCCGCTCGGCGATCCACTGATACACCCGCGCCACCATCCACCGGATCACCGGCAGCCTCGCCGCCCACGGCAACCACCTCAGCAACGTCCGCGTCGCCAGCGCCACCGCCGCCGCGTCCGGCCCCGCATACACCTTCGCGCCATTCTTGATCTCATCCTTCACTCCAGCCGCGCCGCGTCCATCCCACACCACCAGGTGCATCGCGGCCTGCGCCGCCTCGGATGAGATCCCCGACTCCTCCATCAGCCGCCGACCGCGCTCGCTCTGCATCGGCATCCGCTGCACCGCCCCCGGCCGCGCCATCTCCACCAGCCACGCCGAGCCCGCTCGGCACAGCCCGCACTTGCCGTCGTACAGCAACACCGCCGCCTCCATGCCCCAGCATAGCTCCACGGCCCTGGTGGCACCGGTCGGGGGGGCCAGACCGGTGCGTGGGCGTACCTGATGCTGTGCACCCATCTCGGCTCGGAGCGCGAAATCCCGGATACAAGAAAGCGATCCCCCTCTGCCCATACGGTGCGCCAAACGTGTCCGCACCTCGGTCGCGCCAAAGCCCTCCTAACCTCGTTCCATGAGCGATCTTTCTTCTCTCCGTCTCAGCGAGTTCCTCGACGCCGTCGCCGCCAAATCCCCCACGCCCGGCGGCGGGGCCGTCGCCGGCGCGGTCGGCGCCATCTCCGCCGCACTCGCCCGCATGGTCCTCGCCTACTCCGTCGGCAAAAAATCACTCGCCGAGCACGAGCAGACCAACACCGCCGCCGCCTCGGCCCTCGCCAAGGCCTCCGACATGCTCATGCAGCTCGCCGAAGAAGACGCCGCGGCGTACGCACTCGTCAACGAGCTCCAGAAACTCCCCGAGGCCGACCCGCGCCGCGCCGCCGAATGGTCCGGCGCGGTCGCGGCCGCCGTCGCCGCCCCGCGCTCGCTCGTCGGCACCGCCTGCGACATGCTCCGCCTGATGGAGTCGCTCGTCGCCACGACCAACAAGCACCTCCGCAGCGATCTCGCCATCGCCGCGATCCTCGCCGAGGCGGCCGCACGCGGCGGCGCGTGGAACGTCGCCGTCAACATCCCCCTCGTCGCCGACGAAGACGAACGCCGCCGCCTCCACGACGAGATGCACGTCCTCCTCGAAGAGGCCGAAACGCGGCGGAAGCACGTCGAAGAGACATGCAAGGGCAGTGAACAGTGAACAGCCAGCAGTGAACAGATTTCCTGTGCAATCTCCATCGTTCGTGTTCTGACATGAAGCCCAGGGCCATGGCCCTGGGCCACTGCCCGCTCCCTTCCCCTCCCTACCATCCCCCGTGGACCACGTCGAGACGAGTCGAGACCTCCGCATCGCCATTGTCATGGAGATGCTGGAGGAGGTGAGCCGGGCCAGCGACCCGCAGGAGGCCGTCGAGGTCTTCTCGCGCCGCATGTGGCGGCTGCGCCCCATCGACCGCCTCGTCACCGTCAGCGTCCGCGGCCTCCCCAAAGGCGAATACAAGATCACCCGCCAATACCGCCGCGACGTCAACGGCGACCGCGTCAACCTCACCCCCGACGTCAACCCCTGGCGCGACTGGGACCGCCTCCCTTCATACACCGGCGGCTTCATCGGCGAGATCATCGCCCGCGGCGAGGCCCGCCTCCTCTCCGACCTCGAGATCCGCAACGACCCCGCCCTCGGCGACAGCGTCGCCGACATGGCCTCGTGCCTGGTCACGCCCTCTTTCGACGCCGGCGAGCCGCTCAACTGGAGCTTCCACTTCCGCCGCGAGCCCGACGGCTACAACGACGAGGACCTCGAGCAATCCCTCCTCGTCGGCAACCTCTTCGGGTCGATGACCAAAAACCTGGTCTCCCTCCAGCACATCCAGCGCCTCAACGCCGCCCTGCGTCAGCAGTTTGAGGACGTCGCCCGCATCCAGCAGTCCCTCCTCCCCGCGCGCCTCCCCGAGATCCCGCGCCTCGCCATCGCCACCTCCTACCTCACCAGCGAGCAGGCCGGCGGCGACTACTACGACTTCTTCCCCCTCCCCGACGGCAAATGGGGCATCCTCATCGCCGACGTCTCCGGCCACGGCGCAGGCGCCGCCACCGTCATGGCGATGCTCCACGCCATCCTCCACACCTACCCCACCCGCTCCACCGGCCACGACGCTCCCCACCAGGTGATGAAGTACGCCAACGCCCGCCTCGTCGCCTCGCACATGGAGCGTTCCTTCATCACCGCGCTCTACGGCATCTTCGACCCGCGCGACCTCACCTTCACCTACTGCCGCGCCGGCCACCCCCAGCCCCGCGTCAAAGACACCAACACCGGCCGCGTCTGGGCGCTCCAGGACGCCGGCGCGCTGCCCCTGGGCATCACCGACGAGTTCGAGGCCGAATCGGAGGTCGCGCGACTCCGCGTCGGCGAGACGCTGGTCCTCTACACCGACGGCATCACCGAGGAGTTCAACGCCGCCCGCGAGATGTTCGGCGTCGAGGGCCTCGACGGGGCCCTCAACCTCTGCTCCGGCGAGCCCGACTGCGTCGTCGACACCGTCCACGCGGCCCTCTTCCGCCACACCAACCGCCGCAGCCGCGCCGACGACCAGACCCTCGTCGTGCTGAAGGTCACGGAATAACGCACGCACTCGCCCGAGTGTGTTTCGACGAGACGCGAGCGTGAGCGAGCGTCTGGAGATCCTCGACGTACGAAAACGTGAGACGGGGCGTCGGGGGGGGGGGCGCCCCGTCTGAGGGTCGAACACTCCAGCGCACTTTTTTCACGCGTGCGAACGAGCCCGAAGCGCTAGCGAGGGCGGGCGTACGACCAATTCCGTGACGCATGAACACCCTTCTACGAGACGCGAAGCGTCAGCAAACGTCTTGGTGTCTTTGACGCACATGCAGTGAGACGGGGCGTGTCGCCCCGTCTTTGTGTCTCGATGAACGAACGTGGGTGTGCATCTGGACCTGTCTACCTACCCTTTATCAGGCCCCAGGCTCTCAAGACTCAAGACCTCCGCATGTCGTCCCAACCCCCAACCCCCGAATGGTTCACCTCGCCCGAGTTGACGGGCGAAGACCCGCCGGGCCTCCGCTTCTCCTGCACGCTCTGCGGCAACTGCTGCTCCGGTCCCGAGGGCTACGTCCTCGTCTCCGACGCCGAGGCCGCCGCCCTCGCCACACGCCTCAACATCACCACCACCGAGTTCCTGAAGACATACACCCACCAGACCAGCGCCGGCCGCTCCCTCACCGAGCGCCTCGGTCCTCACGGCCACGACTGCGTCTTTCTTGACCGCCAAAAGATCCCCGGCAAGGCGGTCTGCGGCGTGTACGAAGACCGACCCGCCCAGTGCCGCACGTGGCCCTTCTGGAAGAGCGTCGTCGCCAGCCCGAAGACCTGGCGTCGCGCCCAGCAGGTCTGCCCCGGCATGGGCAAGGGCAACTTCGTCCCCGCCGACCAGATCCGCATCCAACGCGACATCATCGATATCTGACGAGCGATCAAGCCCTGTTGCGAGACGGGGAGTGCTGCCCCGTGCACGTGTCTCGAAAACGCCAGCGTACCGTCGACACGCCTGCGTACGAGCCCGAAGCGCCAGCGAGGGCAAGTAAACGATCAACTCTGTCTCGTACGACTGTGGTTATACGAGACGCGAAGCGTGAGAGGATTATGCAAGGTTGAGATGTTCGAACGCTCAAGGAATCATGGAAAACCAGTTTGAACCACGGAGCACACGGAGGGCACGGAGCGTCGCATCCAGTTTGAATACCTGGGCGTTGACCCGCTTCTTCATTTCCATGCCTTTCTCTGTGGTCTTGCGTGTGCTCCGTGGTTCAAAATTCCTTGCATAATCCTTGCAAGAGGCATGCGCTGAAAAGTCGACCGCCAAACCGAACGCTTTCTATCGTCTGTCACGGCACCGACGCCCCACGCCTGACGCCCCACGCCTTCCGCTCATGGACCCCCTCGCGACCCACTGGCTCACCGTTCTGCACGACAACCCCGCGCTCTCGCGGGGGCTGGAGTCGGTCTACGCCGCCGCGGCCAGCGCCATCGCCGAGCGCGGCCCCGCCTGCTGGGCCTCCGGCCGATGCTGCAACTTCGACGCCGTCGGCCACCGCCTCTACGTCACCGGCCTCGAAACCGCCTACACCGTCGCCGCATTGACCCGCGGCACAGACGTTGGGGGGACGCCTGTGCAGGAGCCCGCCACGCACCCGCTCCCCCAGCTCACCTCCGCCTCCCTCACCTCCGCTCGTTCCCGCGGCGGCTGCCCCTTCCAGCTCCGCCATCTCTGCGGCGTCCACCTCATCAAGCCCCTTGGCTGCCGCGTCTATTTCTGCGACCGCTCCGCCCAGCAGTGGCAGCTCGACCTCTCCGAGCGCCTCCTGGCCGACATCCGCGCGCTCCACGACGCCCACCACCTCGAATACCGCTACGGCGAGTGGCGCGCCATGCTCGAGCTCTTCACCGATCCATAACGCGCACCGTCAGCCGCAGACGGAATCGCGGAGCCGCCGCGGCGTCGCACGGCGTCGGACAGCGTCCATCCACAATCCAAACAGGGTCTCCGCCAGGGCAAACGCATTATCCATGGGTTGGAGCGAGGAGGCGGAGGAGGTAGGGGTT
>CAZZDW010000012.1:0-54881 GCA_964652945.1 uncultured Phycisphaeraceae bacterium
TCGCCCGAGGTCATTATCCGCAACGAGAAGCGGATGCTCAAGCAGTCCGTCGACGCCCTGTTCGACAACGTCCGCTGCCGCCGCCCGGTGCTCGGCTCCTCCAACCGCCCGCTCAAGTCGCTCACCGACATGATCAAGGGCAAGCAGGGCCGTTTCCGTCAGAACCTGCTGGGCAAGCGCGTCGACTACTCGGCCCGCTCGGTCATCGTCGTCGGGCCCGAGCTCAAGCTGCACCAGTGCGGCCTGCCCAAGAAGATCGCCCTCGAGCTCTACCAGCCGTTCATCATCCGCAAGCTCAAGGAGCACGGCTTCGCCGACACGATCAAGTCGGCCAAGCGCATGCTCGAGCGGCGCGACCCCGAGGTGTGGGACATCCTCGAAGAGGTGATCTTCCAGCACCCCGTGCTGCTCAACCGCGCCCCCACGCTGCACCGCATGGGCATCCAGGCCTTCGAGCCCGTGCTCGTCGAGGGCAACGCCATCCGCATCCACCCGCTGGTCTGCGGCGGGTTCAACGCCGACTTCGACGGCGACCAGATGGCCGTCCACCTGCCCCTCTCCGTCGAGGCCCAGGCCGAGGCGCACGTGCTGATGATGTCCACGCACAACATCTTCGGCCCCGCCAACGGCAAGCCGATGATCTCGCCTTCGCAGGACATCGTCATGGGCGTGTACTTCATCACGATCATGGTCCCCGACGAGCGCCCCGACGAGAAGCTGCCCCGCTTCCGCGACCGCGGCGAGGCGCTGGCCGCCTACGAACGCGGCAAGGTCGGCATCCACGAGCGCATCGTCGTCCGGTTGGAGCAGTACAGCGAGGTCGTCGACGGCCAGGGCGACGAGCCCAAGAAGATGCCCGAGAACCGGCGCATCATCACCACCGCCGGCCGCCTGCTCTTCAACGAGATCACCGACAACCTGCACCGCGAGCGCGACTACCGCCCCGGCGGGCCGCTCTACCGCGGGCCGATGCCCTTCTACAACTGCGGCCTGGGCAAGAAGGGGTGCGCCCGCGTCATCGACGACACCTACGCCTACTGCGGCCGTCCGGCGACGATCGAC
This sequence comes from uncultured Phycisphaeraceae bacterium, assembly GCA_964652945.1. GTDB lineage: Bacteria > Planctomycetota > Phycisphaerae > Phycisphaerales > UBA1924 > CAZZDW01. Next base: position 1,063 of record CAZZDW010000012.1, read on the forward strand.
CTGCTCGACCGGATGAAGGAGATCGGGTTCAAGCAGTCCACGATCGCCGGCCTCTCCTTCGGCATCACCGACCTGCGCATCCCCAAAGAGAAGCAGGATCTGCTCGCCGAGGCGCAGAAGAAGGTCGACCGCGTCGAGAAGAACTTCGAACGCGGCCTGATCACCGAGCGCGAACGCTACAACCAGCTCCTCGACATCTGGTCGCACTGCCGCGAGGCCGTGCAGAAGAAGCTGATCGAGACGCTCAAGAACGACCGCCGCGACGAAGAAGGCAAGGAAACCTCCATCGAGAACAAAGAGGGCAAGCAGTACCTCAACCCCGTCTACCTCATGAGCGACTCGGGCGCACGCGGCAACGTCAGCCAGATGCAGCAGCTCGCCGGCATGCGCGGCCTGATGGCCAAGCCCTCGGGCGAGATCATCGAGACGCCCATCCGCGCCAACTTCCGCGAAGGCCTGCACATCCTCGAATACTTCTCCTCGACCCACGGCGCCCGCAAGGGCCTGGCCGACACCGCCCTCAAGACCGCCGACTCGGGATACCTCACCCGCAAGCTCTGCGACGTGGCCCAGTCGGTCATCATCGGCGAGATCGACTGCGGCTCCAAGCGCGGCATCAAGAAGCGCGCCATCTACAAGGGCGAGAAGGTCGACGTGCGCCTCGCCGATCAGATCGTCGGCCGCGTCAGCCGCAACACCATCGCCAACCCGACCACGGGCGAGAACGTCCTCGTCGAGAACGAGATGATCACCCTCGAAGCCGCCCGCAAGATCGAGGAGATGGGCATCGACGAGGTGATGGTCCGCTCGGCCCTCACCAGCGAGAGCCGCTTCGGCTGCTCGGTGCTCGACTACGGCATGGACATGTCCACCGGCAAGCTCGTCGAGCCGGGCATGGCGGTGGGCATCATCGCCGCCCAGTCGATCGGCGAGCCCGGCACGCAGCTCACGATGCGCACGTTCCACACCGGCGGCATCGGCTCGCGCGAGATCCTCGAGACCGAGTACAAGGCCTCGCTGGGCGGTTCGGTCGTCATCCGCGACTGCAACGAGGTGCCCGGCACCGACGAAGACGGCAACGAGGTGCTCATCTCCCTCAAGCGGGCCGGCGAGGTCGCGCTGATGGATTCGCACGGCCGCGAGGTCGAGAAGACCAAGGTCCCCTACGGCGCCTACATCCTCGTCAAGCCCGGCCAGGAGGTGAAAAAGGGCGCCACGCTCATCAAGTGGGACCCGCACCGTCTGCCGATCCTCGCCGAGAAGAGCGGCGTCGTCCGCTACGTCGACATCGAGGTCGGCGAGACCGTCCGCGAGGAGGACTCCTCCAAGGACCAGAGCGCGATGGTCGTCATCGAGCACAAGGGCGAGAAACACCCGCAGGTGACGATCGTCGACGAGAGCGGCCAGATCCTCGACTTCCACTACCTGCCCGCCAAGGCGCGTATCGAAGTCAAAGACGGCTCGACGGTGAAGGCGGGGCAGATGCTCGCGCGTCAGCCGCGTTCGGCCGCCGGTTCTCAGGACATCGTCGGCGGTCTGCCGCGTGTGACCGAGATCTTCGAGGCCCGAAAGCCCAAGGATCCGGCCGTCATGGCCGAGATCTCGGGGCGTGTGGAGATCTACAACGACAAGCGCAAGGGCAAGATGACGATCCGCGTCGTCGGCGAGTCGGGGATCGAGAAGGACCACCACGTGCCGCAGGACCGCCACCTGTTGGTGCACGCGGGCGACTACGTCTCGGCCGGCGACCCGCTGATCGAGGGGCCGCTGGTGCCGCACGACATCCTGCGGATCAAGGGTGAAGAGGCGTTGTGGACGTACATGCTCGACGAGGTGCAGAACGTGTACCGCGCTCAGGGCGTGGTGATCAACGACAAGCACATCGAGGTGATCCTGGCGCAGATGCTCCGCAAGGTGCGCGTGGAGAACCCCGGCGACACGGACCTCCTGCCGCACGACGTGGTGGACAAGTTCGACTTCCGGCAGAAGAACCTGCAGGTCGCCGAGCTGGCGCACATCGTCGAGGCGGGCGGCACCGACCTCAAGGTCGGCGAGCTGGTCCACAAGTCGACGCTCCGCGAGGCCAACGCGCGTGCCGAGGCCGCGGGCAAGGAGCCTGCGAAGGCCAAGCGGGCCCGCCCCGCGACGGGCCGGACGCTGCTGCTGGGCATCACCAAGGCGGCCCTGTCGAGCGACTCGTTCCTCTCGGGCGCGTCCTTCCAGGAGTCGACGAAGGTGCTCACCGAGGCCTCGCTCCGCGGCGCCTCCGACGAGCTGATCGGCCTGAAGGAGAACGTGCTGCTGGGCCACCTCATCCCGGCCGGCACGGGTTTTAAAGCCTACCAGGCGATTCGACCTGTATTGCTTGGAAGTGAAGCAGGCCAGAGTGCCGACGACGAGGCGGACATGATGGCCGAGGCGGCCCGTGCGGCCGAGGCCCTCGGCGCCAGCCGCAACGACCGACTCGGCGTGCCCGAGATCACCATGCCACAGGGCGATATGGTGAGCTCGAACAACTGAGCGGCTGTCCACTCGACGATTCCGCCAGTATCAGATTGATGCGTTTTCAGAGGCCCAGGGATACATCCCTGGGCCGTTTTTATTCGCTCAGTGGGCGTTTCCTCGTCGCCCCTCTTTGGTCCTGACATACGAGTGACGATGGCATAAAAACGAAGCGTTGTCTTGACTTGTCCAATATATTGGATATAGTCTCCAATATGAAGGAGCATGGCGTCGATCTTCACGAACGCTTGGCCCAGCGCGTGCGAGCGCTCCGTACCTCTCGTTCGCTTTCGCTCGACGAGCTCGCGGCGAAGACCGGCGTCAGCCGTTCGATGATCTCCCTTATCGAACGCGGCGAGAGCAGCCCGACCGCGGTCGTGCTGGACAAGCTTGCCGCCGGACTGAACGTCACGCTCTCGTCGCTTTTTAATGCCCCCAGCGCGGCAGACGCTCCGCCGGTCTGCCCGATCGCGCGTCGCGACGAGCAGCCTGTGTGGCAGGATCCGGCGTCGGGGTACATCCGCCGCAATGTTTCACCGATCGGCGTCGAGCAGCCCATGCAGATCGTCGAGGTGCAGTTCCCGCCGGGCCAGCGTGTCGCGTTCGATGCCGGCATCCGCGACGTCCGCGTGTTTCAGCAGGTGTGGGTGCTCGAGGGCTCGATCGACGTCACGCTCGGCGACGAATGCCACCGCTTGCACACCGGCGATTGCCTGGCGATGCAGCTCGATCGCCCGACCGGCTTTCACAATCCAACAAAGTCGCCCGCACGCTACGTGGTCGTCACCGTGTGCGATGCGTCCAATGTGAGGAAACGGGGATGACACCTGTGGCCTATACCATTCGGCGTCTGGAAGCGATCGACGACGCTCATATCAACGCGCTTGCCGACGTGCTGATCGATTGCGTCGAGGGCGGCGCGTCGGTGAGCTTCATGCTGCCGCTGACGCGAGACCGGGCGGCGGCGTTCTGGGAACGGGTAGCCCGGGGCGTTGCGGCCGGTGAGCGGGCCGTGTTTGTCGCCGAAGACGATCACGGGATCTGCGGCACCGTTCAGCTCATCTTCGACCTGCCCGAGAACCAGCCGCACCGCGCGGACCTTTGCAAGATGCTCGTCCATCGCCGTGCCCGCCGCCGCGGCGTCGGTGCCGCGCTAATACGAGCGGCCGAGGCAGCGGCTCGTGAACACGGCAAGACCGTGCTGGTGCTCGACGCAGTCACGCACGGCGACGCGGCCCGGCTCTACGAACGCTTGGGCTGGGTGCGAGTCGGTGATATTCCCAACTTTGCGCTCATGCCAGACGGCGAGCCGTGCAGCACGACATACTACTACCGCCATCTCGATTGATAAGAACAAGTCGGTCTTGTGGAGAAGCCGATGGACCTCATCCACTGTGACGAATCGTTTTCCGAGCAGATCCTCGCGATTCTCAACGACGCGATCGTGAACTCCACGGCACTCTACGACTACACGCCGCGCACGCTCGACTCGATGACCGGCTGGTTCGCGGCGAAGCGCAAGGGCGGCTACCCCGTCATCGGCGTGGTGGACAGTCGCCGCGAGCTGATGGGCTTCGCCAGCTACGGCCCGTTCCGCGCGTGGCCGGCGTACAAGTATTCGGTCGAGCATTCCGTCTACGTCGCCGCCCCGCACCGCGGCAAAGGGCTGGGCAAACGCCTGCTCGCGGCCATTACCGATGAAGCCGAGAAGCAGAACTACCACGTGCTCATCGGCGGCATCGACGCGCAGAACGCCGTCAGCATCGCGCTGCACACGGCCCAAGGGTTTCAGCACGTCGGCACGATTGAGCAGGTCGGTTTCAAGTTCGGCCGTTGGCTCGACCTGGCGTTCTTCCAGAAGATCCTGCGCACGCCGGAGAAGCCGGTGGATGGGTGACGAGCATGCACGCGGCGAGGCTCAAATCCCCGCCCCCGGGTCCCACCACGGCTCTTCTTCCTTCTCCCGCTTGGCTTCCTTGTTCACCCGCAGCGTCGGCTCGGCACGCGGCTGCTGCACCACGTGCCCCGGCTCGACGCTCTGCGTCACGAACACGCCGCCGGCGATCACGCAGTCGTCGCCGATCACCGTGTCGCCCCCCAAAATCACCGCCCCGGCATAAATCGTCACGCGGTCGCGGATCGTCGGGTGCCGCTTGATGTTGCGGATCACCCGGCCGCGCTCGTCCTTGGGAAAGGACCGCGCGCCCAGCGTCACGCCCTGGTACACCTTCACGTGGCGGCCGATGGTGCTCGTCTCGCCGATGACGACGCCGGTGCCGTGGTCGATGAAGAACGACTCGCCGATCGACGCCCCCGGGTGGATGTCGATGCCGGTCCGCCCGTGCGCCTGCTCGCTGATCGCCCGCGGCAGCAGCGGCACGCCGAGCTGGTACAACTCGTGCGCCACGCGGTGGGCGAAGATCGCGTCGATGCCGGGGTAGCACAGGATCACCTCGTCGGTGTGCTCGGCGGCCGGGTCGCCGTCGTAGGCCGCCTGCACGTCGAGCGCCAGCAAGCGGGCGACCTCCGGGAGGCGTTCGAGGAAAGCCCTGGTCACCTCGGCCGCAAACGATCCGCCGCCTGCACCGAGGGGCTGAGCCCCCCGGCTTTCAGTTGAACCCGTGCGGCTCAGCTCGTACCGCTGCACGCCCTCGATCTCGCGGGTCAGCAGGGCGGTGAGCCGCGAGATGAGCACCCGGGTGTTGGCCTCCAGCCCGCCGGCGTCGCCCACCGCGGCCGGGTCGGCGTCGAAATACCCCGGGAAGACCAGCCGTCGGAGCAGCTCGACGATCTCCCCGACGGCCTGCAGGTCCGCCGCCCGGAAGCAATGTTCTCCCCATTTTGGGTTGGTTTTTCCACCATTCTTCCCCAAGGTTCTGCTGGAGGAGAGCCAGGTGAGGGGTTCGGCCTGGAGCTGGCGGGCAAGGGCCGCGGAGGCGGCGGTGAGCAGGTCGTCCATCGCACTTTTTCCTTCCTCGGCGTGCATCGGAGCCGGGCCGACTATCGTATAGCTTGGTCCGGTGGGGGGTGGTGCTGGAGGGGAGATGGGGGGGGCGGCACGGCGTGGCCGAGGCTTGACGCACCGCGGGAAAGACGGTACAACCTCAGCTCTTTCAAGGAGTTCCGATGATGCAACGTTCCGGGTTCCGTAGTCGTGTGGGGATGGCGGGGGGGGCCGGGGGAGCCATGCTGGTGCTCGGGGCGTTGAGCGTAACTGCGATCGGCGGCGGCCTTGCCGGGTGCAAGTCGAGCCACGCCGAGGAGGTCCGGGCCAACCCGACGCCCGACCTCGATACGCTGTACCAGAACGATGACGATATCAACAACGCGCTGACGCGCACCTTCGATGAGGACCTGCGGATGTTCTGGCAGGATCTGGGCCGTGCGTTCTACGTGGATCGGCCCAGCCGGCTGACCCGCGAGCCCGTGCCGGTGCCGTAAGAGGCTTGCAACACAATCGATCAAATGAAAGAACCGCGGGCTGAGCACGCGGCTTTTTTTATGGAGCTTTCTCGTCGGTCACGGTGGGCGCAGGAGCATCCGTTGATGCTTCCTCGTCCGCTTCTTCCGCCTCTTCGTCCTTGACTCGATCGGGGAAGGCGGTCCGCTCCAGCTCCAGCACCCAGTCTTCCAACGGCTGGTACTTGAGCAGGTCGCAGACGTACGCCGAGCCGTCGTTGAGCTCGACGGTGCAGAAGAACTTGTGCCACTTGCGCTTGTCGATGTCCTTGAGCGAGCCCGGCGTGACGGCCTTGCCGTCGGGCATGGTGAGGGTCTGGGTCTGCGGCTGCCAGCGGTACTTCTTCTTGGCCGCCTTGACGATCGTGAGCAGCACCCACAGCGCGCAGCCGTAGCCCGCGACAACAAACAACCACTGCACGTACAGATCGAACGAGGCCAGCGGTGTCGGCTGCGGCGTGCGGTCCCACTTCTCCTTGAGGTCGGCGCGGACGGTGCTGAGCGAGACGTCGGCGTCGGGCGACTTGCCGGTCGGGTCGACCGCCACGCCCACGCCGCGGCGGAGGTCGAAGTGCGTCGCCCTCATCGGCGTCTGCGCGGCGCTGGGCGGGGGGACGTCGATCGGCACGCGCTCGCGGCGGAGCACCCACGTCTTGTTAAGCGCGTCGAGCCATTGCAGCCGTGCCAGATCGACCGCGGCCTGACGGGCCTCGACGCTCCCCGTGCCCGCCTTGAGCCGCAGCGACTCCTCGCGCTGGCGCAGCTCCATGAGCCGATCGGCGGGGTCGTCCATGCCGATCTGGTCGGGGGTGAGCTGGCGGGCGGCGTCGGCGGCTTCGAGGAACTTGCTCAGTTGCAGGCTGGCGTCGCTCAGGCCGCGTTCGGGGTACCACCGCACCGCGTCGAGCAGGCCCCACGTCCCCATGACGAGGGCGACGACGAGGAAGATCCCCATCTTGCCGAGCCAGTTGCGTCCGAGCCGTGTGGTGTGCTGTTCCGCCATAGAGATGCTGCTCCCGCTGGGGGTGGTCCGTGAATGTAGATGCTCTTTCGTCGGCCCGTGCGGCCGGGTTCTGTGAAGAGGAATGCCCCGACCCGCCCGGCTGTGCAGTCTACGCGGATCGTTCGTGTTCTGTCGTCTGCCCGTTGGTGGGGCCGGCCTCCAGACCGGTGTGTGGGCGTTTTTGATACCGCGCCGGGCATCGGCCGAGGCGGCACGCCACGGCTCACGGGTTAGTCGTCGACGCAGGCGAAGGCGTCGTCCCACCAGCGCTGCGCCCAGGCCCGGCCCTCGGGGGTCTTCATGAGCGCGCCGAAGCCGCCCTCTTGGCGCAGCTCGCCCGTGCTGACGGCCCGCTCATGAGAGACGCGGGCGGTCGGGATGCGTGGGAACTCGCGCGGCGGCGAGTTGTACAGGGCGGCGGTGAGCCAGCGGGCGTGCTCCTGCCGCCAGCGCTCGGCGCGGTCGTCGGGGTCGAGTCGTTCCCACATCCGCCGGAAGAACATGAGGGATGGTCCTTGAGGGTTGGTGGGGCGGGCGTCCCGCTGCCCCGGAGAGAAATGCCCGGCCGTCCCAGGGTTTCGGGGACTGTTGAACGCGGCCCAGGTGCGAACGCCTGTGCCACAGACGAACAATAGTCGTTGGATGTGCGGCTGCGCGAGCCTTTCTTCCTGCGGGCCCGTCTTGAAAAGGGAGAACGCGGGGGTTTCGAACATCTCTCCTACACTTCTCTTCCCATGCCTGCTTTTTCCGATCCGCACACGTCCTCTTCCCTGCCGGCCCTGCGCCTGGCGATCGTCGGCCGCCCCAACGTCGGCAAGTCGTCGCTGCTCAACATGCTGGCCGGGGACAAGGTCTCGATCGTCGACCCCACGGCCGGCACGACCCGCGACCGGGTCGCCGTCCTCGTCGACCTCGAGCCCCCCGCCGAGCTGGTGGGCCAGCACGCCGCTCGGGGCGAAGATCGGCCGTCGCCGATCACCGTCGAGGTGACCGATACGGGCGGCTTCGGCGTCTACGTCGCCGACGGGCGGCGGTTTAACGAGGTCGGGGCCGACCTGACCAACCTCACCAAGGACATCGAGTTCCAGATCTCGCAGGCGGTGGCGGGGGCGGACCTGGTGCTCCTGGTGATTGACGCGCAGGCGGGCGTCACGCCGCAGGACGAGCTGGTGGGACGGCTGGTGCGCGAGCGGGTGCTGGGGGCCGAGCGGCCGAAGGATCGGCCCCAGCCGCGGATCGTGGTGGTGGCGAACAAGACGGACGGCCCGCGCTGGGAGGCGCACGCCTACGAGGCCGCGGCTCTGGGTTTCGGCGAGCCGATGTGCGTCTCGGCGAAGAACAACTATTTCCGGCGCGACCTGCTCGATCGGCTGTATACCGAGGCCGCGGAGCTGCGCCCGCAGGAGGCGTACCGCCCGGAGCAGCCCTCGGCCCGGCGCGAGCAGGAGATCGCCGAGAACCCACGCATCGCGATCATCGGCAAGCGCAACGCCGGCAAGTCGTCGCTGGTCAACGCGCTGGCCGGCGAACGCCGCGTGATCGTCTCCGAGATCGCCGGCACGACGCGCGACGCCGTCGACGTCCAGATCGAAGAGAAGCCCGACGCCGACCGCCCCGCCCGCACGTACACGCTCATCGACACCGCGGGCCTGCGCAAGAAAAAATCCTTCGCCGACCGGATCGAGCACTTCGCCTTCGACCGGGCCAAGCGGGCGATCGACCGCTCGGCCGCGGCGGTCCTGCTCGTCGACGCGACCGAGCCGATCTCGCAGGTCGACCAGCAGCTCGCGCAGCTCCTCCGCAAGGCGTACAAGCCCACGGTCATCGTCGTGAACAAGTGGGACCTCGTCGAAGGCACCCGCGGCAAGGAGGGCAAGACGGTCACGCCGGCCCTCTACGAGGAGTACCTCCGCAAGGAGCTCAAGGGCCTGACGTTCGCGCCGATCTCGTTCATCTCGGCGCAGCAGGGGACCAACCTGCGCGAGACGATGGACGTGGTCTTCGAGCTGATCGCCCAGGCCGGGCAGCGCATCGGCACGGGGCAGCTCAACCGCATCGTCCGCAAGATCCTCGAGACCCGCGGCCCCAGCAGCAAGCTGGGCACCTTCGCCCGCGTCTTCTACTGCGCCCAGGTCGCGGTCCACCCGCCGACGATCGTGCTGGTGGTCAACATCTCGCGGCTGTTCACGGCCAACTACCAGAAGTTCCTGCTCAACCGGCTGCGCGAGACGCTGCCGTTCGAGGAGGTGCCGATCAAGCTGATCGTCAAGGACCGCCGGCGGGCGACGTTCGAGGAGTTGCAGGCCGGGGCGGCCGCCAACGCCGCGCTCGAGGCGGGCGAGGATTTCGACGCCCCGCCGACGCGCGCCGAAGAGGACGCCGCGCTCTTGGCGTCGATGCCCGACGACCCCGACGCGTACTTCGACGACGAGCTGGGCGCGGATATCGAGGTCGACGACGAGTTCAAGGACTCGCCCGACGACGAGGACGAATCGGACTTCGACGACGACGAGGCGATGCTCGATGAAGACGAAGACGACGAAACCCGGTAATTCAAGCTCCCGGGCAACGCATCGACGGTTGTCTTGGGTGGGGCGGGCGTCCCGCCCGCCCTCCGACTGTTGTTGTGCATCCTTTGGGCGGGCGGGACGCCCGCCCCACCCGAAACGCACGCTCCCTCGCGTTGCACCTGTGCAGCAGGATAAGCACAACAAAAAGCTCTACTTCGCCCCGCCCGCCCCGCTATTCGCCTGCTCGCTCTTGTCGATCGTCACCGGCTCGTCCTGCTGAGCGGGCTGCTCGGGCGCGACCTCCAGCAGGACGCGCAGCACGCGCGTCGGCGTCGCCTCCACCACCTTCACCCGCACGCGGTCGTGCATGAACTCTTCCCCCTCGCGCGGGATCCGCCCCAGGTGCGCCAGCACGAAGCCGCCCAGCGTGTCGTACTCGTCCCCCTCCGGCAGGACCACGCCGAGGGGCTCGAGCGCGTCGTTCACGTCGCCGATGTAGGCCCGCGCGTCCGCGTCGGCGGTGCCGCCCAGCGCGTGCACGCGGCCGTCGTCTCCGCCCGCCGCCGCCGCGCCGTCGTGCGTCGCGGCCGGGTGCAGCTTGACCTCGATCCGCGGCGGCTCGTCGCCGGGCATCTCGTACTCGTCCTGGATCTCGCCGAAGACGCACTCGACGATGTCCTCCAGCGAGATCACGCCCGCCGTCCCGCCGTATTCGTCGGCGACGACCGCGATGTGGACCTTCTTCTGCAGCATCTCGACGAGCGTCTCGCGCACCGTCTTGGTCTCGGGCACGAACATCGCCGGGCGGAGGATCTGCGCCAGCGAGAACGCCCGCGGGCTCTGGGTGGCACGGCTCTCCGGGCCGGGCGTGGGCGAGCTTGATTTGACGCCGCCTTTCGTGGCGGCGAGCTCCAGATCGGTACGCGAGGGGGCTTGGGCCCGTGCGCCCGCGCCCGGCTCGGAGAGCCGGGCCACCTGATGCCCCGAACTCTCCTGCCTCGCCCCGGCCAGCCAGTGCAGCAGGTCTTTCACATAGAAGATGCCGACGATGTCGTCGAGGCTCTCGCGGTAGACGGGGATGCGCGAGTGCGTCGCCTTGCGCACGAAGGCGGTCACCTCGCCGAGGTTGTCGGTCAGCGCCAGCGCCTCGACCTCGGTGCGCGGCGTCATGATCTGCTCGACGGTGAGGTCCTTCATCTCGACGACGGCCTCGATCATCTCGCGCTCGCGCTCGTCGAACTGCCCGCCGCGTTCGCCCTCTTCGACGACGGACATCAGCTCGGCCTCGAACTCGGCCTGCCGGGCCTCCTTGTCGCGGCCGAAGAAGCGGTGCACGCCCCGGTCGATCGCGGCGGCCATCGGCTTGAGCGGGTAGAGCAGCGCGTGCACGAGCCTCACCAGCGGCGAGCAGGCGTAGACCAGCCGCTCGCCCGCGTGCCGCGCCAGGCTCTCGGCCAGCGCCACCGACACCACCCACAACACCGCCATCGCCACCCCGGTGCCGATGAGCACGTCGGCGAGCGTGAGCCCGCCCTGGGCCGCCTGCTCGCTCGTCGCCTCGACGCCCCACGAGGTCTGCACCGACGCGATGCACCACACCACGCCGACGGCGAACGCCAGGTTGCAGGCGACGCGGGCCATGCCCATCGCGCGGGCGTGCGCCTCGACGTCGGCGAGGATCTTGCGGACGCGGCGCAGCCCGCCGCCGCCCCCTCCGCCGCCCCCGCTTCCGCCACTCCCTCCGCCGCCGGTGTTCGCCCCGCCGTTGCCGTTGCCGTTCTCGCTGCCGTGAGCACGACGGCGTGCGGCACGCTGCTCGGCGAGCTCTTCGAGGAAGCCCCGCGACAGGTCGGTCAGCGCCAGGTGCAGCGTCGAGAGCACCGCCGACAAGACCAGCGAACAGAGCGACAGGATGACCGCGCGTCCGTCCATCACCCCTGCCCCCCGTCGACGGCTTTGGTCGCGCCGCTCTCCGAGCGGTGTGCGGGCGAACCTGAGTCACAATGCCCCTGCCCGGCTCGGAGGGCCGAGCCACCATAGACAGGCCCCACGCCGATCGCGGCGAGGACCTCGTCTTCGCGGGCGTGCATCCGGGCCGCGTCGGCCTCGTCGTGGTCGTCGTGGCCAAGGCAGTGCAGCATCGCGTGCACGGTGTACAGCAGCACCTCTTCGCGGAGGCTCACGCCCTGCTCCGTCGCCTGCCGGGCGGCCTCGTCGAGACAAATGAGCACGTCGACATCCAGCACGGGCGAACCCGCCGCGGCTCTCTCCCGGAGGTCAAACGTGAGCACGTCGGTGGTGCCGGGGACGCCCGAGTAGCGCTGGTGCGCCTCGGCCATCTCGGCGTCGCCGACGAGGCGCACGCGGACCTCGCCCGATGCATCGAGCACGCCCGCCGCCCGCGCCGCCGCGTCGGTGAGCCAGGCCACATCTTCACGACTCAGCCGTTTGTCCGCGTCGATGAACTCGACCGCGGCCCCCGCGTGCGCCCGATCCCGCGCCCGCTCCTGCACCGCCGCCGCTCGCCGGCTGGGCCGCGGCGAGGGAGGGTCTTCGAGCGATCGACTGCTGCCGTCCGTATCCATCGTCTCGGCGGCTACCACCCGGCGTGCCGCCTCTGCGTCCTCCGTCATAGCCCCGGAACCCTCCCCGTCCCCCTCACCCCGGCCCGCCTTCGCCGCCCCTTGTGTACCTGTCGGCCGTCGGGCGGCGGGCGCTCAACTGCCAGTAGTTTATGGCAAGAGGCCGGCCGCACCAACTTTCCCGCCAAGATCCTTCCCGCACCCTGCGCCGCCTGCCCGTTCAGTTCCCGGACATGCCCCTTGGCGCGCCGGGCCGGCGTCCTGTAACCTGTGCGGATACCCTCAGCTCGGCCCGCTGCACTCAGTGTAAAGGCGGCGGCCAGGAGGGAGGGGGGGTCGGGTCGGCGGGGGGGAAGGAGACGCATCGCATGAAGACCGCACGGATCACTGTTCTTGCTCTCTCGGGCCTCCTGGGCGTTGCCGGGGCGGCCGTCCTCTCGGGGCAGGGCGAACCGGCCCCCAAGCCCATGGAGACCGCCCCCGCCGGCGAGCACGCGGCGGCCAAGGTCTTCGAGGTCGACGCCGTCCACTCCAGCGTCATCTTCAAGATCCAGCACGTCGGGCTGAACAACGTCTACGGCCGGTTCGACACCTTCACCGGGCGCTTCTCGCTCGACCCGGCCTCCCCGGAAGAGGGCTCGTTCGACATCACCGTCCAGGCCGGCTCGGTGGACACCAACCAGGAGCAGCGCGACGAGCACCTCCGCGACGAGATGTTCTTCAACACCGAGAAGTTTCCCACCATCACCTTCAAGTCGACGGCGATCGAGCGGAGCACCGCGGACTATCTGGTGCTCAAGGGCGACATGACCTTGCTGGGCGTCACCAAGCCGGTGTCGGCGACGCTGGTGTATGCCGGGCAGCGGGAGCTGCCGAAGTTCGGCCTGCGGGCCGGCGTGGAGGCGACGTTCACGATCAAGCGGAGCGACTTCGGGATGACCGAGGCCGTCGCCGAAGGGATGCTGGGGGACGAGGTCACGCTGACCGTCTCGCTGCAGGGGGTCGCGCAGTAAGCCGTATCGTCTGTATGTAGATTTTTTCAAGAAGAGGGGAACTTTTCCGGACGGCGGGAATCTGATTCCACCGTCCGGCTTTCTTTTACACAGGAGTACTTGGATGAGCGCGTCTTTCTTCACGACCGTGGCCGCCAGTTGCCTTCTCGGGATCGCTTCGATCGGGTTGTTTTCCGGCGCGGGGGCCGCGTCCGAGGCCGCGGGGGCCGCGCAGGCCTCGGCGGGCGGGATGAACTGGAACGTCGACCCGGCGCACTCCGGCGTGGTCTTCAAGATCCAGCACCTGGGCGTGAGCAACCAGTACGGCGAGTTCACCAAGATCGCCGGGAAGTTCTCCTTCGACGCCGATCATCCCGAGTCCGGGTCGTTCAAGGTCACCGTGCCCAGCGAGTCGGTCTTCACCAACCACCCGCAGCGCGACCAGCACGTCAAGGCCCCCGACTTCTTCGATGTGGCCAAGTTCCCCGAGATCGGCTTCACGTCCACCTCGATCGAGCCCGGCTCGGAGAAGGGGACCTACACACTCAAGGGCGACGTCACGCTCATCGGCGTGACCAAGCCCATCACCGCCACGCTCAAGCACATCGGCACCAAGAAGACCCCGATGGGCGAGCGCTGCGGCGTCGAGGCCCGCTTCACCATCAAACGCTCCGACTTCGGCATGAACTGGGGCGTCGAGAAGGGGATGCTCGGCGACGAGGTCGAGCTGACCGTCTTTATCGAGGGCACCAAGGCCTGAGCGAGGCACGCCGCGACGCCGTCTTTCTTTCGGTGTTCTTGGTGCCCGGATAAGCCCCCGCCCCTGTCTGCCCGATAATAATGCACGGACCGCGCAGGTCCGTGCGGGCACACAGGGGCGGGGGCATTCTTTTTTGAGGCAAGGGGCGCATCGCGTATGTCCGACCAGGAAATCCCGCTGAGCAGGCCGGACATCACGGAGGTGGAGATCGAGCACGTCGTGCAGGTGCTGCGCTCGGGGCGGCTGGCGCTTGGGCCGGCGACGGAGCAGTTCGAGAGCCTGGTCGCGGCGAGGGCCGATGCGCTCTACGGCGTGGCGGTCTCGAGCGGGACCTGCGGCCTGCACCTGGCGATGCTGGCCCTGGGGATCGGGCCCGGCGACGAGGTGGTGACCACGCCGTTCTCGTTCATCGCGTCGTCGAACTGCATTTTGTACGTCGGGGCGACGCCGGTCTTCGTGGACATCGAGCCGGGCTCGATGAACATGGACCCGGCCAGGGTCGAGGCGGCGATTACCCCCAGGACCAAGGCGATCCTCGCGGTGGAGACGTTCGGCAATCCGGCGCACTTCGAGGCGTACAGCGCGATCGCCGCTCGGCACGAGATCGCGCTCGTCGAGGATTGCTGCGAGGCGCTGGGCACGATGCACAAGGGCCGTGCGTGCGGCTCGTTCGGTCGCGTCGGGGTCTTCGGCTTCTACCCCAACAAGCAGATCACCACGGGCGAGGGGGGGTGCATCGTGACCAACGACAAGCGGCTGGCGGCCCTGTGCCGGAGCATGCGGAACCAGGGGCGCGCCGTCGAGCTCAACCCCACGCCCGCGGGCGCCAAGGCCCACGGCGGCACCGGCTCGTGGCTGCACCACGAGCGGCTCGGGTACAACTACCGCCTCGACGAGCTGTCGGCGGCACTGGGCGTTGCGCAGATGAAACGCCTCGACGAGATCATCGCCAAACGCCAGCACGTCGCGTCGATGTACATGCAGAAGCTCGCCGGCGTGCCGAGCCTGGTGCTGCCGACGATCGACCCGGCGACGGTCATGTCGTGGTTCGTCTTCGTCGTGCGGCTGGAAGCCGGGTACACGCGCGAGGAGCGCGACCGGATCATCCAGGGGATGCGGCGGCACGAGATCGGGGCGTCGGACTACTTCCCCTGCATCCACCAGCAGCCGTTCTACCAGGAGCATTATGCGTGCAAGATCGCCGGGGGTGAGGGCGGCGGCGCGGGGGGAGGGGGCGGGCTGCCGGTGGCCGAGAGCGTGAGCCAGCGGACGATCGCCCTGCCGTTTCATGGGAACATGAGCGAGAACGACATCGACATCGTGTGCCGAACGCTGGAGCTGATGATCGGGCGGGAGAGTCTGAGCCGCGGCTGAGCGGTTTCTTCTGTTGCCCAGATTGTCCCGTGCTGCATATTGCTGGCCGTAGGTGTTTTCCCCTGGTCAGCACGGGGGATTTTGCCTGGATGTAAATTCGTTCATGCGTGCCGCGGGCTTGCAACTGGGTCCCGGTCGCGGCGTATGGTTGGGGGACTGCGCCGACGCTCTGGGAGGATTTCCCCCGTTGTTTGAAGGAGATTTGTTCTCCCGGCGGCTTGTCTCCGGCCGATTCCCTTGTACGTTCTGCCAGAGACCTGCCGAACAAGCGGACGGCGCGGTCGGAACCGATGCGGCCGGGGCGCTCTCCACCCCGCGGTCGACTACAACGAAGGCATCTCATGCGACAGGCAATGATGACCAGGCATCCGGCGGCACTGGTGTGGGCGTGGCGGGCGGTCGCGGTGGTGCTGGGCGCGAGCGCGGCGACGGCGGCCCCCGAGCCACCGACGTATGAGAATGAGTACCCGCTGATCGTGCAGGCGCACGGGCCGCGGCGGTACAACACGACCAACGCGTGCCTGTTGATGCTCGACGAACCGGCCGGGGCGGCCCAGGCGGCGGACACGGCGCGCACGACGGCGATGGTGAACGAGGGCTGGGGGCTTGCGGCGACGGCGCACCACGGGACGGCGCAGGGCGTCGCGTTCGGCGTCGAGGACGTGGGGCTGATGCCGAGCGGGTTTGACCGGTGCGC
Source organism: uncultured Phycisphaeraceae bacterium (assembly GCA_964652945.1). Lineage (GTDB taxonomy): Bacteria > Planctomycetota > Phycisphaerae > Phycisphaerales > UBA1924 > CAZZDW01. The sequence goes on from CAZZDW010000012.1 coordinate 16,942, forward strand.
GTATTTCGACGGCAGCGCGCGGATCACGCTGGACGATGCCGCGGGAGACTTTGATTTTTCGACGCTGACGCGGTTTTCCTTCGGCGTGCGGTTCATGACGCAGCAGCGGGCCACGCCGGGGCAGTGGAGCATCGTCTCGCGGGTCGACGACGGGGCGCTGGGCACCACCCGCGGCGACGATCGCGGGTGGCGGCTGTCGCTGGTGCAGGGCTTCGACGGGACGCAGCGGCTCCGCTTCGAGATGATCGCCGACGGCTCGACCAACGCCAAGATCTGGTGCGAGCCGAACGTCGCGATCCAGCCGGGCGTCGCGTACAGCGTGGGCTGCACCTACGGCGGGTGGGGCAACTCGGGGGCGATGATCGTCTACGTGCGCGGCGGGGGGATCACGACCAACGCGGTCGTGCAAATGGATGAGGCGGGGTGGGAGGAGTCGCCGCAGAACATCCGGGGCGGCACGCTCCGCCTGGGCGGGGACAACCCGCAGCTCGACGGGTTCCGCGGCTGGCTGGCCGGGTTTTACGTCGAGCCGCGGAGGCTGGCGGTGGAGGACGTCAACCAGCTCCACGCGGCGGCGCTTGCGGCCTTGCCGACGCCGGTGTACGACGCGAACCTCGGGGTCATCCGCGAGGCGCTGCGGCACAACTGCTTCGGCCGCGTCGTGGGCGACTCGACGAGCTCCATCGAAGGTATCCCGGTCGGGAACTTGATCGCGCGGCGGCTGCAGCTCGACGGGCTCATCCCCCATCTCAACGCGTACTTTATGTATACCAACAGCGTGGTCCGCCCGGTGCCGCAATATGTCGGCCTGCCCGGATTTTATGAGATTGACGGCGTGCCGACGGGGTTATGGTCGTCGTACGTCCCGTCAAAGCGAGGCACGTACTTTTTCAACTTCACGCACAACGCGAGCAACGTCCCGGTCAACGCCACCATCGGCGAGTTCACCGACGTCTTCGGAGACCCGGCGGTTGACGGCCCGTCCCGCGTGCAGGCGCGGGTGGTCTACCCACGGGCGGACGACCCTGCGGTGCTGTCGAGCGTCAAACTCTCACTTTCCAACGGCGTCGATACCGCGTACGGCACGTTCGAGCCGCGGGGTGCGACGGCGACGTACGCCACGGCCGACGTAGCGCTCGATAGCGTGGGGACGACGCCGGCCTCGCTGCGTCTGCTGGGCACCGATGAGAACGAGGCGGGCAAGCAGTTCGGGCTCTACGGCGTGTGGTTCATGCACAACGGGCCGGGGGGTGGCCCGCCGCCGGGGCTGTGGTGGGCGGGTACGGTCGCCAAATCCGGCTCGACGACTTACGCGCACCTGAATGACAGCGGCCTGTACACGATGGACCGCCTCCAGGAGTTCGACGACGTGCTCACCGCCGGCGTGTCGCAGAACTTCGAGGAAAAAGTCGTCTTCGTCCTGCTGACGATCAACGACATCAACAGCGCGTTCTCCGCTACAGGGATCCGCACCAACCTGCAGGCGATCGCCAATCGCTGGATCGATCGGGGGTACAAAGTCTGCCTGGTCCAGCCGTGGGCGCAGTACCTGACCAACTCGGCCAATCCGCAGGCCATCCCGCTGAACAGCGCCGAGTCGTATTGGAACGACGCGTTCCTGCCGGTCGCGGGGGGCGATATCGGCGTCGTCTCGCTGCACCAGCGGTTCCGCGGCGTGCCGTACCAGTACCTCGAAGGGACCGAGAGCCCGTCGTGGGCCGTCCACGCGTACAACTCAGCGGGGGCGCTGCGGCTGCTGATCCCCATGAGCCGCTCACTCAAGGCGGCGCCGTACTGCTACGCCGACTTCAACGGGCTCAACGGCACCACGGTGCAGGACATCTTCGACTTCCTCACCGCCTGGCTCGACGGCAATCCGTCGGCCGACGTCAATCAGATCAACGGCGTCACGGTGCAGGACATCTTCGACTTCCTCACCCTGTGGCTCAACGGGTGCGGCTGAGCCGCCGTGCTTCGTTGCGCGATCGTCACTGCCCGAAGAGGTTCTTCTCGCCGAACATCCCCTCGCTCTCGAAGTAGCGCAGCGCCTCGTCGACCGAGCGGAAGATGCGCGTCGCCGTCTCGGTGATGAAGGGCGAGGGGTTCTTCTTCGGCTTCCACACCACGTAGACCTCTTTGGTGTGCTCGAAGGCGTGCTGCAGCTCGCGTTCGACGCCGGAGGAGAGCCCGGGCGTGCCCACCCCTCCCGGACCGGGGAGTTCGGGGATGAGCGAGACGATCATGTCGGACTGGTCGATGAGCTTGAAGTCGCGCATGTAGATCTGGCCGTCGATGTCGCCGGCGATCTCGAGGACTTCGCGGACGCGGACCCGCAGGGGCAGCGCGTTCCTGCCCGGCGTGGCGGGGGTGCTGGTCGAGCCGCCGAAGGTGTGCGGCGTCACGTCCAGCCATTCGTCGACCTTGCCGTCCTTGGCCTTGGCGACCGCGCGGTCGAGGAGGAGTTTTTCGTCGACGTCGCCGGGGTCGAAGGTGATGAAGTGCTGGGCGAGGGCCGCACGGAACTGGTCGATCTCGGCGAGCACGTCGGGCAGGTCGACGACGTGGCTCATCGGGAACGAGGGGTAGACCTTCTTCATGCCGGGGCGGGCGATGAGGCGGAAGAGCGAGCGCGTGGTGGGGGCGTGCCGGCCGCGTGCGACGATGAAGAAGTTGTCCGCGGCGTAGGACCCGCGCGCTCCCATCGCGCCGCGGGCCGCCTGGGCGAGCAGCTCGGTCGCGAGGATCTCTTCCTCGCGCCACACCATGCAGTCTTTGAGCGTGGCGTCGATGTCGTGGTCGCGGTGCAGGCGGTGGTGGACGACCTCGATGTTGTCGACCAGGCAGATGAACAGGTCGGGGCGGAAGGCGAGGACCTGGTCGAAGTCGAAGGCGTGGAAGAGCCCGTGCCGCCAGCGGAAGGTGGCGTGGGTGTTGACGACGACGTTCTTCTGGTCCTTCGACTCGGCGATGACGTCCTTGAACGCCGCACGGCGGAGGGTGTTGAGCCGGCTCAGCGGCAGGTCGAGGATCCGCCCGGGGCGGATGTCGGAGGCCTCGCGGTACATCATGTCGCCGATGTGGTAGACGTCGAGCGACTCGCCGTGCTCGGCGGCATAGGCGCTGGCGGCGTCGAGGTACGGTTTCTTGTCCATCCCCACCTGGCCGGTCACGATCGCCCGCATAAGAGAGCCTCCTTCGCTCGCCAGATGCTAGGTTCGCCGAGGAAAAACCGGGCGTGGGGCAAGCCGAAGAGCGCAGCGCACAGCACGCCGAGCGACCCGCACGGGCACAGGGCACGGGAGAGTGCGTGTGTCAAGATTCGGCCAAGTTTATGAGGAGGCCGGACACGCTCGCTCCCGTTCGCGTCTCGTGATCAAGAGAAGCCGTCACCGCCGGCCGGACTGGGAGATCAGCACGGCCATGAAGACCAGCGCGAAGGCCGCGATGTCGGTTGCCCGCAGACGCTCCTTCATCACCACGATCGCGAAGACCGAGAAGACCACCAGCGTGATCGCCTCCTGGAGGATCTTGAGCTGCGGCAAGGTAAACACGCCGCCGGGGTTCGACTCGCTGGCGTGCCCGACGCGGTTGGCCGGGACCTGCAGCATGTACTCCGGCAGGGCGATGAGCCACGAGACGATGATCGCCGTCACCAGCGGCCAGCTCTTGACTTTCCCCAGGTGGTAATACCACGCGAAGGTCATGAAGACGTTGGAGCAGACCAGGAGAGCGACGGTGACAAGGCCGCGGGAGAGGGGGGACATAGGGAGCAAACGGTATGCGGGAGCCGATACCGCCCCCTTGATCGGCGGCCGGTTCATCCCGGCGAGTTATCCCCATTTCGGCACACGGCGCTCCGGTCGTCGGGGATATCGGCCGCCGATTCCCCCCTAAATACGGCAGGGTCGGCGGGTTTTTTGTAAGAAAATCACGTATTTGCCCGTCTTTGCTTGCCTTGTGCGGGGTGGAAGTGAAGTCGCCCCCCGGCCGGGTCGATCCACTCAACATTGGTCGACGGCGGTGCACGGAAGCACTGCCGCCCGGCCAAGACCACGCACCGGGCCGCGTCGTTTCTGCACGCGGCTCGCACTTTTCTTTCCTACTTCGAGAGAGCGACGAGCAATGGCCGCGGCCATCAACACCAGACACGGACGGCGTAGCGGGGCCAAGGACGGCCCCTCTTCTCTGCACATCACCCACACCGAGGGCGAAGCGCCCACACCCGCCGCGCACGCGCAGCACCCGCCGGCGCCGATCCCGTTCCCGAGGCCGCAGGGCAGGAGCGGCAAGAGCCCCTCGGCGTACAAGCTCGAGCGGCGCGTCGCCCACCGCGAGCCGGCGGCGGGGATCGTCAGCGCGACGTTCTCCAACGGCACCGACCGCTACGGCATCGCCCGGCTCAGCCTCATCGACCGCAGCCACGGCGGCATGGGCGCGTGGACCAGCACACCGCTTGAGCCCGGCATGACGATCGCCCTCTCGCCCGTCGGCACGGCCGCGGCGTGGCTGACCGGGGTCGTCGCCCGCTGCAAGCAGGAAGGCGACGGGTACCACGTCGGGCTGCACTTCGCCCCCGCGCTCGCGGCGGCGTAACCCAACAAACGCTGATATCAAACGAGCCCGAAGCCCCAGCGCGGGTGGGCGTTCCTGCACAGGACTCCCCCTTTTTCACGTCGCACAACATGCGGGCGCCGGCCCTCGCTGGCGCTCCGGGCTCGTCCGCACGCGTGCCCGGGTGCGTCTCGCGCCCACGCACCGAGCCACGCTGAGTTTCGTACTATTCCGCGTGAGCGACGACCCGCTTTCTCCTGCTGAATCCGAGTCCCGCGAGGATCGGCTGTCGCGGCTGCTCCGCAAGGCCCGCGGCCTCGACGCCGTCCCGGGCGTCTACCTCATGAAAGACGACGCCGGGCACGTGCTCTACATCGGCAAGGCGCTGCGCCTGCCCGACCGCGTCGCGTCGTATTTCGTCCCCTCGGCCGAGCTTGGGCCCAAGAAGCAGCCGATGCTCGACGTCGTCCACGACTTCGAGGTCATCCCCTGCGAGGGCGAGTGGGAGGCGTTGCTGACCGAGAACCGGCTGATCAAGGACACACGGCCGCGGTTCAACATCCGCCTCACCGACGACAAGACCTTCCCGTACCTGGTCATCACCCAGCGCGAGGACTTCCCCCGCGTGACCGTGACGCGCGAGCCGTCCGACCCGCTCTACAAGGGCGCGAAGGTCTTCGGCCCGTTCACCGCGGTCGGCTCGCTGCGCGAGGCGGTCACGCTCCTGCAGCGGGTCTTCAAGTTCCGCACGTGCTCGCTCGACATCGTCGAGAACGACCCGAAGAACGCGCACTTCCGCCCGTGCATCCTCTACAACATCGGGCAGTGCACCGCGCCGTGTGCGAACAAGGTCTCGAAGGAGAGCTACCGCGCCGACGTGGACCGCTTCACGCGGTTCATCGGGTCCAAGCGCAGCGCGATGCTGCGGGAGATGCGTGACGAGATGGCCGCGGCGGCCAAGCGGCTCGACTTCGAGCAGGCCGCGGTGCTGCGCGACCAGATCGGCGCGATTGAGAAGCTCAACCAGCGCGGCAAACGCGGCCTCAAAGACCGCTGGCAGCCCGAGAGCGAGTCCCTCCACATCGACCCGAAGAAAGGCACGCGCAGCCTGCAGAAGGCGCTCGGCCTCGCCTCGCCGGTGCGGTGCATCGAGGCGATCGACATCGCCCACCTCCAGGGCGGGCAGACGGTCGGCAGCAAGGTCTGCTTCATCGACGGCCGCCCGTTCAAGAGCGAGTACCGGCGCTACCGCATCAAGTCCGTCGCCGCCACCGGCGAGGGCGGCCGCGCCGGCGTGAACGACGACTACGCGGCTATACGCGAGGTCGTTTCGCGTCGCTACCGCGAGGCCGGGGCGGGGCAGGAGCTCTACCCCGACGTCATCCTCATCGACGGCGGGCTGGGGCAGCTCCACGCGGCGATGGAGGCGCTGGCCGACCTCGACGTGCAGCCGCCGATGGTGATCTCGCTGGCCAAGAAAGAAGAGCTGGTGTACGTGCACGCGAGGTCGGAGCCGATCCGCCTGAGCCGCGAGCACCTGGGCCTGAGATTGTGCCAGGCGATCCGCGACGAGGCGCACCGCTTCGCGCAGCACTACCACCACATCCTTCGGCGGAAGAAGACATTGGACGAAGACGCATGAAGACCGGCGGCGGTGCCTGCCGACATGTCCGGGGCGGCACGCGGCTCAGCCGCACGCCTGGGTCGCATCCGCTTCGCGGCCGGCGTGCGATCCCAGCGACTGGAAGAACTTCGCCGCCTCGTCGGGGCCGAGGCGCTTGGCGTACGCCGCGATGCTGGCGGCGAACGCACGGGCCGCCTCGTCGGGCGGCGACTCGAGCATCGAAGGGGACCAGCGCACCACCCCCGGTGAAAAGCTCGGCGTTCTTTTTCCCGCCTGTCCGACCGCGGCCACGCACGACTCGATCTCCATCGGCAGGATGCGCTCCAGCGAGAGGAGGCGGCGGGTCTCCTCGGCCGCCTGCTCGCCGAGCCGATTGGCCAGGGCGTCGTCGCTCAGCAGCAGCGCGAGGCGTTCGGCGACCGCGGCCGGCTCGCCGCTGACGAGCAGCCCGGTGCGTCCGTCGGCGACGTGCTCGCGGATGCCCGGCGAATCGGCGGCCAGCAGCGGCGCGCCCGCGGCCATCGCCTCGAGGATCGTCTTCGGGTGCCCCTCGTACTCGCTCATCTGCGCATACACGCGGCACTTGGCCATCTCGCGCATCAGCTCGGCGTGCGGCAGGCGGCCCATGAAGTCGACGCGCTCGGCGACGTTGAGCCGCCGTGCGCTCGCCCGCAGCTCGTCTTCCAGGGGTCCTGAGCCCACGATCTTCAGCCGCACCGTCTCGCACGTCTTACTCGGCAGGCGTGAGAGCGCCTCGATGAGCAGGTGCACGCGTTTCTCGCGCGACAACCGTCCCGCGCTGAGGACCACGCGCTCGGGCCGCGCCGCCCGCTCGTCGAACGGCGTCGGCCGATCCGGCGTGTGCACGAAGTTGGGCACGACGCGCACCTTGGCGGCGGGCAACGCGAACCGCCAGCAGAGATCGAACGCGATCTTCTCCGTCGTCACCTGGATCACGTCGGCGTGCCGGCACAGCTCGCCCTCGTCGTGCCCGGCCTGCGCGGCCTGGGGCGAGTCGCCCCCGTGCTCGCGGGCCTGCGTCCATGACCAGTGGTACCCGCCGCGCGCCAGAAGCCCCGCGCGCATGTCCGCGGCTCGCAGGGCTGAAAGGATGTCCAGCGCCGTGCCCGCCGCGCACAACTGATCGGCCTTGACGAGCACGCTCCGGGCCCCGGCAAGCGTTTCGCGCACGCGGCCGGGCACGGCCGCCAGGAACCGGACCGGCTCCAGATCTTCGTCGTTGCAGACGACCGAGACGTTGGGCGCAAGGGCCCTACCGATCTCGATGTCCTCGGCCCCGCCGGCCGACACGAGCACCACCCGCCCGAAATGCCGCGCCAGCCGGGCGTACATCAGCCAGTCGCGCTCGAGCCGGCCGAAGTGCTGCTGCACGCGGAGCGACGTCCAGGCCTCCTGAACGAGCACGAGCGCGTCGGCGATCGGTCCCGGCGGAGCATCGGACGCGGCGTTCTGGTTGATAACACCTTCGGCGGGCCGAGAAAAGGAATCCATGCTTATTTTATCGGCTCTTCGGCGGACCCGCTCAACAGGCGTCGCCGGGTGGACCGATAAGAACGAGCGCATGGCCCGGCCCGATCTCCACGGCGTTCACGTCTTTCTCCGCGCGTGCGGCGAGCGGACGCTCGACGCCGCCCTCGCCGTGCTGCGCGAGCAGATCGACGCCGACCGGATCGGCCTCATCAGCGAGCGCCCCTTCTCGGCCGCCGTCGTGCGCACGTTCGAGCGTGCGGCCGAGGCGTTCACGCGGAGCAAGGCCCGCTGGATCGTGGCGATGGACGCCGACGTCCTCCTGAAGCGCGACGCCCTCGCCGCCATGGTCGAGCTCTGCGAGGCCTCGCCGGCCGAAGCCTTCAAGATCAACGGCGTCGTGCTCTGCCGCGTGCACGGGGGGTACTGCTTCCGCGGCGTCCACGCGTATCGCGCCGACCTCATGCCGCAGGCGGCGGAGATCGCCGGCGGCCAAGCCCTGTCGCTGCGTCCGGAGACCGCCGTCGGGGTCGAGATGGAACGCCGGGGGCACGGCTTTGCGGTGCACCCGCGCGTCGTCGGGGTGCATGATTTCGAGCAGTCGCTGCGGCACCTGTACCTCAAGATGCTCCTCCGCGCCCGCAAGAGCGAAGACCGCGCCTGGCTCCGCGAGCGGCTTGTCCGCATGGCCGAGCTGCCGGAGTCCGCGGGGGGCGGCGACGATTTCCTGGTCTCGCTCTGGGGCTTCGACGACGCGCTCGGCGCGGCCGGCGGCGCCGACGGGCCCGCCGAATACGACTGGCTCGCCGAGTATCCACGCTTGGATGAACGCATGCGTGCGCACGGGCTGCGTGAAAAACCGCCGATGCCCGCGTCGCTCGGCGTCGGCTACGCCGAGTCCGCGATCGCCGGGTATCGGGCCGACGACGACGCCTACACCCCGGCGTGGATCCGCAAGGCGATGGGTCTTTCTGGTGCGCCGGAGCGCCTGCGGGCCTGCAACGTCTGACGGTCACATGCGCGCGTCGTACCACGCCGCGAGCATGCACAGGGCGAACATCCGGGTCTCCCGGAAATCGTGCATCGCCGGCACGTACGCGCGCCAATCGCGCCGGATGACCCCGTCACGCACGAGGCCCGTCGTGTCGAGCCATTCGCCCATCGACCACCACGCGTCCGGCTTCCAGCCGCGGAGCGAGAAGCCCTGCTTTGCGCGGTCGAGGTGCCCGGCCGGCGTGCGTCCGTGGAGGTAGCGCCGGAGTGTCGGCTTGCTCCCCTCCTGCCGGTCTTCCTGCTGCTCGTTCGGGAGCGCCAGCGCGTAGTCGAGGATGCGCCGGTCGAGGAACGGGGCGCGCAGCTCGAGCCCGACGTGCATCGCGGCCCGGTCGATCTTCGGCATCGCGTGAGCGGCGCAGAACTGCGTCACGTCGACACACTGCGACCACCGCCGCCAGTGTGTGGTGGAGAGCGGTGGGGCGTGCTCGTCCATCCCTTCGACAAGGTCGTCTTCGCCGAAGTCAACATCGAGCCCCGCGAGCAGGGCCGACGCTTCGGCCGGGTGGAAGACGCCGAACTGGCGAACACGCACCGCGTGGGCCGGCGAGAGCGTGCCCAGGGCCCACATCGCGGCCTCGCGCTGACGGGCGTCCGTCTCCGGCCTGGCCGCTGCGCGCGCAAGGGCCGCGTGCGCGGGGTCTGGGCGGCGGGCGGCGGCGTGCTGGAGCGCCAGCGGGTGGTTCTCGGATCGGTGCCAGCGATAGCCCCCGAACGCCTCGTCGCCGCCGTCGCCGGCGAGGATGACCTTGGCGTGCGGGCGTGCGGCGTGCGCGATCGCCGCCGCGGTCAGCAGCGAGGTCGCGGCCTGCGGCTCGTCGTACGCATTGGCCGCGGCTTCGAGGATCTCGTGCGGCTCGCGTGCGAGCGGCGCGATGCGTTCGTGCCTCATGCCGAGATGAGCCGCCATCGCCGCCGCGGCATGGGATTCGTCCTCACCGCCCGGCATCGCCAGCGTGAACGCCGTCGTCTGGGTGTTCAGCCCCGCGTCGGCGAGCGCGACCGCGACCGCCGCGGAGTCGAGCCCGCCCGAGAGGAACAGGCCCACCGGCACGTCGCTGAGCGTGTGCTCGCGGACCACCTGGGCCCACAACGCCGCGAAGTCTTCGTGCCGGGACGGGCCGGCGTGCGTTTCGACCGTCGGCCGCCAGTGCTCGCGGACCCGCAGCCCCTCGGCCGCGGACCACCGCAGGAGCTGCCCCGGCCCGAGCTTGCGCACGCCGCGCCACATCGTCGACGGCGGCGGGCAATAGCCGATCGTGAGCACGCGCGCGACGGACATGCCGTCGAGCGTTGGCGGGCGCGGCACGAGCCGCCGCAGCGCGTCGCAGTCCGACGCCGCGGCGAACCACGGCGGGCCGCCGCCCGTCGTGTAGGCGAGGGGCTTCATGCGCGCGTGATCGACGGCCGCGACCACCTCGCCGAGCCGGCCGTCCCAGATGACGAACGCGAACATGCCGCGCAGCTTGGCCAACAGGTCGTCGACGCCCCACTGCGCGTACCCCTGCAGCACGACCTCGGTGTCGCACGTCGAAACGAACGCTCGTCCCGCCCTTATCAACTCGGCGCGCAAGGCGGGCGCGTTGTAGATCTCGCCGTTGTACGAGAGCGCGATGTCGCCCGCGGCGGTGTGCTCGCCCGCCGCATGGAGCACCATCGGCTGCGCGCCGGCCGCGGACAAGTCCTGGATCGCCAAGCGGGTGTGTCCGAGGCGTGCGCGGCTGCAGGCGGACGTCCACACGCCGCGCCCGTCGGGCCCGCGGCGGTCAAGCCGGCGCATCGCCCCCGCCCAGTCGCCGCAGGGAGTGTCGCCGTCGGCGGAGATGAACGCGAGCACGCCGCACATGGGGTTTTACTTCGCCTCGCACAGCACCGCGTGGCACCAACGGGGTGAATGCTCGCGCAGGCCGACCTGCCAGAGCGTGTCCTCGTCGAGCCCTGCTTCGAGCGGTTCGTCCTTGGGCGGCAGCACCGCCGACTGCACGACCTGCAACCCGCACGAACCGAGGTAGCCGATCAGCTCGCCCCGCGCCCACTCGCGCACGTGTTCGGCCTTGGGCGAGTGCAGGCAGTCGCGGCCGCGGAGCCGGGCCCGCTCGGGCGTCGAGATCAGGATCCTGCCGCCGCGCGGCGAGGCGAGCGCCGCCGCCCTCAGAAACTCCACGCACGGGGCCGGGTCGACCAGGTGTTCGAGCACGTCGGCGCACACGCACAGGTCGAACCCGGCCGGGGGGATCAGCGCGTGATCGGGCGCTTCCAGGTCGATCTCGTCGACGCGGATGGACGGCGTGTCGCGCACGTGCCGTCGCGCGATGTCGACGGCGGAGGCCATGTCGACGCCCACGCCGCGGACGCCGCTCTCGCGCACCAGCGCCCTGAGCTTGTACGCCGTTCCGCAGCCGACATCGATGACGCTCGTCAGCCCGGCCTGGCGGATCAGCCTCAGCGCCCAGCGGTAGACGTGGTGCTGCCACCGGCCGGACATCTCGATGCGTTCCTGCGTCCAGTAGACGCCGCCCTCCCGGTCGTGCGTGTACGCGGCGTCCTGCTGGACGTACTCCGTCGGCAGGCAGAGCGCGGCCGGGCTCGGGAGCGCGGAGCGCTGGAGGGTGGGGATTTTGACGGCCGCCGGGCCGGGGTCTCCCGCGGTGGTTCTGTTCGGGTTCATGCGCTCTCCAGCCGGGTCGTGCCTGGATTATCGGACAACCAGCCGCCGGCCCTCGCACCAACCGCCTGTTTTTCTGCATATTCGTTCGGCCGCACCGCCGCAAAGGCGTGGGGGGTGGACTCTCGGGGGGGCGGGACGCTGGCTCCGCGTCAAGCCGCGCTGAGGGCCGGCGCTGCTTCCGCCGCCACCGCGGGCTCGGCGACGGGGAGGGTGAAGGTGAACGTCGAGCCCTCGCCCGGCGTCGAGGTGACGGCGATGGTGCCGTGGTGGCGCTCGATGATCTTCTTGGCGATCGACAGCCCGATGCCGGTGCCGGGCACGTCGCAGGCGCGGTGCAGGCGCTGGAAGATCACGAAGATGCGTTCGTAGTGCTGAGGCTCGATGCCGATGCCGTTGTCCTGCACGGAGAAGCGCCAGCGGTCGCCGTCGCGTTCGGCGCCGACGCGGATCCGCGGCGGCCGCTGGCCGCGGTACTTGATCGCGTTGCCGATCAGGTTCTGCAGGAGCTGGACGAGCTGTGTGCGGTCGCCGCGGACGACCGGGAGCGGGTCGTGGGCGATCTCCGCGCCGCTCTCGTCGATCGAGGCCTTGAGGTTCCGCATGGCGATGTCCAGCACCTCTTCCATGGGCGTCTCGGCCAGCTTCTGCCCGTAGGTCTCGACGCGCGAGTACGCCAGGAGGTCCTGGATGAGGCTCTTCATCCGGCGCGCGCCGTCGACCGCCAGCTCGATGAACTCGGTGGCGTCGCCGTCGAGCTTGTCCTTGTACCGGCGTTCGAGGAGCTGCACGCACCCGGCGATGACGCGCAGCGGCTCCTGCAGGTCGTGCGAGGCGACGTAGGCGAACTGCTGCAGCTCTTCGTTGGACCGGCGCAGGGCCGCGGCGGTTTTTTCGAGGTCGTCGACGAGCGCCGAACGCGCCTCGGCCGCCTCCTTGAGCAGGCGCTGCTGCTCGGCCTCGAGCTCGCGGGCCCGCAGCTCGGCCGAGAGGCGCTGGCGGTGCTCGGCCTCGTAAAACTGGCGGCGGAGCAGGGCGCGGATGCGCCCCTTGATGACGGCGATCTCGCTGGACTTGCCGACAAAGTCGTCGGCCCCCGCCTCCAGCGCCGCGGTGAGGCTCGCGGTGTCCTCCTTGGCGGTGAGCATGAGCACGACGATCGAGCGGTCGGTCGCCGCGTTCTGCGCGGCGAGGCGGTGGCACGCCTCGATCCCGTCCATCTCCGGCATGACCAGGTCGATGAGCACGCAGTCGAACGGCTCGGACTGCAGACGCGCCACGGCCTCGGCGCCGCTGGAGGCCGTCTGGATGTTGGGAAAGTCCGGGCTGAGCTCCGCCACCAGGTACGCCAGGTACGTCGCGCTGTCGTCGACCGCGAGGATCCTGGCCTCGCGGAAGTCCGTCTCGCAGGTCGGCGGCGTCGCCGGTGCGGCCGGGGACCGCGCTAGCTGCGCTCGGACCCGGGCCAGCAGCACCTCCTGCTCGGCCGACTTGGGGAGGAAGTCGTCGGCGCCGCTCTCGAGCCCGCGCAGCTCGGTCTCCTGCCCGGCGTCGTCGGTGAGCAGGACGATGGGCACGAGGCGCGTCTGGGTGCGCGCGCGGATGTGCCGGCACAGCTCGTCGCCGCGCAGGCCGGGCAGGTAATAGTCGATGAGCACGAGGCCGGGCGTGTGCCGTTCGAGAAACTCGAGGGCCTGGTCGGCGGTGGCGGCGTGTCGCACCGACCAGCCCGCGCCCTGCAGCACGCCGCAGATCTGCAGCGCCTGGGTGCGCGAGTCTTCCACCAGCAGGATGAGCGGCGTTGTCGTGTCCATCGCGCGTTCCTCCGATGCAGCGATCATGCGCGGACCAGATCGCCCAGCCGGGGCGCGATCATCGGCAGGGGGAGTTGTTCTTCGACCGCGCCCAGCGCCGCGGCCGCGCCGGGCATGCCGTAGACGACGGCGGTCGACTCGTGCTCGGCGATGGTGTAGCCGCCGGTGTCGCGGATCGCCCGCAGCCCGGCCGCGCCGTCCTCGCCCATGCCGGTCAGCACCACGCCGAGCGAGGCCGCGCCGAGGTCGTCCGCCATGGATTGCAGCAGCATCGTTCCCGACGGCCGCTGCATGCTGACGAGCGGCCCGGGCACAAGCCGCAAGCGGCGCCCGCGCAGCACCAGGTGCTGGTCGGCGGGCGCGACGTAGATGCAACCGCCGCGCGGTCGGATGCCGTCGGCGGCTTCCGCGACGTCGAGCTCGCACACGTCGTCGAGCCACTCGACGAAGGCCTTGGCGAAGCAGCTCGTGATGTGCTGGACGAGCAGGATGGGCAGCGGGAAGCCGCCGCCGAGCGCGCCGAAGAGCTGCACCAGCGCGTTGGGGCCGCCGGTCGAGGCGACGATGCCGACCATCTCGCCGCGCGTCTTGAGCGCACGCGGCGGCAGCGCCGGCGGAGCCGCCCGGGCGGGCGGGGCTTTGCCGATGCCGTCCGCGGCTCGGAACGATCCGCCCATCGGGCGCCGCGTGATGACCTTCACGCGGCTCATGATCGCAAGCTGCGTGCAGAGCCTCGCGCCGAAGAGCTCGAGGGCCTCGCCGCTCGCGCCCAGCGGCTTTTCCAGCACGGAGAGCGCGCCCGCCTGCAGCGCGCCCATCGAGATCCGCGATTCGTCCGCCTCGACGTTGGCGGCGACGACGACGATGGGCGTGGGCGCTTCGGCCATGATGCGGCGGGTCGTCTCCAGCCCGTCGATGCCGGGCAGGCGGATGTCCATCGAGATGACGTCGGGGCGGATGGAGCGGAGGGCCGTCAGCGCCCGCTCGCCGCTGGCGACGACCGCGACGATCTCCAGCCGCGGATCGCGGGAGATCACGCACGTGAGCAGCTCGCGGATGACCGCCGAGTCTTCGACGATCATCACGCGGACGGCGCCCGCGCCCGCCCGCGGCGGAGGCGGCGGGGCGAGCAGCGACGTGCCGGTCTGGGTGGTGTCGGTCGTCACTGGGCGGGTACCTCGGCGAACTGGCGGATGGTGTTGAGCAGGTCCTGATGGTCGAAGCGGCGCTTGACGATGTAGGCGCTCGCGCCCAGCTCGACGCTGCGCTGGTGGTCCTCCGGCTTGTCGAGCGAGGTGACGAGGATGACGGGCAGCCCGGCGGTCTTCTCGTCGCCGCGGATCTCGCGGAGCAGCGACAGCCCGTCCATCCGCGGCATCTGCACGTCGGCGACGACGACGTCGACCGGGTCGTGCCGGAGCGAGCGCAGCGCCTCCACGCCGTCGACGGCGATGCGGACCTCGTAGCCGTTGGTCTCCAGGATGCTCTTCTCGAGCGTGCGCGTGGTGAACGAGTCGTCGACGACGAGGACCTTCGGCGGCCGCGTCGAGGGCCCGCGCGCCGACGCCGCCCCGCCACGCCGCACCGAAGCGCCCACCCCCGCGGCGGCCAGGCCGGTGATCGCGGACGGGTCGATCACCAGCGCGACCTCGTTTTCTTCGAGCACGATCGCGCCGCAGAAGCACGGCGCCCCCGCCGCCGCGCCGGTGATCGGCCGGACCATCGCCTCGCGCTCGGCGAGGAAGCGGTCAACGACGATCCCCGCGCGCGTCTCGCCCTGCCCGCGCTCGCCGCGCAGCGCGACGACGAGCAGCTTGCCGTCGGCGTTGCGCGGGGAGCGCTCGCCGACCGGGCGCAGGAACGGGAGCAGCGAGAGCGGCGTTTCATCGACCATGACGACGCGGCGCTCGCCGACGCGCTGCACCTGCGTCGTCGGCACGCGGACCAGGCCGTCGACGGCGCGCGTGGGAACGGCGAACGTCTGCTCGGCGCACGAGACGAGCAGAAGCCGTTCGGAGGAGATCACCAGCGGCACGCGGATCTCGAGCGTCGCGCCGCCGCCCGGCCTCGGCCCCAGGCGCGTCGAGCCGTGCAGGCGCGCGATGTGCTCGTGCACGATCGACAGCCCCATGCCGCGTCCGGCCAGCTCGGTCACCGTCTCGCTGGTGGTGAAGCCGGGGCGGAAGAGCAGGCGCATGAGCGACTCGTCGCCGCCGCCCCCGCCGCCCGCGGGCTCGTCCGGCGTCTGCACGCCGTGGCGTTGCGCTGCCTGGCGAACACGCTGCGGGTCGATCCCCCGGCCGTCGTCTTCGACGAGCACCCGCAGGTGGTCGCCGCCGTTCTGCAGGGTCAGGGTGATCCGTCCTTCGCGCGGCTTGCCGCGGGCGACGCGCTCGGCCGGCGGCTCGATGCCGTGGACCACGGCGTTGCGCAGCGCGTGCAGCACCGCTTCGCGCACGGCGTGCAGCACCGAGCGGTCGGCGTGGACGTGCAGGCCGATCGTGGTGAACTCGACCTCCTTCTCCATCTCCCGCGCCAGGCTCCGCACCATCGGCGCAAGCCCCTGGAGCACGTTCTCGGCGGAGATCATCCGCAGCCGCTGCGTGCAGACGCGCGCGTCTTCCCCCGACGCGCGGACCGTCCAGGCCAGTCGTTTCTGCGAGGCGCGGGCCGCGCGGAGCTGGCGGCCGAGCCGCCGCACGCCCTGGGTGATCGCGTCGATGTGCCGCTCCACGCCGCCCAGCTCGGGCGCATCGCTCTGGCGACGCAGCAGCGGCGCGACCTTCGCCGAGGCGGCGTCGCACTGGCGCTGCAGCTCGCGGAGCTGGTCGGCCAACCGCGTGAACTCGCCGGTGAGGCGGTCGTGCTCCGTGTTCACCTCGACGAAGGCGTCGACCGAGCGGGCCAGGGCGTCGAGGTGGACCGTCTGCACGCGCACCGTTTCGATCTCTGGCGGCGGCGCGGGCAACGGGGTCTCGCCCTCGTTTGCCGCGCCGGCGTCGGCCGGCGCGGGTGCCGAGGAAGGCTCGGCCGTGACAGGCTCGCCCGGCGGCGTGGCGGGCGTGCGCGGTTCTGAAAAGGGCCGCGCGGCGATGACCGCCGCGGGCCCGGACGGAGGAAGCGGAAAAGCGGCCGGCGCAGCCGTGGAGCCGGCCAAAATATGTTCGAGTTCGTCGAGCGTCTGCGCGATGCTGCGGGCGGCCGCCCCTCCTGCGAGAGCGGCCATGCCGTCTTCGATCTCGTCGAGCACGCGCGACACGGTCTTGGCTACATGGTCGTCGAACGTCAGCGTGCCCTCGCGGATCTTCGCAAACAGCGATTCCAGCCGGTGCCCGAGCGCCTCGACGTCGCGCAGGTCGCAGACCCGCGCGCCGCCCTTGAGCGTGTGGGCCATGCGGAACGCCTCGTCCCACCGGCCCCGCGGCTCTCCTGCGCGGACCCCGCCGTGCTCATCGCGCAGCGCGGCGAGGATCGAGCGCAGGCACGCGACGTGCTCCTTGTGCTCGACCTGAAAGGCCGCGAGGACTTGTTGATGGATGTCCATAAGTCGTACTCGTCTTGCGTGCTGTAGAAGAAAACGCTCCGGTCACACCTTGTACCGCTCCGCCGCACGGTGGAGCTGCTGGCTGAGCGCGTTCATGTTGGCCGCGGCCTTTTCGAGCTGCGCCGTGCTCGCCGCGGTCTGCTTGACGGCCTGTCGGATGTCCTGCATCCCCTGCGTCACCTGCCCGACGCCGATCTGCTGCTGATTGGCCCCGGCCACGATCTGCTGGAACGCCTGGATGCTCTGCCCGTTGGTCTCGGTCACCTCGCGGATGGTCGCCTCCGTCGCGTGCGCCTGCGCCTTGCCCCCCTCGGCCCGCTTGACGGCTTCCTCGGTGAGCATCACCGAGGTGTTGATCCCCTTCTGCACCTCGCCCAGGATCGTCCGCACCTGCACGGTGCAGTCCTTCGCGCGGTCGGCGAGGTTCTTCATCTCGTGGGCGACGACGAGGAACCGCCCGCCCTGCTCGCCGGCCGAGACGGCCTCGATGCTCGCGTTGAGCGCCAGGAGGTTCGACTGCTCGGCGATCTCGCTCACCGTCGCGACGATCTCGCCGATGGTCTGCGTGCGCTCGCTGAGGCCCACGACGTTCTCGGCGACCTCCTCGATCTGGTCGCGGATCGCCTCCATGGTCAGGCTGGTGTCCTGCGTCGCCTTCATGCCGCGCTGCGTCGCGCCGCCGGACGTCTCCACGACGGTCGAGACCGACTTGGCCCGCTCGCCGATCTGCCCGCCGGACTGGGTGATCTCCTCGAGCGTGCTGGTGATCTGCTGGATCGTCGCGGCCTGCTCCTTGGTCGCGGCGGCCTGCTGCTGCGTCGCCGCGAGGATCTCCGCCGCCGTCGAGTTGACGTTCTCCGTCGCCAGCCGCGTCTGCTGCGCCATGTCGCGCAGGCTTGAGCGCATCGTGGTGAACGCCGCCACCAGCTCGCCCACCTCGTCGCGTGAACGGCTCTGCAAATCGACGCCGGTCAGGTCGCCCTCGGCGACGCGCTTGGACGCCGAGGTCACCTCGCGCAGGCGGCTCGAGATGCTGCGGGTGATCAGCACGCCCGCGGCGACCGCGATCGCTCCCGCGATGATCGTGCCGACGACGATCGTCAGACGCGTGTTCGCGATCGTCGCCTCCGACTCCGCGGCACGGGATTTGAGCAGCCCCTCCTCCGAGGCACGCATCGCCGCAAGCGTCTGCCGGATGTCGTCCATCGCCGCTTTCCCCTCGCCCGACGACATCCACCGGACGCCGGCGTCGACACCGCCGCTGCGCCGGGCCTCGATGCCCCCCTCGAGCCGGCTGAGCCGCTTGGCCATCAACGGCTCAAGTTCCTGGATGTGACGCTGCTGCACGGCGTTATCGGCGGTCAACCGCCGCAGCCCGTCGAGAGCCCCCGTGGCCTGCTTGACGCCGGCGTGGTACGGCTCCAGATACTCCTCTTCGCCGGTGAGGAGGTAGCCGCGTTCGCCGGTCTCCGCGTCGACCATCCCCTTGGCGAACGTCTCGATGTCGTTGACGACCTCGTAGGTGTGCGTGACGAGGTCCGCCGCGGCTTCGAGCTTGTACGTCGTGCGGTACGAGCCGATGCCGACGACGACCAGAACGGCCAGCACCGCGCCAAAGCCCGCGCCGATCTTGAGTCCGACAGTCCATTTCATGGGTGAGCCTCGCTTATGGAGCCGGCCGACGCCGGCGATGATCCGTCCACCCCGTGCCCGGTGGGCGCTCCGCGCCGCTCAGCCAACTGCGGGAAGCCCGCGGCGGCGGCTTCCTTCCAGAGCGCCTCCAGCCGCAGGACAAACACGCCGTCGGACGCGACGCCCTCGACGCACCGCGCCAAGGCGCCCTCCTCCATTTCCGTCGAGAGGCCGTGCCGCCCGTCGATCGGCGCGATCTCCGCGGGGTTGAGCTCCGCGACACGGTCGAGCTCGTCGACGCGGAGCCAGATGCCGCTCTCGCCGCTCCGCCCCCTCGGCGGCCGAAGATGCACGAAGAACCCGAGCCGAACGCCGTCGGAGGGCTCCGAGCCGAGCAGCACGCCCAGGTCGACGAGGCTGTGCACCTCGCCGCGGTGCGCAAAGACGCCGACGAGCGACGCCGGCCCGCCGGGCACCGGCGTGCACCGCTCGAGCGGCCCGACCTCGGTCACGCGCGTCAGATCCAGCGCGAGCGTGCTCGACCGGGCCCGCAGCAGCAGGTACCGGTCAACCTCTTCCCGCACGCGGCGCTCGGCACGCCGTTCCGCGAGCATCTTGGCGCGAGCGCCGAGCACCTCTCGCACCGCCGCCTCGTCGGGCGACAACACGGCCTGGAGCGCCCGCTCGCTCGCCTCGACGCGCCGGCGGGCGGACTCCCAATCGATCGCGGCTCGCTGCGTGCTCATGGGCCGAGCACCTCCTGCTGCATGCGGGCCAGCTCGCGCAGCTCGCCGGCCGTCAGGCCGTCCATCCCCGCCAGCGTCGCCCCGTCGGGCTGGCTGTCCAGCGCGTCGATGGCCCGCGCATACGCCGAGACGGCCCCGCTCCGCCGCCCGGATTTCTGCTCCAAGAGCCCGGTGAGGTAGTGCGCCAGCGCGTTGTCGGGCGCGATCGCCAGCGCCTTGCGGAGCGACGCCTCCGCCTGTCGGTGCCGCCCGAGCTGCTCGGCGAGCATCGCCAGCCGAAGGTGCGGCACAGGGTCGGTCGGGCGGTCGCCCGCCAGGCGCTCGCAGCACCGTGCGGCGACGTCGAGGTCGCCCGCATTCGCCAGCCGCTCGACCTCCGCAAGCCCGCCGTCGTCCCGCGGCGACGCCGCGTAGCCGCGCCCGCGGCGCGAAGGCTTGAACCCGGCCGCGGCCGCGCGGTCGTCGCTCGCGCTTGCCGCAGCGCCGGCGGCCTTATGCCCGCCCTCGTTCTTCACCGGCGGGTCGAACGTCGGCCAGGGGGTCACCGCGTCGGTTCCCGCCGCGGGCCGCGGGGCCTGGCCCGTCGCGTGCGCCGCCGGCGTTTCCGGCCGTTGATACAGCACCGCCCCGGGCACGTTCACCGTGTGGAACGTGCGGAACATGTTGACGTTGGGCTCGGCGTGCCCCACGAGGAGCCACCCGCCGTCGACGAGGCTCTCGCGGAACTGCTCGACGAGCCGCCGCATGATGTCCGGGCTGAAGTAGATCAGCACGTTCCGGCAGAAGATCAGGTCGAGCCCGGTCAGCCCGTTCATCAGCGAGGGGAACGGGTTGCGCACGAGGTTGTGATACTGGAAGCTGACGCCCTCGCGGAACTCTGGGCGGATGGCCCACTCGTCGCCGCTGCGGGTGAAGCACTCGTGGAGCGTGTCCTCATCCAGGCCGCGGAGGTGCCAGGTGTTGAAGACGCCGTCGCGGGCGCGGGCGAGGAAGGCGCGGTTGATGTCGGTGCCGACGATGGAGACGTCCCAGCCGTTCAGCTCGCGGGCGAACTCGCGGTTGAGGAGGATCGAGAGCGTGTACGCCTCGGCCCCCACCGAGCAGCCGGCGCACCAGATGCGCAGACGCCGGCGCACGCGGTTGCGTTCGAGCAGCGACGGCATGATGACCGAGCGAAGCCCGTCGAAGATTTCGGGGTGGCGGAAGAAGGAGGTCTCCCCCACGGTGAGCTGCTCGATGAGCCGGTCGAGCTCGGCGTCGCCGTGCCGCGGATCGCGCAGCA
Source organism: uncultured Phycisphaeraceae bacterium (assembly GCA_964652945.1). Lineage (GTDB taxonomy): Bacteria > Planctomycetota > Phycisphaerae > Phycisphaerales > UBA1924 > CAZZDW01. The sequence continues at coordinate 37,341 of CAZZDW010000012.1, forward strand.
GCGCGAGGTACGCCGCGCAGTCTCCCGCGCCGGCCGCCCGCAGGCGGCGGTCCAGCCGGTCGGCCAGGTCGTCGTCCTTGTCGCGGTAGTACGCCAGCCCTGTCGCCTCGATGACGGCGTCCTTCAGCGCCGGGTAGTCCGGGTCCGAGCAGAGCGGCGAAGAGGGCGAAACGGCGTGCGTCATGCGCACACCTCCCGGGCGTCGCCGATCCGCCGCTGCCGCGCACGACGCAGCTCCTCGATCCGCTCCCGCTCCTGGAGCAGGAGCACCTTGTCGAGGTCCACCACCGGCACGAGCCGTTCGTCGATCCGCACGGCCTTCGTCGAGACGCTGTGGGTCGGCATCGTCACCCACTCGTCGGGCTCCACCGCGGCGATGCCGCGGACGGCGTCGACGAGCAGCCCGAAGCGTCGCTCCCCCGCGGGCGTGCCGCCGCTTCCCACGATGATGACGGGCGTGTGCACCCCGATGGACGGATCGGGCAGGTCCAATAAGCGGGCGGTGTGCAGCACCGGCACCGCCGAGCCGCCGAGGTTCATGATCCCCGCCAGGACCGACGGCCCGTCCCGCTCACCGGGCTCGCAGGCCATCCACGGCACGGGGACGATCTCACGGACGCCCCCCAGCCCGATGGCGAAGGGATGGCCGGCGACCTCGAAGATCAGTTCGCGGGACACGCCCGCGTTGCCCGCGGTCGGACGGCTGCCGCCGTCGAACGCGAACGTTCGCGCTGTGCGGGTGTCGACCATGGACGTGCTCGCATCTCTCCGCCGGAATGTTCCCGACCGAACGCCGCGTGACGCTGGCCGAGCGGGCGTTCCCGTCGGGGCGTGGGGCGGTCTGCCGGATGATCGTCAGGATCGATCGGTTGCACCATCGGACGTTTCACGCCGCCGGATAAACGCACGTCAACCCGCGGCGTGTTGACAGGGAATAACCCCGGCATAGCCACCGCCAACGTCCGTGTGCGCGCGGGCGAGAGTCGTTCTCGGTCTTCTGCCAACGCTTCAAACACCGCCCGCTCCGGTCGAGCTTAAAGCTTTTCTACTCGTGTGCCGAAGGCATCCACGCAGGGAACACTTGAGCATGAAGTAAGTTTCATGTGTTTTTATCGACAACAGTTGTGCGCAACGCTTGGATCAAGAGGAATTAACAGAAAACATGCTCGGCAAATGGCGAAGCATGTACCAGCGTTCACCAGACAGGAGAAGCGAGGCATGGGTACCGGTGCGCGGACGGATCCGATCAACATCCTCCTCGTCGAGGATTCACCCGGCGACATCCGGCTGACGCGGGAGGCCTTCCGCGAAGCGCGTGTGCCCAACCACCTCTCCGTCGTCGTCGACGGCGTGCAGGCGATGGAGTTCCTGCACCGCACCGGCAGTTACGCCGACGCGCCGAGGCCCGACCTCATCCTGCTCGATCTCAACCTGCCGCGGATGGACGGCCGGGCCGTGCTGGCCTCCATCAAGGAGGACGCCGACCTGGCGACCATCCCCGTGGTGGTGCTGAGCACGTCGGATGCGGCCTCGGACATCCAGGAGAGTTACAACCGGCGGGCCAACAGCTACCTCGTCAAACCGGTCGACGTTGACAGCTTCTTCACCCAGGTCCGGGTGCTCGAAGACTTCTGGCTCAAGGCCGTTTCGCTGCCCTAGCCGACCTCCGGAGCGACATCCGTATGAGCCAGAAAACCCTGCGAGTCCTGCTCGTTGAAGACAGCAAGGGCGACGCCCGCCTCCTCCAGGAGATGTTGGCCGAAACGCACGCGATCGACTGCGAGTGCATCCATGTCTCGTCGGTGGGCGACGCCGTGGAGACGCTGGCGGCCAAGGCGATCGACGTCGTGCTCCTCGACCTGTCGCTGCCGGACAGCTACGGCCTGGCGACGCTGGACCGCATCAAGCAGGAATCGACGGGGAGCCCGATCGTCGTGCTCACCGGGTTCGGCGACGACCGGGCCGCCCTGGCCGCCGTCCAGGAGGGCGCGCAGGACTACCTCGTCAAGGGCGAGTTCGACACGCGGACGCTGGTGCGCGCGATCCTCTACGCGGTGGAGCGCAGCCGCGCGGAAAAAGGTGAGCGCGACCGCCACGGCCTCGAGGCCGCGCTGAGCGCGATGGACCACCTGCTGGCGGTGCTCGGGCACGAGCTGCGCACGCCGCTCACGTCGCTCCGGCTGCTCACCGAGTACCTGCTCGATGAGAACATGTCCACCGAGGCGCAGCGGGAGCACCACCTCCGAGCGATCAACAGCGAGGTCATCCGCATGACGACGCTGGTGAACAACCTGCTGGAGGCCGCGCGGATCGACAGCGGCGCCTCGCAGTGGAACTGGTCGAACGTCAACGCCGCGGCGGTCTGCCGCGAGGCGATCGAGCTGCTCGAGCCGTTGCACGACCCGGCCAAGGTGCAACTGGCCCTCGAAGTCGAGCCGGAGGACATCGAGTTCAACGGCGACCCCGACGCGATCCGCCGCCTGGTCGTCAACCTCGTCAACAACGCGCTCAAGCACACCCGCAAAGGCCGCATCAGCATCCTCGTGCGCCGGCTCCGCTACGACGACAAGTCCTTCATCACCTTCCAGGTGCGCGACACCGGCGACGGCATCCCCGACGAGGTCGTCAAACGGCTCGGCGTCGCGTTCGCCACCAGCGTGGGGGCCGTCGGCTCGCTGGCGAGCTGCGGCACGGGCCTGGGGCTGACCATCTGCAAGCGCATCGCCGCGGTGCACGGCGGGACGCTCTCCGTCTCCACGGCGCTGCACCAGGGAAGCACGTTCACCGTCACGCTCCGCGCCGACCTGCCCGAACCGACGCCCGTCACCGACGACGCGAAGATCCTGCGAGAAGCCGCAGCGTGAGACGGATCGACCCCGGCCGTCCGCGCAAACTTCGGGATTCGTTTCCCGCGGCCGTTGTGTCGAGCCGCTGAGGGCGAAGGCCGCGGCGGGCGGAACGCGCTCATTCTCCCCGCACCAGGTCCCCGTCCGCGACGGCGGCCGGGAACACGATCTCTCCCGCGGCGACACGCCGGATCGCGTCGAACATGTGCGCAGTCGAGGCGAGCTTGTCGATATACCCCCACGCGCCCGCGTCGTAGGCCTCGCGGAGCGCCCGCGGGTCGCTGTGGCCGCTGTACACGATCGCCTTGACGGACGGGTGCAGCGACGCCAGCTCACGGATCGCCGTGATCGGGTCAAGCCCGGGCATGGTCAGATCGATCACCACGACATCCGGCGAGCTTGTCGCCACCGCGGCGGCCAGCTCGTCCGCCCGCGTCAGCGTGCCGACCACCTCCATGTCCGATCGGGCCCTAAACAGTTTTTCCCACGCGCGACAGAGACGGAGCTCATCGTCGATAAGCAGAACCCTGATCATGTCCGGTCTCCACACCCGCCCCAGAGTGGAGTATACGGCTTCACGCGGGGCACGCCGCCTAAATAAAAGTTCACGAACCGTACTGCGCACTTCTACCCCGAAGATGTATGCCGACGCAACCCCGCCCATACATACTCAGAGTGCTTTGCTGAAAACAAGCCGAGTGCAATTTTATATTATATATTTCCTTATCGCAGGGTGCCGGATCTTCTGGGGTCGCACGAACCTGCCACATACATCCGAATGTTTGTACGAGACGGGAAGCGTGAGCAAGCGTCCTGCCGTATCTTCGCGTTCTGCGCACTGCCTGACGGCCTCTGCAACAGGAGACCGCCCCGCGCTCGCGAAACCAGAGCGCCCAGCCACGGCCGAAAAAACCCGTCACTTGCTTATCGTGGATCACGCCGACGCTTATGCCGATGCCGCGCCGCAACCTGATCCAATGGGCAGGCGGGGACTCGAACCCCGGACCCTTCGCGTGTAATGCGAATGCTCTAGCCGACTGAGCTACCCGCCCGGCTCGTGAACAATAGCGACGCCGCCGAGCCCGGGGGGGAAGGGGGACGGTTGGGCGGCATCGCCCGCTCCCGCCACTCGTCCGATTCCCGCCGGTAAAATCTCCCGCGTCCTTCTCGTTCTGCTCTCCGAACGCGGCTTTTCCATGAGACGAGGCGAACTGCGAGCATCCGTGGCGGCCGTCGGTCGCGGCCGATCCCACGCCCCGGGCGGCGGAGGCGGGCGCGTCCGCCGCGATCTGTGGCTCATCGGCCTGCTCGGGCTCGTCGTCGCCGCCCTCGCCGCGGGCGGGCTCGTCTACAAGCACTTCACCGGCCACAAACTCCCCGGCTGCGGCGAGGCCTCCGCCTGCGACCAGATCGAGTCCCACCCGCTCGGCTCCGTCGGGGGCATGTGGATCTCGCTCCGACGCCTCGCGATGGGCGAGCAGGTCGCCGCGATCTCGGCCGGCGAAGCCTTCTGGCCCGCCTCGTTCCTAGGCTTGGCGCTCTTCGGCGCGCTCCTGGCCGCGTGGGTCATGGTCGGCGCACGCAGCGTCGGCCGTTCCGGCGACGGCGGCGGCGGCGGCGGCGGGGGGGTGCCGGTGTGGCTCCGCTGGGTGGCGCGGGCGGGTGCGCTGGCCAGCGCGATCTACACCACCGTGATGGTCGTCTCGGGGCACATCTGTCCCTATTGCCTGACCGCCCATGCGGGGAATCTGCTCTTCTGGATCATGATGGAGGTGTGCGTGATGTCGACCAAGCCGCAGCGGCTGGACCTGGGAAGCTCGATGAAATCCGTCGCTTCGCGCCTCGCCGCGGACCGGCGGGCGCGAGGGGGCGGCGGCCCCGGGCTCGGCGCGCTGCTCGCGGCGGTCGCGGCCTTCGCGCTCACGTCGGGCGTGCTCGGCGTCATGCACGCGGGCGAGATGTCCAGCCGCCGATCCAACGCCGACGCCGAGATGGACCGGGCCCTGCAGGACATCATCGGGAAGTCCTCCCCTTCCCCCACGGCTTCGGACTCAACCCCGTCTGCTACAGATCGCCCGTCTGCCGCCGCCACGGCCGCCGATCCAGCCGAGCAACAACCGCCGACCCAGAACACACCTCCGAAGACGCCGACCGACACCGCGGCCAGGCCGATCGAATCTGCGCCGAGCACCACCATCAAACCGTCCGCACAACTCCCGTGGGAGGCGGGGGGGGCCGGCTTCACCGGGCGCTACCGCCTCGGGCCGGAGGACGCCGCGATCCGCGTCGTCCTCTTTATGGATTACCAGTGCCCGGACTGCCGCCGCGTCGAGAGCGAGATCGAGCAGTTCATGAACGAGAACGGCGGCCGGACGGACACGTCCCTCTCCGTCAAGCATTTCCCGATGAGCAACGCCTGCAACCCGCACCTCTCGGCCAACATGCACCCCAACGCCTGCTGGGCGGCCCGTGCGGCCGAAACGGCCGGCATGCTCCGTGGCAACGACGGCTTCTGGCAGATGCACCGCTGGCTCTTCGGCCGCGCCGGCTCGTTCACCGACGCCGAGCTGAACGCCGGCCTGCAATCCCTCGGCTACAACCCCTCCGACATCCCGGCGTTCACCCGGCTCATGCAATCCCCCGAGACGCTCACGCCGGTGCAGAACGACATCGAAGAGGCGATCCTCCTGGGCCTCTACTTCACGCCGATGGTCTTCGTCAACGGCGTCGAGGTCCGCGGCTGGGAGGTCCCCGGCAACGTCAAAAAGTTCCTCGACCAGCTCGCCGGCCGCGACCTGCCGCCGGGCAAGGCGACCGACGACCACCCCGTCCTCGCCGCCGTCAAACTCATCGACGACTGGCAGAAGGGCTTCCGCGTCAAGCTCCCCGCCGATGAGTCGGCGTGGGTCATCGGCGCATCGGAAGCCGACGCCAAAGCGACGGTCGTCTTCTGGGGCGACTACCAGGAGGTCAACACCCGCAAGCTCGACGCGGCGATCCGCAAGGCCATGACGGAGGAGGGAGGGCGGCCGTGGGTTCGCTATTCCTTCCGCCAGTTCCCCACCGCGGCCGAGTGCAACCCGGTGCTGCAAGGGCGGACGATCCACCCGCAGGGGTGCCTGGCGTCGAGGGCGGCCGAGGCGGCCGGGCAGGTCGGGGGCAACATCGGCTTCTGGGCGATGCACAACTGGTTGATGAGCAACCCCGACAACCTGACGCCGGAGAAGATCGCCGCCGCGGCCCAGTCGATCGGGCTCGACGCGGCGGCTCTCAAGGCCGCGATGGACTCCCCCGCCGTGCAGCAGGCGATCGCCGCGGACATCTCCGCCGGCTCGGCGACGGGCTTGCAGAGCATCCCGTGGGTCTATCTCAACGGCCGCCGTGTGATGCGCTGGTCCGGCAAGCCCGACGCCTCGGACATCGACGCCGTGGTCACCCGGCTCCTCGATACCGCCAAGGGTGAACAAGCCGAGAAACCTGCCGACCGTTGAATCTCCGCCTTGGGCGGCAACGCCCTCCCTCCCCGCAGACGAGCCGAGTTCTGCATTGAAGCACTTCGCGTGCGTCCGAAAGCCATGCGGTTGCCCGCTCAGCGTCGCGGGTTCTTAACTCCGTCTCAACATAATCACCGCTCATCCACAGGTTTTGCGCAACCTTGAACGGATGCGGCGGGCATCTCGCCTTTCGCGCGTCGATACTTGCCCTCGTGGCACGGCACCGGATCGACTTCCACGTCCACACCCGCGTCAGCCCCGACGGGCTGGACCGCCCGGAGGCGGTGGTGGCCGCCGCACGCCGGGCGGGCTTGAGCGGCGTCGCGATCACCGACCACGACCGCCGCGGCGGGTACGACCGGCTCGTCGAGCTGGGCCTGGCCGACCCGCGCGGGCGTGCCGTCGACGGGTTCCTGGTCATCCCCGGCGTCGAGGTCTCGACCACCGAGGGGCACGTCTTGGTCATCGGCGCGGCGTGGGACGTGCCGCCGAGCGCCGGCGGCGTCTCCGCCGAAGTGGTCGCGCGGGCGGCTCGCGGCGTCGGGGCGCTCGCCGTTGCGGCTCACCCGTTCGACAAGATGCGCTCCGGCGTCGGTACGGCGGTGCTCGGGCGCGTCGGGTTCGACGCCGTCGAGTCGTTCAACAGCAAGACGATCGAGCGGCGCTCCAACGCGCAGGCGACGGCCTACTCGCGCCGGCACGCCCTGCCGCTCATCGCCGGTTCCGACAGCCACCAGGCTCAGACGGTCGGGCGGGCGCACACGATCGTCGAGGCCGGCGAACTGAGCGTCGACGGCGTGCTCGCCGCCGTGCGAGAAGGACGCACCGAGCTGCACGAGGGCGTGCACACCTGGGGCGAGATGGCCGCGTACTGGGCGCGCGGCTGGCTCACCCGCCCGTGGCTCGTCGACCTGACGGCCCGCTCCGCGGCACGGTTCGTCCGCCGCCGCACCGCGCAGATGCCCGATCTCTTGCCCGACCTGTACCTGCCGGCGTTCGATCTCGGCGCGGATGAGTCCTTTGTATCAACCTTGGCGCTTTCATACGAGACGCGAGCGTAAGCGAGCGTGTGGTACGCCTAGAGACTCGGACACGCTCCCTCACGGTCGTGTCTCGTAGAAGTACTAGTCTTTTGTCTCTGGCAGATCCAGAATGGCCTAAAATCGAGCGATTTCTGATCTTGATGCAAAGGGTCCAGGTGAGTTGGGCGAGCTTGTCGCAACATCGCGGTAACTTATTTTGAACCACGGAGCACACGGAGAGCACAGAGAAAGACATTCACCAAGGCAGTTTCTTGTATTTGCCTTTCTCAGTGTGCTCCGTGCTCTCCGTGGTTCAATTCTTACGATGCGAGTCACCCTTCGCCCAGCCACCACCGTCCGCGTTTGCGCGCCCGCCAGATGAACCCGAAGTTGCGCTGCAGCGTCTCGGCGATGCGTTCGACCGCCGCCGCGGGCGAGTCGGTCACGTGCAGCAGGTCCACGTCGCTCGGCGAGATCGTCCCCAAGGGCACCATCACCTCCCGCATGTACCGCAAGACCGGGTTCCAGTAGTCCGTGCCCATCAGGATGATCGGGAAGTCCTCGATCTTGCCCGTCTGGATGAGCGTGATCGCCTCGAAGAGCTCGTCCATCGTGCCAAAGCCCCCCGGCATCACGACAAACGCGTACGAGTACTTGACGAGCATCACCTTGCGCACGAAGAAGTAGCGGAACTCGATGAAGCGGTCGAGGTACGGGTTGGGGTCCTGCTCGTGCGGCAGGGTGATGTTGCAGCCGATGCTCCTGCCGCCCGCCTCGCGCGCCCCGCGGTTGGCGGCCTCCATGATCCCCGGCCCGCCGCCCGTCATGATCGTGAAGCCCAGATGCGTGATCCGCCCCGCCACGTCGCGCGCCAGCGCGTAGTACCGATGGTCCTCGGCGAAGCGCGCCGAGCCGAAGACCGTGACGCACGGCCCGACGAAGTGCAGCTTGCGGAAGCCCTTGATGAACTCGGCGCAGATGCGGAGCGTGCGGAGCAGCTCGAACCCGCGGGTCCGCGGCCCTTCGAGGAAGCGCCCCTCCTCGACGTTCCGCGTCGCCTTGCCCCAGCGCCCGTGCTCCTCACGCGGCAGCCGCGGCTGCGGGCCGGGGTAGGGGGGGTACGGCGGCGGCGCGTCGCCGGGCGACAGATGGCTCGGGTCGAGCACCGCCGGGGCGCGGAGCGTCCGCGGCAGGTGCGTGGCGGAATCGGCCTCGGCCACGCCCGTCTTGCCGACCGAGGGCGGCACGACCTCACGGTCCAGCGGCTTGGTCGGCTCGGCGGTCGGCGTGGGGTGTTCCGATGTGTTCGGGCGGGGACCTTCCATGGCCGGGGCTGTTCCTTGCGTGCAAACGATGCGGGCAAACTCCGGGCAAAGCAAACGGCGTCTATCGACCATACGCGCCCTCTTGCTCCGGGAATCGGGTTCTGGTAGAGTGCGCCTGACCCATCCCGATCGGTCGGCAACCGGTCTCCCCGCGATCCGTATATGAGATCCATCATGCGTCACACATCGAGCCCCTCGCGTCGTCCGTCCCGCCGTGCGTTCACCATCATCGACCTCGCGGCGTGCATGGCCGTCGCCACGGTCGGCGTCGCAAGCTTCCTGGCGATGAGCCAGCCCGGCGGCGGAGCGGCCGGGCCGAACGACAACGCGTTGGCCAAGGCCCGCGCCGCGGCACGGCAGATCAAAGACGCCCATCAGGTCCGCGGCATCGTCCAGGCGATGATCATCTTCGCCAACAACAACCAGGACCAGTACCCGCTCCCCTCGATCATCGACGCGCAGAACGCCACCGTCGCGCTGGCCGACGGCAAAGACGCGCGGAGCAAGGACCTGACCAACCACATCTTCTCGATGCTCATCTTCCAGGGCGTGATCTCGCCCGAGCTGTGCATCAGCCCGGCCGAGACGAACAAGAAAATCCGCATCGACGAGGACTACGAGTTCGACTCGCCCAAGACCGCGCCCAAGCCGGCCGACGCGCTGTGGGACCCGGCCTTCGCCGCGGATTTCACGGTCGAGAAGCGTGCCGGCAACGTTTCGTACGCGCACCTCCAGCCCTCCGACAACCGGCTGAGCATGTGGCAGAACACGTTCAGCGCCACCGAGGCGCTGCTGGGCAACCGCGGGCCGGAGATCGCCAAGGTGGACCGCAACGCCGAGGGATGGGTGAAAAAAGTCAAGCCGGCCGGCCAGCAGTCCAACACCTTCCGCATCCACGGCGAGGACGACGCCTGGGAAGGCAACATCGGCTTCAACGACGGGCACGTCCAGTACGTTTCGTCGCTCCGCCCGCCGAGAGACGATCAGGGCAAGCCTCTCACCTACAAGCTCGACGAAAAGGGCGAGAAGACCGCCGAGGACGTCTTCTTTTACGACGAGGCCGACGCGTACGAGGGCACCAACCTCTTCCTCGGCATCTTCACCAAGGCCGGCAAGAAGCCCGAGGATTTCCACGCCGTCTGGGACTGAGCCGGCGGCTCGGCGCGCCGTCACGCCCCAGGACGAAGGACGACCTTGAAGCACTCGTCCTGGTTGTTCTTGAACTCCGCGTACGCCCCCGGCCCCTCGTCGAGCGACAGCCGGTGGCTGATGATCACCGTCGGGTCGATCTCTTCGCGTTGGATCCGTTCCGCCAACGGCTGCAGGTAGCGGTGCACGTGCGTCTGCCCGCAGCGGATCGTCAGCCCCTTGCCGAAGATCGCCCCGATCGGGAACTTGTCCGCCAGCCCGCCGTACACGCCGGGGATGGAGAGCGTCCCGCCCTTCCGGCAGCACCGCGCCATCTGCCGCAGCACGTGCACGCGGTCGGTCGCGGCGTACAACGTCGTCTTGACGTGGTCGTAGATGTTGTCGATCGTCATGCCGTGCGCTTCGAGCCCGACGGCGTCGATGCAGCGGTCCGGGCCCATCCCGCCGGTCATGTCGAGCAGCGCCTCGTAGACACCGGTGCGGCTGAAATCCAGCGTCTGCACGCGCCCGGCCCCGTCCTTCACGCCGTTGCGCTTCGCCAGCTCCAGCCGGCCGGGGTGGTGGTCGATCGCGACGACGCGCTCGGCGCCGAGCAGGACGGCGCTGCGGATCGCGAACTGCCCCACCGGGCCGCACCCCCACACCGCGACGGTGTCCCCCGGCTGGATGTCGCACTGCTCCGCCGCCTGGTACCCCGTCGGCAGGATGTCGGTGAGGAAGAGCGCCCGCTCGTCGCTGATCCCCTCGGGCACTTTGAACGGGCCGACGTCGGCGAACGGCACGCGCACGTACTCGGCCTGCCCGCCGGCGTAGCCGCCGAGCATGTGCGAGTAGCCGAAGAGCCCCGACGGCGACTGCCCGTACGCCGTCGCCGCCATCCACGCGTTGGGGTTCGAGTTGTCGCAGCACGACCACAGCTTCGCCTTGCAGAAGAAGCAGCTGCCGCACGCGATCGTGAAGGGCACCACGACCCGGTCGCCGGGCCGGAGGTTCTTGACCCCCGCCCCGACCTCGACGACCTCGCCCATGAACTCGTGCCCGAGCACGTCGCCCGACTTCATCGTGGGGATCATGCCGTCGTAGAGATGCAGGTCCGAGCCGCAGATCGCCGTGAGCGTCACGCGCACGATCGCGTCGCGCGGGTTGACGATCGTCGGCTGCGGCACGTCGTCGAGCCGGACGTCGCCCCTGCCGTGCCAGCAGACTGCTTTCATGCGCGATTCCCCCTGAAAAAAAAGACTCGGTGGCGTCAAACGGCGCGGTGCGTGAAACGGCGTATCGCGAAAACGGCCTCAGGCGTGGTCGCCCTTCCACCCCGGCGGGTCGCTCGCGGGGAACGACTCCTCTGAGGCCTCCTGCACGGGGTCGGGCTTTTCGTCGGCCGGTTCATCCGGCGGCTCGGGCATGGGCGCGCGGGCCGACGGCCCCTGGTTGGTGGCGATCTCGCCGGTCTCGACGCGCTGCTTGAACCGGCGGAGGTCTTCGGCGACCTCGTGCCGCGCATCGATCCCGAAGAGCATGCCCACGCCCGCCCCGATCGCCCCGCCGATCGGGCGGTAGAACAGCTCGATGCGCACGACCGTGCCGCGTCCCCCCGCGGCGGGGAAGAACTCGACCCGCCCGCGCGTCTCGACGATCGAGCCCGGCAGCGAGCGCCACGCGATGAGCCCGCCCGGCTGGTCCTCGGTGATCTCCGATTCCCAGGTCAGCTCCTTGTTGAGCGGGCCGGCCGCACGCCACAGCGAGCGGCGCTCGTCGATCGGCTCGATGCTCCTGATGTGCGGCATGATCTCGGCGATCCGCGGCAGGTCGCGCCACCGCCCATACAGCTCGTCGGCGGGCGCGGCGATCGTGATGCTCTGCGCCGTGTGGACCTCGCGCGACAACGGCGTGCTGTGCCCGTACGCGTCCGCCGAGTCCACCCCCAGCGCCTTATAGATCCAGCAGCGCCCGCTGGTCCCGCGCTCGGCGAGCACGGCCCCCAGCAGCGTCATGCCCGCGCCGCTCAACGGCCTGCCCCGCAGCATGCACCACGCCCCGCACGCCGCCAGCCCCACGCCGACGCCGATCGACGCCAGCCGCTCCGCCGACCCGACCGTCGGGCGGTTGCCCGCCGATGCGCTCCCGTGTTGCAGGCCCGATGTCATCCGCGTGCCCCCTTTCGTGCTCCCCGCCGCCGCGCTCGCCGCACGTGCGAGAAGCTCGGAGAACTACACCTTACCACCCCGTCCGAACGGCCGCAAAGGAAAAACCGCTCATACTGCACGCCGGCTCACCGCGTGCGCACGCCGCGCGTCGTCCGCTCATCTGAGCCCGGATTTACGCGGTTCTCACGTCTGCTTCAGGCGCGCGGTGCACCATGGTGGCTCTGACGGGGGGCTTCCTCTCACACACCCGCGTTGTTCTCGCCCGGCCCGGCGAGTTCGAGACGCGCCCGCTCCAGCCCGCGGCCGACGTGCCCGACCTCGGCAAGGCCACCGCCAACGCGCCCGTCCAGCAGGGGCAGATGAGAGACGGGATGACCGTCAGCGTCGGCCGATTCCTGCGCAAGAGCGAGCGGCGAATCAAGGACGCCATGAAATAGCCCGCGCTCCAATTCGCTCCTTATCGCGACGCCGTTGCCCGAACAGGCACGAGAAGCCGACGCTTTTCGTGCCTGTTGCCGGTGCGCGTCTTGCGCTGCCGCGCGGGTGATGAGCGGGGCGAGCGTCAGAACGGCCGCTGCAGCGGGTTCATCACCGCGTTGTCGCGCCCGAGCACGAGCACGTCGGCGATCTCGATCGCCTCGGCAAACGATTCGCGCGCCCGCTGGTAATCCGCCGCCGCTCCTTGGCCCTGCAGGACCGCGCCCTGTTCGAGGTGCTCGACGGTCGGCACCGCGTCGCCGCAGACGAGCACCGTCGCTCCACCGCCCGTACCCGCCTTGCCCTTCTCGCTCCGCGGCACGCTGGAAAACCCTTCGAGCAACAGCCCGGTGAGCCCCGGCGAGACGCCGTGCAGCGGGAAGAGCGAGACCCGGTCCGCCACGCGATCCGGCGCCGGCTCGCAGCGCTTGAGCACCGCCACGTCCAGCTCGAGCGCGGCCTTCACCTCCTCCTCGCCCATCGACGCCGCCTTGGTCAGGTCGGCGACCAGCGGCACGCCCACGCCCTCACGCTCCGGCTGCGAGATCCACCACGTCGCGTGCTGGAACGCCAGAATCCCGCGGCACGTGTCGCGCATGAACCGCGTCAGAAACACATGCGTCACCGCCTCCGGCCCAAGGCCCGTCCGCTCGCGCAGGCGTGCGGCGATCACCTGCTCGGGCAAGCCCGGATCGACCAGGATCGTGCGCTTGCCGCTGCGGATGAGCGTGCAGGTGCTGTGCCCGGTGCGGACGGCGTTCTTCTCGCCCCAGAGCGGGTGAGCCGCCAGTGCGCCGATGCTGATGATGCGGTAGTCCATGAATCGGGGTCCGGGTTTCGGGTCTCGGGGTTCGGGTTGAACATCAGCACGAGCCCGCAGCGCGAGCGAGAGCAAGGATAGATCGTCCGCTCGATCACCTTTTGATCACCCGGAACCCGGAACCCGAGCCCCGGAACCCGTTCTTACTCCGCCGACTGGGCGATGCGGAGCCGTTCGAGCGCGGGGTGCTTCTCGGCCTTCTTCTGCCGGAGGCGCTCGATCACCATCGGCGGCACCATCGTCGACAGCGCCGACAGATCGCTGCCCAGCGCCGTGATCTGCCGGATCAGGCTCGACGACGTATACCCGAAGTCCTGCCCGGCGACGATGAAGGCCGTCTCCAGCCCGGCGACCTGGCGGTTGGTCAGCGCCTGCTGGATCTCGCTCTGCAGGTCCGAGAGGTTGCGGATCCCCTTGAGCAGGATGCCGGCCCCGCGCGAGCGGGCGAAGTCGACCGTCAGCCCGGCGAACGACTCGACCTCGACGGCGGCCGCCGCCTTTTCCCCCGCGGCCTGGTCCTCGCGCTGCATCTGCTCGACCAGCGCCCGGATCATCTCGAGCCGCTCGTCGTTGGAAAAGAGCGGGTCCTTGCCGGGGTTGCGCCCGACGGCGACGATGAGCTTGTCGAAGAGGCGCCTGCCGCGGCGGATGACGTCGAGATGGCCGAACGTCACCGGGTCGAACGAGCCGGGGTAGACGGCGACATGTTCCCGGACCTTGTGGGCGGCGTTGCCGGCATCGCTCATGCACGAGTGTATTCACACCCGTCCACCCCCTTCGAGGGCGTGCAGGGGCGAGCGGGGCTTCTTATGGCCTCTCCCAGGCCGCACAGCCTGTCTGGGTGCAACGCCGCGGCGGGTCGGCGCGGGCGGCGGGCGGCGGCGGGGCGGCCCGGTTCGCATGCTTAGGCACGGGCCTGCAGGCTCCCGGATCGGCGGCGTGGTTGTGCCGCGGCCGTCGGTTGATCCCTGTGAACGCCCCGCGACGGTTTGCCTCCCCGCCGCGGGGCTTTTTTACGGACGCATAGTTGGCTTTGGTGGCGCCGTCGGGGGGGGCTAGACCGGGGCGCGGGCATACCTGTTCACATGCGCCCACGCACCGATCTGGAGATCGGTGCCACCAAAGGCACCTAGGCTCATGCCGTGCCCGTGCCGTCTCATGCTCAGATCGTCGCCGAGAAAGCCGCGCTGCGCGCGGGGATGACCTCGTTCCTGGCGGCGATCCCCTCGGCGGAGGTCGCCCGTCGATCGGCGCTGGTGTGCGAACGGCTCGGGGCGTGGGTGGACGATCGGGCGCTGCCGTCTGATCGGCGCACGGTGCTCGTCTTTGCCGCGATGCCCTCGTCGGGCGAGGTCGAGCTGTGGCCGTTTGTCGATCGGTGGCGGCGCGGCGGCAACGCGGCGGCCCTGCCACGCATCGAGTGGGCCAGCCGAACCATGACGCCCGTGCCGGTCCGCGACCGTGCGGCCGACGTGCTCGCCGACGCACGCGGCATCCCCATGCCGCATCCGGACCTCGCGCCCATCGACCCCGCGACGCTGGGCGCGGTGGTCGTGCCGGGGCTGGCCTTTGACGCAACCGGCGGGCGGCTCGGCCGGGGCATGGGGTTTTATGACCGCTTCCTCGCCTCGCTCCCCGCGTCCGTGCGCACCGTCGCGGCGGTCTTCGACGAGCAGGTGATCGACCGCGTGCCGATGGAGCCGCATGACCGGCGCGTCTCGGCGATCGTCACCGATCGGCGAACGATCGACGCGTAGCACTCAGTGAACGGTGGCACAGGCGTCTCGCCTGTGCAAGAACGCTGGAGCCGAACGCCACAGGCGGGACGCCTGTGCCACAGACAAGCCACACATCGGTCTCCTGACCTCGTTATGCTTTGGGCCATGAATGTGTGTGTGATCATCCCCGCGGCCGGTTCCGGCCAGCGGTACCAGACACCGGACAGCCTTGTGGACAGCGGCGGGCGCTCCAAGCTCGACGAGGATCTGGGCGGCCGGCCCGTCTTGCAGCGCACCGTCGAGCTGTTCACCAAGCGGCCGGAAGTCTCGTCGATCATCGTCGCCGGGCCGCACGACGACGCGGCGTTCGAGGCTTTCCGCGAGCGCCACGGCGACAAGCTCGGGTTGCTGGGCGTCAAGCTCGTCCAAGGCGGCAAGGTCCACCGCTCCGAGACGGTGCAGGCGGCGCTCGCGCACGTGCCTGACGACGCGACGCACGTCGCCGTGCACGACGCCGCACGACCGTGCGCCGGCGAGGGGTTGATCGAGCGGGTCTTCGCCGCCGCGGAGGCCGGGCACGCGGCGGTGGTGCCGGGCGTCGACGTCGCCGACACGCTCAAACGCGTCGGCGAAGACGTCATCGAGACCAAGCCCGATCCGCTGGCGGCGATTCTTGGTGATGGGGGTGGCGGGGGTGGCCAGGAAAAAGCCGCGGGGCGGCGTGTGGTGGAGACGGTGGATCGGCGCGGGCTGGTGGGCGTGCAGACGCCGCAGATGTTCGAGGTGGGGTTGTTGAGACGCGCGTACGCGCAGAAGGACCTCTCGAGCACCGACGACTCGCAGCTTGTCGAGCGGCTCGGCGAGGCGGTGCTCGTGGTGCCGGGCGAGGCGCAGAACATCAAGATCACCCGCCCCGGCGACATAACGCTCGCTCGGGCGATCCTCGGCGTCAAGCCGCCGGCGCAGCGGGAGGCGCACAAGCGGTTCTGAGTGGAAAAAGCTCTCGCCGAGCCGAGCGTGAGCGCAGGATTTCAGGCTTGCCCACGCACCGGTCTGGCCCCCCCCGACCGGCGCCACCAAAGACAGACGGTTTCAACAGAGCAAGAGGAGAAGTGAACAGTGAGCAGCAAGCAGTGAACAGACCGATGTATGCGGCCCGCGTATGACGGCGGGGGACCTGCTCCCTGCTCCCTGCTCCCTGCTCCCTTTGCCCATGATCAAATACCTCGGCTCAAAGCGTGTGCTGGTGCCGGCGATCGTCAAGGCGATCGCCGAGGCCGCCGACGCGGCGGGCGGGGGCGGCGGGGCACACGGCCGGACGGTGCTCGATCCGTTCTCCGGCACGGCCCGCGTGGGGCACGCGCTCAAGGGCGCGGGGTGGCGCGTGATCGCGGGTGACCACAACGCCTACGCCGCGGTGCTCGCCCGCTGCTACGTCGAGGCCGACGCCGACTCCGTCCTGCGCGACGCGGCGATGCTCGTCGACGAGTTCAACCACCTCGCCGCGTCATCCGCCTTGACGCCGGGGTGGTTCACCGAGGTGTATTGCCAGAAGTCGCGGTACTTCCGCCCGGAGAACGGCGAGCGGATCGAGGCGGTCCGCAACGCGATCGCGGCCAAGTCGCTCGAGCCCGAGCTCGAAGCGGTGATGCTCGCCTCGCTCATGGAAGCCGCGGACCGGGTGGATTCGACTGTCGGCGTGCAGATGGCGTATCTGAAGCGGTGGTCGCCGCGTTCGGGCAACGCGCTCGAGCTGCGCGTGCCGGGCGTCCTGCCGCGTGCCGCCGCGGGCAAGGGCGAGGCGGTGCTCGAAGACGCGCACGAGCTGGTGGCGCGCCAGTCCGAGTCGGCGGCGGTGACGTATCTTGACCCGCCGTATAACCAGCACTCGTACCTGGGCAACTACCACGTGTGGGAGACGCTGGTGCGCTGGGACCGGCCGGCGGTCTTCGGCGTGGCGTGCAAGCGCGAGGACTGCCGGACCCGCCGCAGCGGGTTTAACGCCAAGGGCCGTGCCGCCGACGAGCTCCGCCGGCTCATCGCGGCGGTGAAGAGCCCCGCGCTGGTCGTCTCCTTCAGCGACGAGGGGTTCATCCGGCGCGACGAGCTGCTGGGCATCCTGGCGGCGTCGTTCGCACCGCCCGGCGGCGCCGCCAGCGTGCGGACGATCGAGATCGGGCACCGCCGATACGTGGGCGCCCGCATCGGCATCTATAACCCGCGAGGCGAAAAGGTCGGGCGGGTCGGCAAACTCACGAATACCGAACATATATACATCGCCCATCGTTGCCCGGCCGGAGTTCCGGGGACGGGGCTGGCCAGCGTCGGCCCTCTGAATCGGGTTGAGCGGGCGGTCGATGCGGCGTCCGGGAGTTTTTCTCCCCCCGGGGGTTCCCTGGACGTCGATATCGGGCATGATTTCGTGCCGGAAACCGTCGGGACCTGACCCGCGGGCGGGCGGCGTCCGTATAGGCAGACACTCGTGTTCTGTCTTGGTCTTTCCACCCGCCTGGAACGCTCCCGGTGGCGGGGGGGGTGGGGGG
>CAZZDW010000013.1:0-53060 GCA_964652945.1 uncultured Phycisphaeraceae bacterium
ATCCTGAAAGACCGCCGCCTTCGGGCAACAATCCCGTCCTCTGTGCCTCTGTGGTGAATCAAGGCGAAGTATTACGGTAATCGAACGACAACCGCTTTGATCCGAGTCCGTCCGCCGTCGATGCGGAACTCGGCCGAGACGGGGATCTCCTCGACGACGAACCCGGCCGACCGCAGTGCATCGAGCGGCGGCGGAGTCGGTCGACCGCTGGGCTGCGTTTCGCGGACGAGCACCACCGCGCCGTCCGGCAGATCGCGCAGCGCGGCGTGCAGTTCGTCGAGCGTCCAGGCGGGGCCGCCCATCATCGAGTCGTTGACGCCCACGTCGCCCACGGGAATGACACTGCGGCCGGTCCCACCCCAGTAGGCGTCGAGTGCCGGTGTCTGGAACTCGTAGGAACAAAGGAGCAGTTTGTCGTGAGCCGGGGCGTGTCGCCCCGGCGAGAGCGTGGCGATATTTAACTCGAACTCAACGAGAAAATCCCGCGGCGAGCGCCACGCGCTGAACACCTCGCGCCCGTAGCCGTACCAAAGAGACGTCCCCGCGCCCAGCGCGAGCACGCACGCGCCCAGCGCCGTGCGGAGCCTTGCCGCGGCGTGCGCCTTCGTTTGAAGAAGCCGCGCAACGCCGAGGCCGCCCAGCAGGGCGATCCCCGGCCAGGCGGGCGTGAGATACCGCGGCACGCCCTTGCCCAGCCACGACATCGCGACGATCGGCAAGAGCGCCCACGCCAGCACGATGCACCAGCCGGCGTTGAGTTTGGGTTTGTGCCAGACAAGCCACACGAGCGTCGCGATCGCGGCGAATGACCCGAGCCCGACGCCGTAGGAGGCGGCTTCGAGGTTGCGCATCGGCGAGCCGAGCACGAAGAGCCGGAGGTTGTCCTCGGCCTCCTGCGAAAGCAGCAACGTTTTCTGTTCGGGCGAGAGCTGGCCCGTCGCCGCGTGCCACCAGAGCCACAGGACCATCAGCGGCAGGCCGAGCACGGCGACGGGGTGCGTCCGCGAATAGGCGACGAAGCACGCCCACGCACGCCGTGGCGAGAACAACCCGGCAAACGCCGCCCCGACGCACGCGGCCATCACGACGTGCAACAGCCAGCCGGGGAGATCGCCGAGGCGCTCGTTGCCGCCGCCGGTCACGATCGCGGTGCAGACCAGCACGGCGGCGAACAGCGCGGCGATGAGGCGGTGACGCGTCGTGGGGCAGGCGGCCGATTGAGCCGGCGAAGAGCGGGGAGGCGCTGCGGGCGTGCGTCTGACGCGAGCATCGCCGAAGAGTTGCAGATCCAGCGGCTTGGTTGTGTTCGCGGCGTGCAGGGCGATCCCGCCGTAGGCGCCCAGCGCGATCACCAACAGGCCCGGCGGCCCCTTGGCCAGCGCGGCAAAGCACGAGGCGAGCACCGCGAGAGTGACGGCCGTGAGATCGGTCGCTTTTCGTTCACGGTGCGCCCGCCACGCTTTCGCGATCCCGCCGACGGCGAGCGCGACCGTGGGGATCAGCAGGATGTCGAGCTCGCCGATGCGTGCCGAGCGCGCCGAGAGGAAGCCCGTGGCGAGCATCGCCGCACCCCAGAAGGAGGCGTCGCGGGCGAAACATCTGTCGTGTACAGACCGATCGCACAGGCGAGACGCCTGTGCTACGGCTGGAGTGATAGAGGGATCAAGGATCTGCCGCCCGGCCCAATAGGTCGCGAGCACGCCCAGCACACCGGCGAGCGCGACGGTGAGGCGGAGGTCGAAGAGCGAAACCAGTCCGCCGCGCAGCTCGGCCAGCGCGATCTGGCACCAGTAGATCAGCGGCGGCTTGGCGAGGTACGGCTGGGCGTGCACCGTCGGCAAGAGCCAGTCGCCGCGGAGCTGCATCTCGCGGGCGACGACGAGGCGCTGGCCCTCCTGCCAGTTGGTGACGCCGTGCGTGGCGAGGCCGGGGAGGTAGACGAGCGCCGCGAAGAGAGCAAGAAGGGCGTAGTCGCGGAGCGTGCGCTTGTGCATGGAAGGTCACTGTGGCAGGGGACGCCCATTTTTACCACAGAGACACAGAGGACACAGAGATCACAGAGGAAGACATTCAAACTCTTTGAACCGTCGAGCACGTGGGGGGGGGCGGCACTGAAAAAGGTCTTCAAACAAGAACTGGGATGATGAACGGCAGAACAATGAATGATTCTGCGCGACGCTCCGTGATCTCTGTGGTTCAATCTGTATTTGTCTTTCTCTGTGGCCTCTGTGTGCTCTGTGTCTCTGTGGTAAAACAGTCGTCCGACGTGCTCAGGCGTTATCGAGCAGTTCAACCGTGCGGAACGGCTTGCCTTCGAGCATTTCGAGGGAGGCCCCGCCGCCGGTGGAGACGTGGGAGAACTTGTCGGCCAGCCCGAACTTCTCCGCCGCCGCCGCGGAGTCACCGCCGCCGACGATCGTCGTTGCGCCCTGCGCCGTCGCCTCGGCGATCGCCTGCGCGACCTGCCGCGTGCCGACGCTGAACGGGGCCCACTCGAAGACGCCCATCGGCCCGTTCCACACGATCGTCTTGCACTTGCTCAAGACGGTTGCGTACTTGGCGATCGTCTTAGGTCCGATGTCGAGGCCCATGAAGCCGTCGGGGATCTTCTCCTCGAAGACCTGCACGTCCCCGGCCTTCTCGGCAAAGACCGTGGAACACACATGATCGACCGGGAAGTGCCCCTCAGTCTTGAGCCGTGCCAGGTCGCCGAGGATCTCCTTGGCGTCGTGCAGCCTGTCCTCCTCGACACGGCTCGACCCCACGTTCTGGCCGAGGGCCTTGAGGAACGTGTACGCCATCGCGCCGCCGACGAGGATGTGGTCGGCCTTCTCGATGAGGTGCTTGATCACCGGCAGCTTGTCGCTGACCTTCGCCCCGCCGAGCACCAGCGCGAAGGGGTGCTTTGGCTCGGCGATCGCGTGCGAGAGGAATTTTAATTCCTTCTCGACCAGCAAACCGACCACCCGAGGTTTTCCTTCCATCGCTTTAGGCACGGCGTACATCGACGCGTCCTCGCGGTGGCAGGTGCCGAAGGCGTCGTTGACGTACACGTCGCCGTACGCCGCGAGCTTGGCGGCAAACGCCTCGTCGCCCTTCTTCTCGCCCTTGTGGAAACGCAGGTTCTCCAGCAGCAGCACGTCGCCGGGCTTCATCGCGGCGACCCCCGCCGCGGCGGCCGCGTCGACGCAGTCGTGCGACGGGAACGCCACCGGCTTGCCCAGCAGCTCGCTGAGCCACTTCGCCGCTTTCTCCAGCGAGTCCTCGGCCTGATACCCCGTCCCCTCGGGGCGGCCCAGGTGCGACATCAGCACCGCCTTGCCGCCGCGCTCGATGACCGACTTGATCGTCGGGACCGCCATGCGGATCCGCAGGTCGTCGGTGATCTTCCCCTCGGCGATCGGGACGTTGAAATCGACGCGGATCAGCACGCGCTTGCCGGAAACGTCGATCTGCTGGATGGTCTTCTTCGCCATGAATGAGCACTCCCCGGAAAACAACGGCCCTTGCAAAGCCGCGGTTATTTTTTACCACAGAGACACAGAGGGCACAGAGATCACAGAGGAAGAACCAGAAATGGCTTTGAACAGTTCAATGCCTTTCTCTGTGGCCTCTGTGTGCTCTGTGCCTCTGTGGTGAATATGAACGTGTTGGTCGATGGGATCGAACGGGCTCAGAGTTCGTCGACGAGTTTTTCCGCCGCCGCGCGGATGCTCGCCCCGCCGGTCTCGCTGAGCTGGTCACGCAGGCGGCGGAGCTTGGTCGCGACCGACGAGTCGATGAGGCGGTCGCCGATCTGGACCTTCAGCCCGCCGATCATGGCGCGGTCGACGTAAGGGTGGATGATCGGCTCCTTGCCGAGCATCGTGCGGAGCCGGTCGCGGACCAGGTGCAGCTCGTCAGACGACACCGGCGAGGCGGTGTACAGGTCGACCTCGACGCGGCCGAAGGCCTCCTGCACCTTCTCATCCAGTGCGGCGACGATCGCCGGCAGGTGGCCCAGGCGGCCCTTGTCGTTCAGGACGAGCAGGAACCGCAGCGACAGGTCGCTCAGCCGCCCCTTGAAGATCGTCCCGAGCGACTTTGCACGCGCCTCGGCCCCGAGGATGCGCGACGAGAGAAACTCGGCGAACGACGGGTTGGCCCGCGCCACCTCGAGCACCTCTTCCAGCTCGCTGAGCGTGCTCTCGACCGACGATTGGCCGTCTGCGCCTTGCCCGGAGCTCTCGGCGAGCTCGAAGATGCTCGAGGCGTACAGGCGGGCGAGCGCGTCGGGCTGGGCTTGCGACAGGGGCATCGGTGGTCCTTTATGTTCCGTAAGCAGCCGTGTGATCGAGAAGTGGCAAAGTGGCAGAATCGTATCGAAGTGCAGGTGTGACTCAGTTCATCGACAGGCATCGGACACTCTGCCACTCTGCCACTCGACCACTCTGCCACTTCACAATCAATCAGTTGTTCGCGCCGACGGCGGCGTGCCCGACGGTGCCGTTGACCGCGCCGCCGGCCCCCATCTCGTTGAGCGACTCTTCGAGCAGGCGGGCCTGGTCGTCGGTCCCGACCTCGCGCTGCAGGATCTTCCCCGCCGCGGTCGTCGCCAGCGTGACGGCCTGCGAATAGATCTCGTTCACCGCGGCCCGCTTGGCGGCGTCAATGTCCCGCTTGGCCCGCTCACGCATCTGGTTCAGCTCCACCTCGGCCTTGGCCTTGAGCTCCAGGGCGAGGGCCTGCTGCTGGCTCTTGGCCTGCTCGAGCATCGCCTGCGCCTCGGCCCGCGCGTCGGCGAGGTTCTTCTCATATTGGGCCAGCGCGTCCTTGGCCTGCTTGCGGGCCAGCTCGGCCGCGGCGATCTCGTCGCGGATCTTCGCCGACCGCTCGTCGAGCGCTTTGCCGATCACCGGCCAGACCTTGCCGCCGAGGATCGCCGCGACGATCGCGAAGACCACCAGCGCCGTGATCCCCGTCGCCAGCCCCTGCTGCACGGACGGGATCGGGCCGTTGGACGCGTGCGCCTCGTGCTCGGCCGCCGCCCCGCCGACCTGCGCCAAAAGCACGCCCGGCATCGCCAGCACGGAAAGGGCCGAGAGCGTCCTGCACATCATGGAGTTCATCCGGTTCATGTCCGTTTCCTTTTCTTATCAGTCCAAGCCCCGCGGCATCCTTCCAGACGACGCGGGAAGTGTTCCATCATCGAGCGCCGCCGATCACCGGATCGCCAGGAAGCCGACGACGACGGCGAAGAGCGTCGCGCCTTCGATCAGGGCGGCCGCCAGAATCATGTTCGTCTGGATCTTGCCGGCCGCCTCGGGCTGACGGGCGATCGACTCGACCGCCGCCTTGCCGACCAGGCCGATGCCCAGCCCGCCGCCGACCACCGCCAGGCCCGCGCCCAGCGCCGAGATGCCCATCAGCGGAGCGGCCGTCGTCACGACGTGGTCCGCGTGCTCCTGCGCGAAGGCCGCGACCGGGGCCAGGGCCACCGCGCCGGCGGCGATCAGGCACGACTTCACAATCTTGTTCATCTTCATCTCGTCAAACCCTTTCAAACGTGCAAACCGGTTCCGGGCGGTACTTGCCTGGTCGGCCGACGGTTGCCCCGGCACGCCAGGCTCGGTTCGTCTGCACCCGTGGCCCCTCAGCCGGCGCTCACCACGCGAGAGACCGCCGGGATCGGCTGGTCCCCCTCGTGATGGTGATAGCCGGGCAGAGGCGGGTGCTCGTCACCGTGGGCATGGCCGTGCCCGTGTTCGTGGCCATGCTCGTCGTGGTGGTCCATCAGCGAGATGAACACCGTGGTCAGGAACATAAACACGTACGCCTGGAGGAAGGCGACGAAGAGTTCGAGCAGCATGATCGCGACCGCGCCGATCACCGAGATCAGCGTGATCGGGCCGGAGATCTGGATCCCCTTGCCCCACACCTGCCCGACGAACGCCAGCAGCACCGCCAGCAGGATGTGCCCCGCCGTCATGTTGGCGAACAGACGAATCGCCAGCGCGACCGGCTTGATGACGACCTGGCCGAGCGCTTCAAGGATGAACAGCAGGATCGAGACCGGGAACGGCGCGCCGCCCGTGAGGTGCTTGAAATACTCCACCATCCCGAGGCGCTTGATCGCCGCGAGGTTGAAGAAGACCGCCGCGACCAGCGCCAGCACGCCCGTCACCCACAGGTTCTGCGTCGCCGTGCCCCCGATGAACGACGAGTGCCCCGGCTCGCGCCCGGTGATCATGACCGCCACGTTGTGCAGATCCAGCAGCGGCACAAGCCCCAGCAGGTTGTTCACCAGAATAAAGAAGAAGATCGTCCACAGGAACGGCGTCATCTTCTCCGTGCGGTCCCCCAGCAGCGGGCGGATCGTCTCCTCCCGCAGGTACACCGCGATCACCTCGATCATGTGGGCGAACCGCCCCTTGGTGACGTAGCGGTTGTGCCCCTGGCTCTCCGGCCCCGTCTTGACGCGCGAGGCGACGTAGAGGCCGATCAGGACGATGAGGATCCCGCTGATGACCAGGTTGGTCTGGTTGGCCGACCAGACCCACCAGCCCCCGTCGGTCACGATCGTGGGGTGGTTGTACACGTGATCGGCCGGGCTGCCGGCCGCGAGGGTGAAGAGCGTGTTCATCATGACGTATGGGCCTGTGTATTCGTGTGAGCCGCACCGCCGCCGCTCGGCGCACGGCCGGCGGAGGCGGACGAGAAATCCATCTTCTGCAGCGTCCGCACGGCGAACGCCACCTCGATCACCAGGACGACCACCAACCCCGCCGCCAGCCCGATCCAGAACCCTTCACGGTCGAGCTGCCGCCCGCCGCCCTGGTCGAGCGCCAGCCCGATCGCCAGGGCCGCGAGTGTGCGCCCCATCGAGCCGCCCAGCACCGCCAGCCCCCACGACTCGGCCCCGATGTGCATCAGCGCCGGCACGAGGCCGAACACCCCCGCGATCAGCACGACCAGCACCGCCAGCGAGGCTGTTCCCCCACCTCCCCCAAGCCCGCCCGCGCCGAAGGCCAGCGCCACGGCCGCCGTGACCCCAGCGCCCGCCCCCGTCGCGGCCAGCATCACGCCGACGTGCGCCGACCGGGCCGGCAGCGAAGAGGAAGAACGGGGGCTCGATAAACCGGTCGGCAACGCGGGGTGCTCCTGAGCGACAACGGGTGCGCGAGCCTCTCGCGCACAATGGGGGGCAGAAGGATATGCAGGCGGGAAGAAATAGCCAAAGGGCCAAATTCCCAAATGCTCAAATTCGACCCCTTCCTCCAGGTTTGAATTTGGCTCTTTGGCGATTTGCCATTTGGCTCTTTTCCTACACCCACCCCAGCGCGTAGAACATCGCGGTGAAGCAGAGGTCGGCGATGATGATGGTCACGACCGACTGCACGACGGTGCCGGTGGTCGCCCGCCCGACCCCGGCCGCCCCGCCGGTCACCCGCAGGCCGTTGCTGCACGCGATGATCCCGATGAGCAGCCCGAAGACGGTCGCCTTGCCGACGCCCGTCAGGAAATCGACCATCTTCACCTGGTCCAGGGTCTGGTCCAGGTAGACCCGCGGCGGGATGTCCAGGGCCACCATCGCGATCAGCAGCCCCGCCCCGATCGCCATCAGGTCCGACAGCACCGCCAGGCACGTCATGCTCACCACCGTCGCGATCACCCGAGGCACCACCAGAAACCGAACCGGATTGAGCGCGTGGGCCTCAAGCGCCTCGATCTCTTCACCCACGACCATCGTGCCGATCTCGGCCGCGATCGCCGCCCCGGCAAAGCCCGTCAGCACGATCGCCGCGATGAGCGGCCCAAGCTCTCTGAGCACCGCCACCCCGGTGATGTTCGCCACCAGCACCTTCTGCCCGAACTCCTCCAACGGCGGGGCCATCTGCAGCACCAGGATCAGCCCGACACACCCCGACACCAGGGAGATGATCCCCACCGAGCGCACGCCGATGCGCACGACCTGCGACATGATCGCCGGCCAGCCCAGCCGGACCTTCCGCCGCGGCACCGCCCGAAAAATCCACAAGACCATGTCGAACAACAGGAACCACGTGTGCCCGACATGATCGAGGATGTCCAGGACCCGCCTGCCCACAAAGACCACCGGCGCCAGCACCGGGTGCAGCGGCGGGGAGGTGTGGGGCGAAGAAATGGTGCTCTGCTCGTCGGCCATGTGCAGGCCAGAGCGTACCACACTCGGGCCGATCGCGCGAGAGGCCAAAGCAAGCCCGGCGTGCGGGAGAGTCATCCGTGGCCACCATGGATGACCGATGCTCCGCGCACGCCGGGATCTATCACGGGCAGATGCCGCGTGCGGCCGGGTTGCCCGCAATACCTCAGCGCCTCCTTCGCCTCATCAGCGTCAGCCCGCCTGCCGCCAGCAGCGCCCCGGCGCTGGGCGCGGGGACGGGCAGCAAGTAGTTGGCGGCGATGAACCGCCCCAGGTCGGTGCCGCAGAGGTTGCCCATCTCGGCGTCGAAGCGCCAGTGCACGCCGAGGTAGATGCGGCTGAGCGCGTTCTCCCACGCGGCCTCGCTGAAGGAGTCGAACGTCCGCGTGGCCCCGAACGCATCGGCGTCGTCGGTGTCGAGCGTGAAGCTGATGTCGTCGGTGCCGAAGAACGCCGCCATCAGCGCCGCGTGCACCGCGCCGAACGTCGCGTGCCCGGACATGTACGCCGGGAACGGGGGAGTGAACGCCCCGCCGCCGATCCCGGCGTGGCTGAGCGGCTCCCACAGCAGGTCGGCGGCGGTGTCCGGGTTGCCGTCGGTGTCGGCCTCGCGGATGCCGGCGATCGGCCGCCAGAAGTCCGAGTCGGTGTCGTACTTGCAGTCCCACGCGACGATCGCCGCGTCGGCCATCCCGATGTTGGTCAGCGCAAACAGCCGCGCGTTCTCCACCAGCCGCTCATCGTCGCTGAGCGCGGCGAACTGCTGCTGCGAGACGATCTGCGTGATCCGGTTGAGCTGGCCCGGCGGCTTGTACGTGCCGTCCCGGTCGTTGCCCCAGAACCACGCGATCTCGGTCTCCTCCGCCGTGCGCGTCGAGCCCGTCGCCTTGCCCTTCCAGTACACCTCGTTCCACGCGTCGGTGTACTGCTGGCTCGTCAGGCTCGGCGCGGGGGCCGGGCGGAACTGGTCGCCGCTGCTCATCACCCACGGCGTCACGCTGCCCCACTGCGGGCCCCAGGCCGGCACGAACGGCTGGTAGTTCGACCGCCAGTTCCCCGGGCCGGGCTGCTCGGTGTACGTCCCGGGGACGTCGTGCCCGTCGGCGGCGCGCAACGAGAACGTGTCGGTAGCGGCGGTCTGCCCGAGCGCGACGCCCGCGTCGCGGCCCGCGCCCGGCGCGATCGCGTTCATCTGCGCCTGATACAGCGTGTCGAACTGCGCCTGCAGCGCGGGGTTGCTGCCGTAGAGCTGCGAGAGCGCGGTGTACCCGGCGGCCGCCGCGGCGGCGCGCTTGTCGGTCCCCGCGGCGGGGCTATAGAGGAAGTTGGCCGCGGCGTGCGAGCGGTCGATCGAGTTCACCGCGTCGTAGATCGACGCGTGCAGGATCGCGCCCGCCCGCGAGATCGGCCCCGGGCCGGCGTCGTTGCCGCTCTGGGCGCGCGTCGCGACCATCAGCATGCTGTTCCAGTCGGTAACTTCGTCCGCATGGACGGCTGAGGCGGCGAGCACAACGGCCGCGCCTCCCATCACGAGAGTGCTCCTCAACATACAGATTTTCCTTTAGAGAGAGAGTGCTTGCGACGGGGTCGTTGGCCGCTTGCTTCGAGCGATACGCCGCGGAGCCGTCCGCACGAGTGTGCGGCCCACCCGGTCAAAAATCAAGTCTTTAATGTGGAGACGAGCGGGCAACGTCCGGAAACACCGCTTTGCGCGGGATTTCCTTTCCCCGTTTCACACGCATGGACAGGGATGATCCCCCTTTGTCCTGTCCAGAAGATCGTTGATCGCTTCGAATGTCTGTTGAGTACAGAACGCACAGGCTTGGGTGGGGCGGGCGTCTCGCCCCACCCGCAAGCATGTTGAGGTTTGAGCTACCAGTGCTACGAAGCGTGCATACGCCTCGCGAGCCTGTTCACTGTTCGGGTGCGGTCAAGTCAACGAGTACGCGGCCCGTGCCGTCCTCGGCTTGAGGGCCACTTCGCAGGCCCCCTTGGCCGCCGACATCTCGGGGATGATCTGCACCGCGATGATCGCCAGGTCGTCGTGGGCGAGGGTGGAACGGCGGACCAGCGCCCGCTCGGGCTTGGAGGTGAGATCGTCGAACCGGCCGCGTTCGCATCCCTCGTCCCCTCCCCCCCCGGCCCCGCCGCCGCGGTGCACCTCCACAATGCTGCCGCGCGGCGGGGCGGCGTCGCCGCGCCAGGCGAACGCCAGGCCGTCGTCGGAGGCTTCGAGGATCCACCCCATGTCGTACTCGGTCTGCCCGACCAGCCGCCAGAAGATGGCGTCGCTGCGGCGTTCCCTCGGGCTCCGGCGTTTTTCGCTGTTGTCGAGCTGATGCGATTCCATACGAGCCTCCGTTCAGTGGTGCGATCGGCGACGCCGGGTCGAAACGGGCACGGCGTGGTGTTCTTTGTTGGAGATCCAGCGGCAGCCGACGGTGACGCGCCCGTCCTCGCGCGATGAGACGCGGAGCACCCGCGCCCGCCGCGGCGCGGGCTCGCCGGTGGTGACGATGCTGATCGCCTCCCCCAGCGACGGCTGGTGCTGCCGCGCGATCACCAGCCCCAGCCCGGAGTCGGAGACGTCTTTGACCTCGGCCCGCATGATGGGCACGCCGTCGTGGGAGGACCACAGCACGTGCTGCTGCTGCGGGTAGGCGCGTTCACGGCTGCGCCTGCACGGGATATCGAGCATGAATTCATCTCCTCTGAGGGTCTTCTCGCTCACGGTCACTACGCCGCCGCCAGGGCGGCCGAGTGGTCAAGGAAATGGGCCGAATCGACGACCTCCGGGTCGAACTGCCGCCCGCGTTCACGCCGCAGCTCCGCCAGCGCCTGCGCGATCGACCGCGACGGGGCGTGCGGGCGGCAGCTGGTCATCGCGACCATCGCGTCGGCCAGCGTCAGGATCGCCGTCGTGCGGTCGGCGGGGTCTTCGGGGCGGTCGAAGCGGTCGTGGTGGTGCTCGACGAGCTGGGCGATGCGGTCCTCCACGCCCAGCGTCCGCAGCAGCTCGGCGCCGAACCGCGCGTGCTCGTCGACAAAGAGCTTCTCGTCGCGCGTCAGGACCGCCGGCTTGGCCAGCAGCGCCTCCGGCACGCCCACCTTGCCCAGGTCGTGGTGCTCGGCGGCCAGGGCGAGCTGCTCCAGCTCGTCGTGCTTGAGCCCCAGCGACGCGCCCAGCGTGGAGGCCAGCCGGGCGACCTGCCGCCCGTGCGGCCCGATGTGCTCGCGCTGCACCGGGCCCAGCCGCGTGCCCAGGCGCGAGACGAACTCGCTCACTTTTTCACGCGGCCCCAGGTCGGCCTGCGTCTGCACCTCCTCGGCCAGCTCGAAGGCCTCGACCATCGCGGTGGTGCAGACGCGGTTGCGCCCTCGCTCCTTGGCGAGGTAGAGGGCCTTGTCCGCCGCGCAGATCGTCTCTTCGCCGAACTCCGTCACCGGCACGTTCGCCACGCCCATGCTCGCCGTGAAGCGGATCTCGCCCAGCTCCGACTCGACGCTCAGCCCCGCGATCGCCCGGCGGAGGGTGTCGGCCCACGTCCAGGCCTGCGGCAGGTTGAGCGAGGGCTTGAGGATCACGATCTCCTCGCCGCCCCAGCGGATGAGCGTGTCGGCCGGCGACGACACGCCGCGGATCGCCTGCGTCGCCGCCTTGAGCACCTCGTCCCCCGCGTCGTGCCCGTAGGTGTCGTTGACGTCCTTGAAGTGGTCGAGGTCGATCATCACCACGGACATCAGCCCGCGGCGGTCGTTGGCCAGCCGGTCCGACTCGAGCAGCTTGGAGGCGTAGCGCCGGTTATACAGACCGGTCAGCGGGTCGGTGTCGGCCTGCTGCTGGATGGCCTTGAGCCGCCGGTTGGTCTTGCGGCGTTCGGCGACCCGCTGCCGCGTCACCTGGATCGCCTCGTCGATCCGCTCCCAGAGGTTGCCGGTTTCGACGGCCCGCTCCTTGGGGACAAAGTCCGCGACCATCCCGGTGCGGAAGCTCTCGATGACGATGTGCTGCTCCTCGCTCGACGAGATGACGACGACCGGCGTCGAGGGGCACAGCCGCTGGAGCTGCTGGACGATCTCGGGGGCGGTGTCGGGGGGGAGGTTGAAGTCGATGACGATGCAGTCGAACCGCTGCGACTCGACGGCCCGGAGGATCTCCTGCTTGCAGGAGGCCAGGAGAACATCCACGTCGGGCCGGCCGCGGGCCAGGGCCCTGAGCAGCAGGCGGCGGTGATCCGAGTTGTCCTCGGCCAGAAGAATGCGCTTGGCGGTCATGGCTCGTCGCTCCGGTATCCAGTTGTCCGTCTCCAGTTTTGTCGGCACAGTCGGGAGCCTGAAGAACTTCATGGCCCAAAGAGGGCGGAGACGAAAACCGCCCGATCCGCAAAGTCGGAAGATGAGCGGAGATTCATGGCAGATAAGACCAAGTTGACCCACTTATCGCGGACGGTAGGTTATGAAGATCGCTTCATAACTTGCGGGTCATGGAAAACCCTCCCTCTTGACAGTCGCATAAGAACGCGGTAAACCATCCCCAAATGGGTGATGCGTTGAACACCATTTGACTGATCTGTGCGCAAGACCGATGAGATTTGCACGGGATTTCCCGCTCACGCGCTTCGGGGAGTGCCGGGAAAGGATCGTTCGCCATGTCGCGGCGGCCAGGGCTTCTACCACACTCCGTTCCGGTACGCGCGTGCGCGGCGGTGCTCGTGCTCTTCGCGATCGCCGGCGCGGCGGCGCTCTTAGGTTCGCCCGAACCCGCGATCGGCGCGACCGCCGCCACCGACGAATGTTGCGCCGTTCCCGCGGCCGGGCTCGCCCAGGCCGGGGGGTCGCAATCCCCCGCTACAGGGGTCGCCTGGCTCTTCGACACCTCCGGCTTCCCCCGTCGGTGGAACTGCGGCACGTGGTCGTCGTTCCTCGGATGGCTGCACATCCTTTCAGACGCCGCGATCTGGGGGGCCTACATGGCGATCCCGGTCATCATCTGGTATTTCATCCGCAAGCGCAAGACGCCCCTGCCGCACGTCGCCTGGCTCTTCATCGCCTTCATCGCCTCCTGCGGCTTCGGGCACCTCATGGAGTCCATCATCTTCTGGCACCCCATCTACCGCCTCGCCGGGGTGTGGAAGGCCATCACCGCGACCGCCTCGTGGGCGACCGTCGCGGCCCTCGTCCCCGTCGTGCCCAAGGTGCTCGCCTGGCCGACGCTCGCCGAGACCAACGCCAAGCTGGAGGCCGAGGTCGCCCGCCGCACCGACGTGGAGGACCAGCTCCGCGAGGTCAACCTGCAACTGGCCAAGCTGAACCACGAGCTGATGTTCCGCGAGGAGGCGCTCAACAACCACGCGATCGTCGCCATCACCGACAACCGCGGCCGGATCACCTACGTCAACGACCTGTTCTGCGAGATCAGCGGCTACTCGCGCGAGGAGCTCATCGGGCAGGACCACCGCATCATCAACTCGCGCTACCACCCCAAGGAGTTCTTCTCCGACATGTACCGCACCATCGCCGGCGGCAAGATCTGGCACGGCGACATCCGCAACCGCGCCAAGAACGGCCGCTACTACTGGGTCAAGACGACGATCATCCCCGACGTGGACATGAACGGCAAGGTGACGCGGTACGTCGCGGTGCGCGACGACATCTCGCACCTCAAGGACGTGGAGGACGAGAACAGCCGCCAGCTCGCCGAGCTGCGGGCCAAGACGGCCGAGCTGGACCGCAAGAACGCCGAGCTGGAGCAGTTCGTGTACACGGCCTCGCACGACCTCAAGTCGCCGCTGGTGACGATCCTCGGGTTCTCCTCGCACATGATCGAGGACGTCGATCGCGGCTGCTACACCGAGGTCGCCGAGGACGCCCGGCGGATCCAGCGGGCGGCGTCCAAGATGCGGGCCGAGGTCGACGACCTCTTGGAGCTGAGCCGCGTGGGGCGGATCGAGGCGCGCGACGACGACATCGACCTGGCCGAGGTGATGCGCGAGGTCATCGAATCGTGCGACATGGAGGTCCACGAGGACCTGACGACGGAGGTCTCGACGGACTTCGAGGTGCCGGTCATCAGGGCCGACCGCAAGCGGGTCGGGCAGATCCTGCAGAACCTGCTGATCAACGCGCTGCACCACGCGCGGGCGCCCGAGCGGCCGCTGCGGATCATCATCGGCTCGTGCCAGGTCGTCGCGGGCGAGGTGCGGCTGTTCGTCCGCGACAACGGGCCGGGCATCCAGGCCGAGCACCAGGAACGCATCTTCGGGCTCTTCCAGCGGCTCAACATCGGCGCCGAGGGGACCGGCATGGGCCTGGCGATCGTCCGGCGTATCGCCGAGTCGCACGGCGGGCGTGCGTGGGTCGAGTCGGTCCCCGGCGAGGGATCGACATTCTGGGTGTCTTTCGCCCAGGCCGCACGCATACCCTCTTCAACTCTTCAGAAAGCGAGCGTGTGATGGCACAAGAGGTTGACAGCGTGGTGAGGTTCCTGCTCGTCGAGGACGACGAAGACCATGCGGAGCTGGTCCGCCGCGCCATGCGTGACAACCGTGTCGCCAACGAGATCGTGCACGTCCGTGACGGCGAAGCCGCGCTGCGGTATCTCAGGAAGGAATCGCCGTACGACGACGCCCGCCGGCCCGACGTGATTTTGCTGGACCTCAAGCTGCCGCGGATGAACGGGCACGAGGTGCTGGCGGCCCTCAAGGCCGACTCGTCGCTCAAGGCCATCCCCGTGATCGTGCTCTCCACCTCGCTGGCCGACGCCGACCGCGCCAAGGCCTACGCGGCCAGCGCCAACAGCTACCTCGTCAAGCCGCTCGATTTCGACACGTTCCGCAAGATGATCCGCGACGTGCAGATGTACTGGGCGGTGTGGAACAAGCCCTCGCAGGTGGCCTGAGCCATCAGATTCGCTTGAACAGCGGCTTACGCGGCCCGCCTGGCGACCGCCGGGGCAAGCGCCCGGACGACGTTGCGTCCGGCGTCCTTGGCCGCCTTGACGGCCTTCTCGGTCGCCTGGCACAGGCGGCCCACGTCGTCGATCGACGCCTCGCCCGCCATCGGCAGGGCGACCACGCCGATGCTCACGCTCACCGGCAGGGCGCTGGGGGCGTTGTGGTTGCCCGCGATGAGCGGCACGGGCTCGTTGTTCACCGCCACGCGGGCCGCCTCGACCAGGCGGATGATCTCTTTCTGCTCGATCTTGGTGAACAGCGCCGCGTAGCAGCCCCCGTCGTAGCGGGCCAGCAGCACGTGAGGGACGCCGAGTGTTTTCCGCAGACGGCTGGCGACGCCGATGAGCACCGCGTCCCCGGCCTCCTGCCCGTACTGCTCGTTGGTCTTGGCCAGGTGGTCGACGTTGAAGAACGCCAGGCCCAGCGGCGTCTGCGTCGCCTTGCTCTGCTCAAACGCCGCGACGATCGTCTGGTCGAACCGCCGGCGGGTGTTGAGCCCGCTCAGCTCGTCCTTGCCCTCGACGACCGCGCCCGGCACGCTCTCGGCCGGCTCGTCGCCGGGGATCGGCATGTCGCGGAGCTGCTGCTGGGCCTTCTCCATCACCGCGGAGACGTTGGCCAGCTCGCCGACGTTGACGCTCAGCAGCCCGGCGACCTCGCGGGTGGCCGCGGTGATCGAGCGGAGCACCTCGTCGGCGTCCACCTGCTTGATGTTCAGCCACTGCTCGGCGCGCTGGTAGTACTTCCGCAAGGGCTCCGCGGGCTCGGCGCTCATCAGCACCTCGGCGGCGATGTTGGCCAGCCCCACGCAGCGGACCAGCGTCAGCTCCTCGTTGGGCGCGGCCGTCGGACGCTCGTGGTACTTGATCGGCAGCACCAGCGTGCCCGGCAGCCGCCAGCGGTCGGCGAGCATCGCCCCCACGTCGGCGTGCGTGACGTCGAGGCGTTCGGCCTCGAGCGTCGTGAGTTTCCGGTGGTTGGGCCCGGCCTCGCGGACGATCGCCGAGTATTCGTGCCCCAGCGCCTGCACCAGCGCGATCATCCCGACGTCCTGGAGGAGCCCGCCGAGGAAGGCTTCTTCCTGCGAGGCGCCGCCGGCCTTGGCGGCGATGTACTTGCCGGCGATGCCCGTGTAGAGCGAACGCCGCCAGTAGTCGCTCATGTCGAAGTCGATCGGCTCGCACCCCTTGACCGCGCCGACCAGCGAGAAGCCGAGGGCCAGCGTCTTGACGGCCGAGAGGCCGAGCATGACGATCGCCTGGTTGATGCTCGAGCAGCGCTGCCGCAGACCGTAGAGGGAGGAGTTGACGGTGCGGAGGACCTTGGTGGTCAGGCCCTGGTCGTTCTGGATCGTCTCGGCGAGCTGGCGGATCGAGACGTTGGAGTCCTGCGTGAGCTCGACGACGCGCATGGCGATCGCCGGGAGGCTCGGCACGGTCTTGCACGCCAGGATCTTTTCCAGCACCTCGGGGTTCATACAAGTTCCGGTGACGCGGCACGAGCGGACGAGCGGCGTCCAGGCTCCCGTGACGCGCGTGATCGATCAGGGTCTGTTCATCGACCCAACCGCCGAGGTGCTTGACCGCACCGGGTTTCTCCCGGTGAAAATGCCCTCACGCCAAGCGGCGGGTTATCGGGGGTTACGGGGGTTACGGAGGGGGTTATCGGGGCAGGCGCGGGCCGAACAGGATGGGCATGGTCTTGGGCTCGACGCCCAGGACGTAGCGGATGTATGAGGCCAGCAGGCGGTTGCACCGCTCCAGCGTGGCCGTTTCCGCGGCGTCGGGCTCGGCGGCGGGCTCTTCGCTGATCAGCACGACACGGCGGAGGGTTCGGATCGTCTCGGCGCGGACGCGCCAGCCGTCGTCGTTCATCCGCACGCCGCCGAGTGCGGGGTCGAAGCGGTACCCGGGAGCGGTTTCGTCCAAGGGGCCGCCCGTGGCCACGTCGCGATCGAGGACCGGGCGGTACCCCGTCTCGACCAGCACGGCCCACTGGAACCGGACGAGCCCCAGCTCGAGCCAGCCGTTGTCGTGGGGGTCGGGCGTGCTGCCGAGGTGGCGAAGGGCGGCGACGAGGGCGTCGTAGAGGGCCGGATGGGGGTCGTGGTCGTGGACGGCGTGGTGGACGAGGTCGGCAACGTACAGCCCGGCGTGGTTGGCGCGGAGGGTCCGCCGAAGGGCGGGGAAGGTCTCCTGCAGGTCCCACTCGGTCATGAGGCCCAGCTCGGCGGTGGGTTTGAGGATGAGCCCGAGTCGTGCTCGGGTGAGGAGTTCGATCCCGCCGGAGAAGGGGGCCTTGGGGCGTTTGGAGCCCTTGGCGATCGCCCGGACGAGGCCGAGGCCCCTGGTGAAGACCGACACCGTCTGGCTGGTCTCGGACCAGTCCCATTGGCGGATGCAGACGCCCTCGTCCATCGTGGCAGGCACGTGAAGAGCGTAGCGGAACTGTTTGTGAGAAGCCCAGGGGCCGTGCCCCTGGGCATGGCGTGGAGGAAGGGGATGTGGGTGCGCTGGTCGAGCGATACCGCCCGTTGTGGGTTACGATGCACGGTCTGAGGAGAGGCGGGTGGGCGATGGTGAGGAACCCTCCGGCGTGATCTGCCCCTATTGCAACGCCAACGACGACAAGGTCATCGACAGCCGCTCCAGCGAGGGGGGGCAGGTCGTGCGCCGCCGGCGCGAGTGCCTCAAGTGCAACAAGCGGTTCACGACCTACGAGCGGGTCGAAGAGACCACCCGCCTCATGGTCGTCAAGCGGGACGGGGCGCGCGAGCCGTTCAACCGCGACAACATCCTCCGCGGCATCCAGTCGGCCTGCGGCAAACGCCCGATCCCCGAAGAGCTCAAGGTCCGCCTCGTCGACGAGATCGAGGAAGAGGTCAACCGCGAGTACGACCGCGAGGTGCCGTCGCGCGCGATCGGCGAGAAGGTGACGGCCAAGCTGCGCAACCTCGACGAGATCGCCTACATCCGCTTCGCCAGCGAGTACTACCAGTTCCACTCGGCCGGGCAGATCCTCGACGAGATCAAGGAGATGGGCATACGGCCGAAGGACGTGAAGGACCAGGCGAAGCTGTTTTGAGGAGGCGTCAGGCGTCGGGCGTCAGGCGTCTGTAGCTGGAGTGTTGATCGGCATTCGGGGTTCGGCATTTGGCATTCGCAGAGCCGTGTTTTCTTTCGAATGCCGAATTCCAAATGCCGAATGCCGAATGCCGTCTTGAGTAATCATGACACAGACGCCTGACGCCCGACGCCCCACGCCTGCTTAGCATTGACCATGACCACCAAGAAGATCTTTTCCTCCGCCGCCGAGACCTTCGCCGACCTGCGTCAGCGCGGCGTGCTCCGCGACGGCATGACCGTCATGGTCGGCGGCTTCGGGCTCTGCGGCATCCCCGAGCACCTCATCGCCGCACTCCGCGACTCGGGCGTCAAAGACCTCACCTGCGTCTCCAACAACGCCGGCGTCGACGACTTCGGGCTGGGCCTGCTCCTGCAGACCCGCCAGATCGGCAAGATGATCTCCTCGTACGTCGGCGAGAACGCCACGTTCGAGCGGCAGTTCCTCGACGGTCAGCTCGAAGTCGAGTTCAACCCGCAGGGGACGCTCGCCGAGCGCATCCGGGCCGGCGGGGCGGGGATCCCGGCCTTCTACACCGCGACCGGCGCGGGCACGCTCGTCGCCGAGGGCAAAGAAACCCGGCAGTTCTTCCGGCCGGGTCAGGGCGTGGGCGGGGCGACGATCCCCGGCCGCGGGTTTGCGGGACGCGACATGAAGACCAAGGGCGCGGGAGGGGGGGCGCCGCATCAGGACGGCACCGCCCGCGAGTACGTCCTGGAGACCGGGCTCTACGCCGACCTCGCGCTCGTCAAGGCGTACAAGGCCGACGGCTTCGGCAACCTGATCTACCGCAAGACCGCCCGCAACTTCAACGCCCCGATGGCCACCGCCGCGGCGTTCGTCATCGCCGAGGTCGAGGAGCTCGTGCCCACCGGCGAGATCGACGCCGACGCGATCCACACGCCGGGCAACTACGTCGACCGCGTCGTCAAGACCGTCAGCGAAAAACGCATCGAGCAACGCACCGTGCGGAAGAACTGAGATTAAACCACAGAGCACACGGAGAGCACAGAGAAAGGCATTTGGGCCAAAGCTGCTTCAATGCATTTGCCTTCCTCTGTGTGCTCCGTGATCTCCGTGGTTCAACATAGATCGCGCACAATAAAAAAAGGCCCAGGGAGCGCGTCCCTGGGCCTTGGTCTTGATGTGATGAGTGTCTTGGTCGCCCGGCTCTCCGAGCCGAGAACACGGCACGCCCCCCCGAAAGTGCCGTGCTCCCTACCTCAGCAGCCGGCCAGCCAGGCGGTGAGGAAGTCGAAGATGTCCTGGACGGTCACGCCGTTGACGTGGTTGAAGTCGGCCGAGCTGTTGCCGGCCAGCCACGCGGTGAGGAAGTCGAAGATGTCCTGAACGGTGACGCCGTTGACGTGGTTGAAGTCGGCGGCACAGGGCGCGACGCAGACGTTGGGGAACTCGCTGTCGAACGCCGCA
Organism: uncultured Phycisphaeraceae bacterium; assembly: GCA_964652945.1. GTDB lineage: Bacteria > Planctomycetota > Phycisphaerae > Phycisphaerales > UBA1924 > CAZZDW01. The sequence continues at coordinate 19,669 of CAZZDW010000013.1, forward strand.
AGGTCCTGGGCGGTCACCGAGCCGCCCCAGGCGATGATTTTGCCGAAGGTGGGAGAGGCGGCGTTGGTGTCGGTGATCTGGCCGCTGGTCCACTCGCCGGTGGAGCCGTCGGCGAGGTTCATGCGGATCATCGCGAGCACGCCGTTGAAGTTCTCGACCTGGCGGAGGTAGCCGGTGTAGGTGACATCGTCGGCCGTGTTGTCAGGCGTGTTGTTGTCGTCGATGATCGTCGCCGGCTCGTCGAGGCTCCACCCTTCGGCGGCGGCCTGGGCGATCATGCCGCGGTCGGTGCAGTCGACGACGCCGTCGAAGTTGAAGTCGCCTCGCACCCAGCGGAACTGCTGCGCAAGCGCCGTGCCGGCGAGGGCCGAGTTTTCCGGGGCGTCGTTGAACGAGCCGGGCGTCATGCTGAAACCCTGCGAGCTGTACGGCTCAAACCGCAGCGTGCCGTTGACCGGGTCGTAGGCGTTGGTCTGCTCGAAGAAGGGCGCGAACGTCGCCGGGCTCTGGTTACGGCCCGGGTTCATCGGGTCGTAGGTGTAGAGGTTGCCGTCGGGGTTGGTGGGGCCGCCGAAGGTGCGTTCGAGACGGCCGAGTTCGTAGTCGTGCTTGTAGATGCCGTAGGCCTCGAAGGCGCCCATGTGCTCGCCGTAGAGCCATGACTCGTCGGCGAGCGACGTGCGGACGAGGGCGCCGTCGGGCTTGGTGGTCCAGCCGAGGTGGGGGTTTGCGCCGAGGTAGCGGAGGCGGGACATGCCGTCGGGGTTGAAGCCGGGGGTCTCGCTGATCTTGTTGCTCATCTCGCCGCGGCCGGGGAGGTTGTACTCGTAGCCGCTGTTGTCGGACCAGGCGACTTCGTCGACGATCTGCGCCGGGCGGAAGGCGGCGTCGAGGCGCGAGTTGGCGTCGACGTCGACCTTGACGTCCTTGCGCCAGGCGTAGCCGGCGGCGTAGAAGCTGGTGCCGCTCGGGTTGAGCGCGTGGTTCGGGCGGCGGCGGACGATGAAGTAGGTCGACGAGTTGTCGTTGCCGAGCTTGCCGGAGGTGTCGCTCGTCGGGATGTGCACGACGGGGAAGGCCAGGCCGTTGGTGAAGCGGCGGTTGGTCTTCGAGGCGCTCGCCGAGCTGTCCCAGCACGGGCTGCCGCCGGGGCAGGGGGGCAGCGCGGGCGCGGCGGCGAAGAGCGCCAGCCCGCTGTCGCCGGAGGAGTCGCCGGGGTGGTAGATGAAGAGCAGGCCGTTCGCGTCGGTCGTGAGGCCGTCGAGGGTGAAGGCCTCGTCGATCTCGCGGTCGGCCGGATTGACCGACGAGCCCTTGGCCAGCGCGATCGCGTAGCCGGTGAGGTCGTAGTTCGGCGGGCCGTAGATCTCGATGTATTCGTATTGCTCGTCGTCGCCGGGGCTGGGGGGGTTTTCCCACAGCTCGTTGAGCGCGACCTGCGCGGAGGCGGACGAGACGGCGGCCCCGACCACGGCGAGCATCAGGGCCGTGAACAGCGTGTTCTTCTCCATCATGCGGAACATCTCCTTCTTCAAATGGCGGTCGGTTGTAAGAGCCTGTGCGGCTCTGTTGAAATCGTGTATTCGTCTTGGGTGGGGCGGGCGTCCCGCCCGCCCTCCTGTGCGCTTTGTGCATCCCCCACGGCGGGCGGGACGCCCGCCCCACCCAGCATTTCAAAGCCACACAGGCTCAAAGGCGAAGCCGAGGGACTGAGCCCCTCGGCCTGCTTCAGGGTGTGTGCGGTCTTCGTGTGCGTATTCAGGCGCGACGGCGACGCGCGGCCAAAAGACCACCGAGGCCCAGCAGCGCGCCGGCCGCGGGGGCCGGGGCGGCGTAACCGGGCGAGCCGGTCAGCACCGCGGTGCCGAACGTGTCGTTGTCGAAGCCCTGCGAGAGGTACGCGCCGTGGACGCCGTTGGTGGACAGCGCGATGCCGAAGGCCGGCGGCAGGATCTCCATGGTCTGACGCCCGTCGCCGGCCTGAGCGCCGGTGTAGTCGACCTTGTTCACGAGCGTGCCGGCGGAGGTGTAGAGGTAGACGCCGTCGCCGCCGGAGCCGAGGCCGAGCCCGCTGCCGCTGACGAGGAGGCGGTTGATCCCGCCGCCCCAGATGAAGTCGAAGATGCTGTCGTCGCCCGCCGAGCCTTCGAGCAGCAGGACGACCGACTGGCCCGGGAGCAGGTTGAAGCTGGGGATAGCGACGCTGGTTCCGAACCCGCCGTTGTTGTCGTTGACCGTGTACCCGGCCATGTCGGCGGTCATGGTGCCGAAGTTGGTGATCTCGGCCCAGTCGGGGGTGCCGTCCTGGGCGTCGATGCCGATGTAGATCTCGGTGATCTTGAGATCGGCGGCGGCGTGGGCCATGCCGGTTGCCGCGAGGATGCCCGCGGCGGCAAAGAACGCAGATGCACGAACCATGTTCATCTCTCTCTCCTTGACGAATCCGAACTTGCTCTCAACTCCGACGGCTGACTCGGCCGCCGGCTTCTCGTGTGCGGGCTTGACGCAAGCCCGTGTGAATCAAACTTGGTGCTCTCATACGAGACGCGACCGCCCCCCAAGGGAGCGTGCCCTGGTCTCCAGCGTCCTGCACGCTTGCGTGGGGGGGGGCGCTCGCGTCTCGTAAAAACAACAGCAACTTGTCTCTGGCAACTCCTTGAATGACCCTGCAATCAAGCGATCTGGCGTGGTACACAAGGCTTAGCGCGGGCGGCTCGTCGGCCCGTGGTCGGCGTATGCGCCGGTGATCAGGTTGCCGCCGAAGACCTTGCCCTCCAGGTCGGGGTACGCGTCCGTCGGCGTGGGCTGATCGTCGTTTTCCCAGCCGAAGTGCGCGTCGTTGTTGGTGTCAACGAGCGCGGCGACGTGCCCGTCGGCGAAGAGCATGTCGCCGATGGTGTTCTGCAACCCCTTGGCGTTGACGCCCTTTTTGCGGATGTGCGCGGGGCCGAAGTCCTTGTAGCTCTGCCGCCCCCAGCGCGGGCCGGCGCTCGTGTTGTACTTGCGGCAGCCGTCGGTCATCGTCTTGGAGACGTGCTCGGGGACGCCGTCGAAGAAGACGCCGTCCTCGCTGTCGTCGGTGGCGTCGATGTAGGGGTCGGCGAAGAGGGGGACTTTGCTGGTCGACGTGCCGCGGATGCTCTGGTCGCGCAGGGGGCCGACCTGGACCTCGCGTTTGTTGACGTTGGCGGTGAAGTGGATCGGGCTGGTGCTGTACTCGGTCTTGACGGCGGTCGCGCCCATGTACCACGACATGGTGTAGTTGGTGTTGAACCCGTCGCGGATGAGCCGAAGCCGCTCGGTGTTGTTGAACGGCTTATACGGTTTGTCGTTGATGCGTTTGTCGGTGACGTTCTGCGTGAAGCGGGCGTCGCTGCCGGGGCAGAGCAGGTCGCCGGGGATGAGGTAGCCGCCGTTGACCATGTCGGCCATCCAGCCGGCCTCGTCGATGGGGCCGTAGCCGTTGTTCGTGCGGTTGTCGCTGACGCCGGAGCAGTAATACTCGCGGTTCCCCGCGGCGTATCCCATCACGCCCACGCCGATCTGCTGCAGGTTGCTCATGCAGCGGACCTGCCTGGCCGAGTCGCGTGCCGCGCCGAGCGCCGGCAGCAGCAGCGACATCAGCACCGCGATGATCGCGATGACCACCAGCAGCTCGATGAGCGTGAACGCGTGGGCGTGGGCGCGACGTGCGGGGACGATCGGCGTGCGCACGGCCGACCCGCGCGGGCGGGCCGGAGACGTTGGCGGGGCGTGTTGCGTCATAGATCTTCGGGTGCTCTCCGGTGCGCATCCTGCACGGCGCGCACATGCCGGAGAAGATATCCCTCGGCATGCGAGGGAACGCCGCGGGCGCATGAAGAGTGCGCAAAGATTGGGCGCACCCGATGAATTCACATAGGATGTTTACACGATCTTTGCGGAGGCTTTACAAATCCGCAGGTTGTTTTCTCACGGCACGCCGGCCAGATCGTCGAGCACACGCTCCAAGCCTTCCACAACACGGCTCGTCCGCTCGTAGTCGAGCGTCTCGGGAACGTCCGTTGGCATGTGGTAGTGCGGGTTTCTGTACGCGGCCGTGTCGGTCACCATGATCGCCGGGTACCCCGCCTGCCAGAACGACCAGTGATCCGACCAGCCGACGCCCGGCAGGTAGCCGATCGGCGAGCCGCCTTCCGACGGGAACGGCGTCGTCCGGCGGAACGTGCGGAGACATCGCTTCGTGAGCGCACGCGACGAGTAGTTGCCGATGAAGGCGATGAAGCCGCCGGTGTCGGGGTAGAAATGCCCCATCGGCTCGGGGTAGCGCTGCGAGCCGGCCGCGTCGCTGTAATAGCCGATCGACTCGACGCTGATCATCGCGACGATGTTGTCCCCCGCCGCCTTGCAGGCCTTGGCGTAGACGAGCGAGCCCATCGTCTCATCCCAGAACGCGGGCGGCTCCTCGAAGGTGAAGAGCACGAACCGCACCGTGCGCTTGGGCTCTTTGTCGGCGTACCGGCGAGCGAGTTCGAGGCAGGCGGCGACGCCGGAGGCGTTGTCGTCGGCGCCCGGCGTGCCCATGATGCAGTCGTAGTGCGCGCCGATCACGACGATCTCGTCGGCGAGCGTCGAGCCGCGGCGCTGGGCCTCGATCGTGGGGAACCGCGTGTGCTCGCCGACGGGGAACTCGCGCGGCGTGTCGTACCCGGCCGCGGCCAGCTCCTCGCGGATGTACCGGGCCGCGTCGGCGAAACGCTTGGGATGATACAGGCTGCGGTTGCCGTCGCGTCCGACCCCGCGGGGCGCATCGGCGAGCGCGACGACGTGCCGCCGGAGTGTGTCGGCGAGCGTGCGCTGCGCGTCGGTCATCGCCGGCAGCGGGCCAGCGTGCGATTCGCCGGGCATCCGGATCATCGACCACCACGCATACGCAAGCGCGATCAAGATGACGATCGCGAGCACGCCGAGGCGTCGCATTGCGCGCCGGGTGATGACATGAAACTGGAACCGTCGTTTGTACCGTGGGTCGGTCATGTGAGAACCCCTTGCCGCGGCTCATGAAGATGCGTCCGGCAACGTCGGCGGGTTCCACGTTTTTGCAGAGAAGGCAGACGGCGTGCGCACAGCTTAGGTATATAGCGTTGCCCAGTCGTTCCAGAAGGCCGGGTAGGTCTTGCGGACGCAGGCCGGGTCGTTGATGATCACGTTCGAGCGCCGCAGGGCGACGAGCGCGAGGGCCATCGCCATGCGGTGATCGTCGTAGGTATTGAAAGCGACCGGCGTGTCGTGTCCGCTCGGTGTGGCGAAGGAAGGGGAAGGGGAGGGGGGGGCGATGACGAGCGACTCGTCGTTGCCCTCGGCGACGATCTCGATGCGTGCGCCGAGCTTGGAGAGCTCGGTCTGCAACGCGGCGAGGCGGTCCGTTTCTTTGACGCGGAGCGTGCGCAGGCCGCGGAGCGTGCTGACGGCCGTCGGGTTGTTTGGTGTCGGCGTCGCGAAGCAGCAGAGGACCGCGAGGGTCATCGCGGCGTCGGGCATGAGGGAGAGGTCGGCGTCGATCGGGCGGAGCGTGCCGCCGCCCGTGACGGTGGTGCTCGGCGAGGGCGCAGGGGTGATTTGAACGCTCGCGCCCATCTGTTCGAGCAGATGCGCGAACGCCGCGTCGCCCTGGAGGGAGTCGCGGGGCGCAAGGCCGTCGATGCGGACGCGAGCGCCGGGCGTGAGTGCGGCGGCGGCCCAGAAATACGTCGCGCCGCTGGCGTCCGGCTCGACGCGGTAAACGAACGCCGGGAGCTTGGCATGCGGTAGCGGATGCACATGCACAGGCGCCCCCCCGGAGCCTGTGCCACTGGAAACAGGCATGCCTTCGACGCGCACGCCGAGCTTTCGCATCAGCGCGACGGTCATCTCGATGTACGAGACGCTCGTCGGCGTGCCGGTGAAGCGGAGCGTGAGCCCGTTGGGGAGGAACGCTGCGGTCAGGAGCAGGGCGGAGATAAACTGGCTCGACGAGGTCGTGCCGACGTCGATCGTGCTTCGGAGTGACGCGAGGTCTTTCGGCGGCGTGATGCGCACGGGCGGGCAGCCGGGGGCTCGTGTCGCGCCGTTGACGGGCGGCCATTCGCACGTCGCGCCGAGCGCTGTAAGAAGTTCGGTGAGATCGCCGATGGGGCGTTGCCGCATGCGGGCGTTGCCGTCGATGACGAGGCCGTCTTTGTCTTTGTATAAGAGCGCGGCCGCCGCGAGGAAGCGCGTCGCGGTGCCGGCGTTGTTGAGGTTGAGCGTGAGATCCGATTGACCGCCTTGCGGCTTCCATCGACCGCCGACGCCGCGGACGCGGAGCGCCGAGCCGCTTTGTTCTGGTGTGATCGTCGCGCCGAGCTTGGTCAGCGCGGCGATCATCCGCTCGGCGTCGTCGGCCTCGGTGAGCGGGCCGTGCAGCGTCGACTCGCCCTCGGCGAGCGCGGCCAGCAGGAGCGCCCGGTTCGTCAGGCTCTTCGAGCCGGGCGGCGTGATGAGCACGTCAAATGGTTTGGCGGGAGGCGGCGGCAGGCGCAGCGGGTCGGGCACGTTGCTGAGCGGGCCGCGGAGATGAGCGAGTGGGGCGTCGGAGTTCTTCACCCAGGAAGCGTAGATGAGTGCGTGCTCGGTGTTCTACACGCTCGCTCACGCTCGCGTCTCGTAGAAGAGCGCCGGGTTCGACGTGCAGAAGAAGCCACGGTTCTGCACAGAGTGCGATCACATCATCGACCGGCCGCCGTCGAGGCGGATGATCTGTCCCGTCATGTAGGTCGCGTCCTCGACGAGCCACCGCACCGCTTCGGCGGCGTGCTCGGGCGTGCCGGCCCGCGCCAGCGGCACACGCTTGAGGTACGCCTCCTGGGCCGGCGCGTCCGACTCATGCCCCTGCTCGGGCCAGGCGGCGACGCCGAGGGCGACGGCGTTGGCCCGCACGCTCGGCGCGAGGTCGCGGGCCAGGCCGCGGACCAGCTCGACCAGCGCCGCCTTGGACATCGCGTAGCTGAGGAAATCTTTCCGCGGCAGGCCGTGCTCGCCGAGGGCGTGGATGTCGGCCATCGCGACGATCGATCCGCCGCCGGGTTGCGTGCTGCGCTTCAGCGATTCGGCGAAATGCTTGCCGAGGATCGCCGGGGCCAGCGCGTTGACGGCGTAGTCGTGCAGCAGGCGGTCGGGCGTCAGCTCGCGCAGCGGCGAGGGGTTGTAGGACGAGGCGTTGTGGACGAGCGCGTCGATCGGGCCGACCTGCTCGGCCAGGGCGCGTGCGCCGGCGTCGGTGTTGGCGGGGTCGTTCATCGACAGCCGGAACGCCGCGTGGACGCCGTGTTTGAGCGGGTGGAGGCGTGTGAGCTCTTGCACGAGCTGGGCGGCCTCGTCGCCGCTGGTGTGGTAGGTGAGCGCGACGCGCCAGCCGCGCCGGGCGAGCGCGGTGCAGATCGCCCGCCCGATGCGCCGGGCGCCGCCGGTGACGAGCACCGTAGGGGGTTGCGAGGATGAACTCGGAGCCATGGCGGCGGTCGGGTGCGGAGAAGGGCGACGTGTCACCGTAGCGCCGCCGGATCGCGCGTCAAGAACGCCGAGCACCTGCGGCGGACGGACGATTGCACGGCGGTTTACCGGGGCTTGTCGCCGTCGACGTCGTCGGGCCCGATGTCCGCAGAGCCGGGGTCGTCGGGGTCGAGGTCGACGGTGTCGCCGGTGGAGAGCGAGCGCTCCTCGGCGGGCAGGGGCGGGGAGGGTGGAGGGCGGCGGCCGGCGATCTCCCAGGCGCTGAGCGATGGCTGCGGCGGTCTGTTCCGCGAGACCTTGGCGGCGGCGACGCGCCGGCCGCGCAGCAGCAGGTACGCCGTCGTCAGCGCGACCAGCAGCAGCAGTCCGGCGAAGGTGATGTAGACCACCAGCCGGACGGCCGCGGCCTGCTCGGGGGTGAAGGCGGCAAGAACGCTCACGGGAAACTGTAGAGGCCGCGCACCGGTCTGGCCCCCCCGATCGGTGCCACCAGGATGCGCCTATACTCGTCCCCCATGCATTACGACGCACACCAGCCGGTGATCGACGATCTCGAGGCGCGGATCACAACAATCCGCGACTCTCTTTGACTACGACGGCAAACTCCGCGACGTCAAAGCCCTCGAAGAGAAGATGTCCGCGACCAACTTCTGGGACAAGCCCAGCGAGGCCCAGAAGGTCGTCGCCAAGCTGAAGGCGGCCAAGGCCCAGGTCGAGCCGCTCACCAGGGTCATCGACGCCTTCGAGAACGCCAAGGTCGCCTATGAGATGGCCAGGGAGGCCGGGGGGGGCGGCGACGCCGACCTGCTCAAAGAGGCCGACGAGGCCCTGTGGGCGCTGGCCCGCGAGGGCGGCACGATGGAGAAGACCGAGCTCCAGTCGCTGCTCTCCGGCAAGCACGATCACCGCAACTGCTTCCTCACCATCTCGGCCGGCGCGGGCGGCAAAGAGGCCAACGACTGGGCCGACATGCTGCTGCGGATGTACATCTTCTATTGCGAGAAGATGGAGTTCGGCATGGAGGAGGTCGAGAAGACCTTCGGCAGTGAGAACGGCATCGACTCGGTGACGCTGCACGTGAAGGGGCCGTTCGCCTTCGGCTATCTCAACTGCGAACGCGGCACGCACCGGCTTGCCCGCGTCTCGCCCTTTAACGCCGAGGGGAAGCGGCAGACGTCGTTCGCGACGATCGACGTGGTGCCGGAGTTTGAGGAAACGACGCTCGAGATCCCCGAGAAGGACCTGGACGTCGTCGCGTTCGTGCGGGCCTCGGGGCCGGGCGGGCAGAACGTCAACAAGGTGGCGACGGCGATCCGCATCACGCACATCCCGACGGGGATCCAGGTGACGGCGTCGACCTACCGCGACCAGCCGCAGAACAAGAAGCAGGCGATGACGGTGCTCATGGCCAAGCTCGAGCAGATCGAGGAGGAGAAGCGTGAGCGCGAGGTCAACGCCGCGACCGGCGGGGCCGTCGAACGCGGCTGGGGGACGCAGATCCGCTCGTACGTCTTCTACGACAACCGCGTGAAGGACCACCGCACCAACCACGAGTCGACGAACGTCGAGGGCGTTTTGCGCGGCGAGATCCAGGGCTTCATCGACGCCGAGCTGCAACGCCGCCGAAAAGAGAAGAACGAGCTGGCGGCCAAGCAGGGCTGATGCGGCTCCCTTTGTTTTCCGTGGCACAGGCGTCTCGCCTGTGCATGCCACAGGTCTTTCACCGAACCAGCTTTGTAGGACAAGTAGACACAGGCGGGACGCCTGTGCCACAAGATCAAGCAGATCAGTTCTTTCAGGTTATTTCTTCACACCGTAGTTTTTGAGCGTACACATGACCACACTCGCATCGGCTCCGTCCTCGCCCGCATCTTCCAAGGCCGCGCCCATGACCATGAAATCCGAGCGTCTGCTGCACCTGCCCCCGTTCCTCTTCGACGAGATCGACCGGAAGAAAAAGGAGCGGATCGCCGCGGGCGCGGACGTGATCAACCTCGGCGTCGGCACGCCCGACCAGCCCACGCCCGAGTTCATCGTCGAGGAGATGAACCGCGCCATGCGGCTGCTCTCCAACCAGCAATACCCGACGACCGGCGGCGGGCTCAAGCAGTTCCGCGAATCCGCCGCACGGTTCATGAAAAGCCGCTTCGGCGTCGAGATCGACCCGGCCAGGCACGTGCTCGCCTTGCTGGGCAGCAAGGACGGCATCTCGCACCTGCCCTGGGCCGTCACCAACCCCGGCGACGTCGTCCTCGTCCCCGACCCGGCGTACCCCGTCTACGAGGTCGGCGCGGTCATCGCCTCGTGCAAGGTCTGGAAGATGCCCGTGACGGTGGAAACGGGCTGGAAGCCGGACTACGCCGCCCTGGCGCACGACCACCACGCGCTCGCCCCCGGCCGTGAGCGGCTCTTGTGGACCAACTACCCCGGCAACCCCACCGCGGCCCACGCGGGCGTCGACTTCTACGAGCAGACGCTCGAGTTCGCCGATTCCCGCCGAGCGGCCTCCGAGGCGGGGAACTTCCCCCCGGACCGGACCAGCGACATCATCGTCTGCTCGGACCTCGCCTACTCCGAGCTGTACCTCGACGGCGAGGCTTCCAAGCCCGTCTCGCTGTGGCAGGCCGAGAACGCCGACATCAATAAGACGCCGGCGATCGAGTTCCACTCGCTGAGCAAGACGTTCAACATGACGGGCTGGCGCATCGGCTTTGCCGTGGGTCACCCGGAGATCATCAACGCCCTGCAGGCGATCAAGAGCAACGTCGACTCGGGCACCTTCGACGCGATCCAGCAGGCCAGCGCCGTCGCGCTCGACCACTACCAGCACGCCGACATCGAACGGCTCCGCACGCTCTACCGCCAGCGCCGCGACGCGATCGTCCCCGGCCTCCGCGAGATCGGCTGCGAGGTCGAGGCCCCTGGCGCCGGGTTCTTTGTCTGGGCACGCACGCCCAAGACCCCCGACGGCACGCGGCACATCGACTCGATGGCCTTCGCCTCGTGCCTGCTTGAAGAGGCCGACACCGTCGTCGTGCCCGGCGGCGGCTTCAGCCCGAGCGCCAACGAGTGGTTCCGCATCGCCCTCACCGTCGACGCCCACCGCCTCGAAGAGGTCGTCCGCCGCATCAAGAAGCTGGCGTGGTGAGGTTTCGTGCACCTTGATGTTCTCGCACGAGACGCGACCGGGAGGGAGCGTGTTGGTGTGCTCAACGTCCTGCACGCTCGCTCACCGCTCGCGTCTCGTACAAGCCAACTCGATGTGATGAAGTCGGTTGAGCTTTCGCCTGATTTTTCACGCCCTCCCGCGCACGGGGGGGCGTTTTTTTGCGTATCGGATAGGGGAGGGATAGGGGGAGGGGGTCTTATGGGCGTGGTGATCCTCGCATTCCTGGGCACGCTGGTGGTCCTCGGCACGCTCGCCGTGCTGCACCGGCGTGCGCACCGGCAGACCCTCGGCCAGCGCACGCGCCAGGCCCGCACCGGCCGGACGGAGCTGCCGAATGTCGACCTGCGGATCCCGCTCACCGATCAGGCCGACGGCCGCTCACCCGGCAACGACGCCGGCCCACTCCGCAACTCCGCGCAGGACGGGGCGGCGGAGCCGGGCGTCGGATCGCTCATCGGTCCCGCGGGCGACGCCCGGTACGTCTCCGAGCTGCGGCAGCGCTACGCGATCGCCGACCCCGGCCCGGACGCCGCGTCGATCCCGCTCATCGGTCCATCGCCGCCGGTGCTGCTCGCCGGCGCTCAGCTCGGCGTCCCCGAGGGTGGGCCGTTCCCGGGCGCACGCTTCGTCAATACCCCCGACGGCGAGGCGATGATCACCGCGCCCCCCTTCAGGGCCCGCCCGGCCCTCTTCAGCCGTCGGCACGCGGCGTACGCCCACCTCCTGCTCGACCGCCTGCCGCCGTGGGTCGTGCTCTGCCCCAAAGCCCGCATGGACGCGATCGTCGCCCCCACGCCCCCCGACGGACGCGACCCCGACGACTGGCGCACCTGGCGGCGGCGGGTCCGCTGGCGGGCCGTCGACCTGCTCCTGTGCGACCGGCGCACGTGGCGGCCGCTCCTTGCGGTGATCTTCGACGCGCCGGCGCGGAGCGGCAAACGCGGCACGGGTTCGCCGCACGACTCCCGCGCCGGGCAGGTCGCCGGCGGGCGCGACCGGATCGTCGACGAGGTGCTGCACGCGGTGGGCGTGCCGCTGGTGCGGGCGACGGGGGATTTTGCGCGCGACTGGCCGGCGATCGAGCCGTATGTCTCGGAGGCGATCCTCCGCTCCGGCGTGGTCGACGAGGCCTTCGACCGGGAGCTTGCCGAGCTGGAGCGGCTGCGCCGCCTCGGCGATTCGGCCGTGGACCTCATGGCGATCGAGGGGGATGAGGGGTTTTTGTTGAAATAGGCCATTGGCCATTGGCCGATGGCCGGTGGCAAGACACACCTGTGTGCACGTGCCCTGCCTTGCCACTGGCCAATGGCCCGCGGCCAATGGCCATTGACTACAACAACGTCCCTTTGAGCATGGCCGTCGCGACGCTGAAGTAGATCAAGACGCCGACGACGTCGACCAGCGTGGCGACGAACGGTGCCGAGCTGGTCGCGGGGTCGAGCTTGATCTTCTTGAGCAGGAACGGCAGCATGCTGCCGATGATCGTGCCCCACAAGACGATGCCCATGACGGCGATGCCGATGGTGACGCCCAGCAGGTGGTAGTGCTCCTGGGCCGAGAGGCTCGACTCGATCCACTGCCCTGGGTGGGCGGGGTCGTGCTTGCGGAACCAGCCGAGCCACCCCCAGACGTGGATGCGGAGGATGCCGATGAGCCCGAGGCCGAAGCCCAGCAGGACGCCGGCCCCGACCTCGCGGCGCATGACCTTCCACCAGTCTTTGAGGGTGATCTCGCCGAGGGCCAGGGCGCGGATGATGAGCGATGTGGCCTGCGAGCCGCTGTTGCCGCCGCTGGAGACGATCAACGGCACGAAGGTCGCGAGGATCGCCGCCCGCTCGATGTCGTGCTCGAACCCGGCGAGGGCCGTCTGCGTGAACATCTCGCCCAGGAAGAGCACCGCCAGCCAGGTGCCGCGTTTGCGGACGAGGTTGACCAGCGAGATGTTCATGTACGGCTCGTCGAGGGCCTCCATGCCGCCGAGCTTCTGGATGTCCTCGGTGGCCTCTTCCTCGGCGACGTCGGCGACGTCGTCGGCGGTGATGATGCCGACCAAAACGCCGCGGCTGTCGACGACCGGCAGCGCCAGCCGGTCGTAGCGCGACATCAGCCGCACGGCTTCTTCCTGGTCCTGGTCGGCCGAGAGGGTCACGTAGTTGCGGTTCATCAGGCTCTCGACCGTGTGCGTCGGGTCGGAGAGGAGCAGGGCCCGCAGGCGGATGTCGTCGATGAGCTTGCCGTGGTCGTCGACGACGTAGACGACGTTGATCGTCTCGGCGTCCTTGCCGTAGCGGCGGATGTGGTCGAGGGCGTGGGCGATGGTCCACTCGGGGCGGAGGCGGATGTACTCGGGGGTCATCCGCCGCCCGACGCTCTCGGCGGGATAACCGAGGACGACCTGCGTCTTGCGCCGGTCTTCGGCGGGGAGGGAGGCGAGCAGCCGCTGGGCGACCTCGGCGGGTAGCTCGTCGAGCAGGTGGGCGCGGTCGTCGGTGTCCATGCCCTCGACGACGCGGGCCGCGGCGTCGCCGAGCTGGACGACGATCTCCTCCTGCTCCTCCGGCTCGAGGTATGAGAACACCTCGCCGGCGTCGTCACGCGGGAGGAAGCGGAAGAGCACCGCCGCCTCGGCCGGCGCCAGGTCGCCGACGATCTCGGCGATGTCCGCCGGCGGCACCCCCTTGAGCGCAGACCGCAGCTCGCTGTACGAGCCCTCGCGCAGCAGCTCCACAATCTCCGGCTGGATCAGTTCGGCGGTCGGTGTCACGGAGAGGGTCCCTGAAGAAAAACGGTCCTTCAGTGTATCCGTCAAGGGGTGCTTGTTTTTACCACAGAGACACAGAGGACACAGAGATCACAGAGGAAGACAGAAGACCGTTCAAACCATGTGGTTTGAATGCCTTTCTCTGTGGCCTCTGTGCACTCTGTGTCTCTGTGGTAAAACTGAGCGTAAAAGTCCAGGAGACTACCCATTCAGCATCGTCAACCCGCCGAGCCCGGTGAGCCCGATCGGCTCCTGCGCATAAAACCCCTCGGCGTAAGCGACGCCGATGCGCGAGCCAAGGAACCGGCCGGCCGAGTCGAGCCACTCGACCACCGCCCTGTTCTTCTCGTTCACGACAAACTGCGACTTGTACGCCAGGATCGAACGCTTCTTCTGCTCGGCGTGGGCCGAGACGTCGATCAGGAACGACGGGTTCGGCACGATCCGCAGGTGCGTCGCGTAATAGTGGAACAGCCACTTCGGGTAGATCGGCGGCCGTCCTCGATCCCCCGGCAGCTCCAGACTCGTCAGCTTGGCGTCGAACCGCGCGTCCTCCACGATCCGCGTGCCGGCCCGGTGGTCCGGGTGCACGTCCACCGCGTACGGCACAAACACCACCTCGGCCTGCACCGCCCGCATCACGCCGGCGACCTTGTGCCGTGCGTCGATCGAGTGCTCGACGAAGCGGTTTTTCAGCCCGAGCTGGATGCGGGTGACGGCGTGATCGGCGTCGGGGGGCGACAAGATCGCCGCGGCGTCGGCGGCCTCGCGCGCCCGCGTCGCCGGATCACCATGCGGCGTCGGCTCGCCGTCGGTCAGGTCCAGCAGCGTGACCTTGTGCCCCTGGGCCGCCAGCAGGGCAATCGTGCCGCCCATGCCGAGTTCCTGATCGTCCGGATGCGGCCCAACCACGAGAATGCTGGCCATGACGTATGTCCTTGAAGTCGGCGTGCGATGAGAACCCGCCTCCTCGCAGCGCCGGTCGGTTTCTCGTTCAGCAGGTCTTGGATCTTGGGCCAAGGGTCTTGGTCATGTGCTTTCACCAAGACCCAAGACCCGTGCACCAAGACCATTCATCAATCTTCCCCTCGCGACACGACGATCAGCCCGTAGAACGTCCCGTTTTCTTCGAGCTGCATCTGCGCCAGCGCGTCGGGCTTGTCGGCCGCGAAGAACCCGCCGCCTCTAAATGTGTCGCCGTGCTCATCGACGAAGTCGCTGAGCGAGAGCGTGAGCGTCTGGCCCGGCGCAAAGCCGTCGATCGGGTGGCTGTACCAGCGGTTGGCCCACAGCCGCGCTTCGCCAAACCGGCGGCCGGTGGTGTTGGTGATCGTGAGCTGGTCCGCGTCGCGCAGCGCCTGGATGTCCAGCACTTCGGCCTGAGTCACGGGGGCCGGGTAGGCCGGGCCGGGCTGGGGACGAGATTGCGAACAGCCGCCAATGACGAGCGCCCCGATAACCACGGACAACATCAGCATCTGCCTGGGTGGTATATGTCGCTTCCAATGGCTGTCTTTGGTGGCACCGATCTCCAGATCGGTGCGTGGGCGTTCGTGACCGAGGGGCTGAGCCCCTCGGCTTTCAAACAAGGAACAGCGACGCGAAAAGCGGTGGGAGTTGAGCATGGTCTTCCTAGAATAGCGGCCATGTCCTGCGAGCGTGCCGGCAACAACGCGACCCCGCCCAGCCCCGCGATCGCGCCGGGTGCTGAGTCTATCGACGTGACCGCAGCCGCGGCGGAGATCGGCACGCGCTGGGCCGACGGGGGCGCCAGCGATCCGCGCATCGCGCAGGTCCGACGGCATGTGCCGCAGGTCGACGCGCCGTTCTTTCAGGCCGGCCTGGCGGGGTATTCCGACGCGGCGATGCGCATCGTCGCCCGCCGGCACGGCTGCCCGCTGTGCGTCACCGAGGCGCTGCTCGACCGCATGCTCCTCGCGGGCGGCCGCGGCTTCGACAAGGCCGACCTGGCCAAGCAGGAACGCCTCATCGACGACAACCTGCCCGTGGGCGACGACGACCAGCCGCTGGTCGGGCAGATCATCGGCTCGGACCCCGACGAGATGGCCGCCGCGGCTCTGAAGATGATCGAGCAGGCCGCCCGCAAGCCCAAGGCCTACCGCGACCTCGCCTACGGCCAAGACGGCTCGCCGACCTACGTCGATACGCGATGGGAATACGAAGCGAAAAGAACGACCCGCACAGGCGAGACGCCTGTGCCACGGTTCACTGAGAAACTCGGAAGCGAACCTGCTGTTTCTACATTATCTTGTGGCACAGGCGTCCCGCCTGTGTCTACACAATCTACAAATCCGATTCCTCGCACGTTCGCCGCGATCGACGTGAACCTCGCCTGCCCGGTCAAAAAGATCGACCGCAAGGCCCGCGGCGGGCACTGGCTCAGCGAGCCCGCCGGCGCGATCGACCTGCTCCGCGCCGTGCGCGACGCCGTGCCGCCGCACATCCCCTGCACGGTCAAGCTCCGCCGCGGCTACGACGACACGCCGGAGATGGCCGCCAACTTTGAGACGATCTTCAACGCGGTGTACGAGCTGGGCTACGCGTGGGCGACCGTCCACGCCCGCACCGTCGAGCAGAAGTACATCGGCCCTTCGCGCTGGCCGTTCCTCAAGGACCTGTGCGCACGCTACGCCGACCGCCCGGTCTTCGGCTCGGGGGACGTGTGGGAGGCCGCCGACATCTTCCGCATGATCGGCTACACCGGCGTCGCGGGCGTCTCCGTCGCCCGCGGCTGCATCGGCAACCCGTGGATCTTCCGCCAGGCGCGCGAGATGATGGACGGCCGCCCGCCCCTGCCGCCCACGCTTGACGAGCAGCGCGCCGTCTTGGAGCTGCACTTCCGCCTCTCGTGCGCGATCAACGGCGACCAGCTCGCCTCCAAGCTCATGCGCAAGTTCGGCATCCGCTTCGCCGCCCACCACCCACAGGCCGAGGAGGTCCGCCAGCGCATGATCGCGGTCAACTCGATGGACGATTGGCTCGCCGTGCTCGACGGGCACTATCCCCCCGGCGTCGCGGCCGCGCTCGTCTGACGTGTGCCGCGCGTGCTGTGCGATGTGGATCAGGGGCCCGTCACGCATCCTTCCTTGATCCACCGCTCGATGAGCGAGAGCTCGTCGTCGCTCGGTTGAGCTTTGTCGGCGGGGGGCATGTGCGCGTCGTCGTCGCTCGGCAGGCGCAGGCGGATGAGCAACTGGCTCGCCCCAGGATTGCCGGGGACGACGATCGGGCCGGACTTGCCGCCCGCGAGGATGTTGGCCGCCGAGTCGAGCGAGAGCCTCCCGCGGCGTTTGGCCTCGCCGTGACACGACACGCACCGGCGCTCGAAGATCGGCAGGATGTCCTGCTCGAACGAGACCGGCGAGGCCGTGGAAGGCTCGGTGACATCCGGCGAGGGTTCGGCGGCGTGCTCATTCAGGATCGGGGGGCGTTCCACCACGGCGGCGGCCTGGAACGGCTCGAACAAGAAGTCCGGGCCGTGCGTGATGGTCGAGCCCAGGTGCCCCGCGGGGAGCATGACGGCAAGGGCCGTCAGCAGCAGCACCGCGTACGGCGTTTTCGGCTTGGCGCACGAAGCCAGCGCCGCCGCTGCCAGCAACCCGGCGAGCGACACCCCCAGCCAGCGGTGCCACCAGATCGTCTGGGCGACCGCTGCCGCGCCGTACCCCGGCTCGCGCGCCAGCAGCCACCCGGCCCCAGCGCTCGCCGCCGCCGAAAGCGCCGCCAGCCACACCAGCACACGCCGTGCGCCCGGATCGGTCGGTCTTCGGCGTGCCAGCGAGCACGCCTCGACGGCCGCCAGCGCCAGCACGACGCCGATCGGCAGGTGCAGGATGACCGGGTGCAGGCGGCCGAAGAACTGGACGAGCTGTTCGAAGCCAAAGACGGCGGCGAGGGCGATGGGCGGCATGATGTTTTCCCCAGATCGTGCAGCCGCGGGGCCCGGCTTTGCTTTTCTCAACGCGGGCGGCGGGCGGGCGGCACCGCCCGCGTCGGTTCGATTAGACTATCGCCATGAGCGCGGAGCACTCCCTGTCGAGCCCGGTCGTCCCCAGCCTGATCGTCCACGACGCCGGGCTGCCCGGCCTGATCGCCTGCTGGCTCGAGGCCCGCCGATGCGACGGCCTGGCCCCCTCATCGGCGGCGGGTCACGCCGGGGACGCCGACTGGGCGCACGCCGCACCCGTCGCGTGGTTCCCCGCGGCCGTCGAGCCGCCGCCCAGCGCCGGCGAAGACGACGAGCCACGGCGGGTGCTGACGGCGCTCCGCCGACGAACGCTCGAATCGCACCAACGCCTCTGCCCGCTCGCCGGGCTCTCCGACGAATCGGCGTGGGCGGTGAAGCCCGCGCCGAGCGCCGACGAGCCACGCGGCTGCCGGCTGGCGGGCGTGCAGGAGTCGCTGATGCTGCTGGCCGCATTGACCGAAGCCGCACGGCTCGGACGGCGGCGCGTCGTCTGGCCGGTGTGTGCCGGCGAGCCGCGGCACGACGCGCCGGCGCTCTCGGCGATCGCCGACGCCTGCGACCGGGCCATGCTCGCCGCGCAGCTCGTGGCGATCGACCTGACGCACGACGCAGACCAGCCCGGCGACCGCGCCGACTCGGGGGGCGTGGGCGGCATCGACATCGACACGCCGTTTATCGACCTGACCGACGACGAGGTCGTCGAGCTGGGCGTCGACGCCGGCGTGCCGATGAACATGGCGTGGTGGTGCACGTCCCCCGCGCGTTCGACTGATGCCCAAGGCGGCGGTGGGGGAGCGATTCAGTGCGGCTCGTGCGCCGACTGCCGTCGGTGGCTGGGCGCGATCGAGCGGGTCTGCGGCCGATCGCTGCTCGCCGAGCCCAAACACCCGCCCGTCACCATCACCTCGGCGGCGCACGACCTGCTCGAACGCGATCGGCGGAAGTAATACGAGACGCGACCGGAAGGGAGCGTGTTTCTCTTGATTCAGGTTCTACACGCTCGCTCCCGCTCGCGTCTCGTATGAGAGCGTAGAGGTTACTGCCCGGACTTCTCGCCGCCGGACGCCTCGACGGGCTCGCCGAGCATGGTCCGTTCGACGGCGCGGTCGGCCCAGAAGCGCGTGACGATGCCGTCGGTGATGATGAAGTAGACGACGGCGGTGTTGCGCGTCGCCTGGCCGGAGAGGATCGCCCCCAGGCCGGTCGCGCTCTCGCCGAGCGAGTAGCGGAAGACCTTGGTGTTCTCGACGCCCTCGACGACGGCCTGGGACGTCGGCTCGCCGAGGATGCCGAGCACCCACGCCTCGGTGGTCACGCCGGCCTTGAACTGGGTGAGCGTCTCGTCGCCGATGCGGATGCCCGTCTCCGACGGGATCGACTGGCACCCGCCCTGCCCCCCGGCCGCCGCGAGGAGCCCGAGGAGCGCGCACATCGCCGCGGCCGATGTCGGTCGGTAATGCGGACCGATCACCGCGGGGCCCTTTCGTTGCGATCCTGGTTGCCGCGGCCGCCGTTGTCCTCGTCCGGGCTGGGCGAGGGGATCCCCGGCGGCGGCGGAGGCGGGGCCTCGGTCACGGTGTTGTCCGGCGCGGGAGCCGTCGGCACCTGGTCGCTGGGCGGCGGCGGCAGGGGGCGCTGGCTGGGCTCACGCGTCCACCACGCGTAAAACAGCATCGCCCCGCCGGCGACCAGAAAGGCGATCACCACCATCACCACCATCGGCCAGGCTTTTTGACGTCGATCGTTGTCGGCCATGTTTTCATGATCGGCCTCCGGGCTGAAATGACGATGAAACGGGCATAAAAATCTCCCCCGTCTGGCAGGGCCCAATCCTGCCGGCCTGGAAAGGGTGGGGGGGAACAGAAAGGAACCGTTGTGTCCGCCCCCCCCGCCCCCCCCGTTCCCCCTCCGTCGTCCCCATCTCATCCGCACCGCCCTCCGCCCCGCACGGTCGTGCAGAAGTTCGGCGGCTCATCCGTCGCCGACGCCTCGCGCATCCTGCACTGCGCCTCCCGCGTGGCGGAGGCCAAACGCCAGGGCAGCCGCGTCGCGGTCGCCGTCTCGGCGATGGGCGACACCACCGACCACCTCATCGAGCTGGCCGAGCAGCTCGACGGCCTGGGGAACAAACGCGAGATGGACCAGCTCCTGGCGACCGGCGAGCAGGTCTCGATCGCGCTGATGGTCATGGCGCTCAAAACCCTCGGCATCGAGGGCGTGAGCCTGACGGGCGCACAGGCGGGGATCACGACCGACCGGGTCCACAGCCGTGCGCGCATCCGCGACATCGACCCTGGCCGCCTCGTCGCCGAGCTGGACGCCGGTCGCGTGCCGGTGGTCGCGGGGTTCCAGGGGGTCTGCGAGACCGGCGACACGACGACGCTGGGCCGGGGCGGCTCGGACACCACCGCCGTGGCGCTCGCCGCGGCGCTGATGCGGGCCGAGAAGGCCAAAGGCGTCAAAGACCCCGGTGTCGAATGTGATATCTTCACCGATGTCGACGGTGTGTATTCGGCCGACCCGCGTGCCGTGCTGGATGCGCGTCTGCTGCAGACGATCACCTACGATGAGATGATGGAAGCCGCGGCCCAGGGGGCCCGCGTCATGCACCTCCGGGCCGTCGAGCTCGGCAAGCACGAGAACGTCCCCATCCGCGTCCGCCACAGCCAGCGTCACGGCCCAGGCACCCTTATCTGTGAACTCGCCCAATCCATGGAACAGCAACGAGCCATCACCACCGTCGCCGTCAAGTCCGACATCGGCCGCATCACCCTCGCCGGGCTGCCCAACCGCCCGGGTCTCCAGCAGGAGATCTTCGGCCCCATCGCCGAGGCGTCGATCCCCGTCGACGACATCATCCAGAACGAGATCGACGAGGGGTTCTGCAACCTCGTCTTCACGGTCGACAAACCGGACCTCGCCGACGTGCGTCCGATCGTCGAGGCGGCCGTCGCCCGCATCGGCGGCGGGAGCAGCACCGTCGACCTCGGGCTCGCCAAGGTCTCGGCGGTGGGCGTCGGGATGCAGTCGCAGGCGGGCGTGGCGGCGAAGATGTTCGCCGCAATCGCCGGGGCCGGCGTGCGCATCAGCAATATCACCACCAGCGAGATCAAGATCTCGTGCATCGTCGACGAGGGCGAGGCCAAGGACGCGCTCAAGGCCGTGCACGAGGCGTTCGGGCTGGCGCACGCCGACGGGGCCAAACGCGAGGCCTGAGCGTTGAGGCTTGGTTTTCAGTTTGAAACACGGAGGACACGGAGAGCACGGAGTCGGCACGGAGCGTCGTACTCGTTCATACGTCAAACACAAGTATGACGTATGGAAGGGTGTGTCCCGGATGCCGGAATCGCTCCGTGCAATCTCCGTGTCCTCTGTGTTCTCCGTGTTTCAAACAAACCGGTTGTCTTTGTTTTTCAGCTTTCTTGCGAAGTCGCGTTGGCCGCATCGTCTTCGCTCGCGCCGACTTCTTCGGTCACCAGGTACGGCGAGGCGTCGAGCGTTTCCGCGCCCATCAGCCCGGCGACGCGCTGCAGCGTCGAGAGGATCATGAGCCGCTCCCATTCGTGGAGGCGGGTCAGCTCGGCCCGGAACTTGTCCTGCAACAGCGACGGCGCGCTCTCGAGCAGCGCCCGCCCGTCGCCCGTGATCTCGATGATGAACCCGCGCCGGTCGGTCTCGCTCTTGCGCCTCGCCACCAGCCCGCGGCGTTCGAGCCGGTAGAGGATCCCCGTGATCGTCCCCTGGCTGAGATGGACGTGCCGGGCGATCGTGCCGGGCGTCGTCTGGCCGAGGCGATGGATGACCTGGAGCGTGGCGAGTTGGGGGCCGGTCATGCCGCAGCTCTCGACGAGCTTCTTGGAGTGCAGGTCGACGGCCCGCACGATCCGGCGGATCGACGCGACGATCTGCTGCTCGACGCTCATCGATGATGGTTCGGGCGGTTGGCTCATCGATGGCTCTCTCACAAGACGCGAAGCGTAAGCGAGCGTGCGGGATTCCTTCAAGCCCTTTTGACCGCGCGTTCGAGCAGGCGGATGCCCAGGCTCAGGGCGACGGCCATCACCGCGGCGGGCACGGCCCCCAGCAGCGTGAGCCGCGGGTCGTTGCGAGCGAGGCCGCGGGCGATGAAGTCGCCAAGCCCCCCGGCCCCGATGTAGGTCGAAAGGGTAGCGATGCCGACGGTGAGGACAGTCGCGGCCCGGATGCCGGCGATGATGACCGGGGCCGCCAGGGGCAGCTCGACCATGCGGAGGCGCTGCATGCTCGACATGCCCACGCCGTCGGCGGCCTGCACGATCCGCGGCGGGACTTCGCGCAGGCCGGTGAACGTGTTGAGCACGATCGGCAGCAGCGCGTAGAGGACGAGGGCGGTGATCGCGGGGGCCGCGCCGAGCAGGCCGTAGAGGGCGAAGAGGAAGGCGAGCATCGCCAGGCTGGGGATGGTCTGGACGATCTCCGTTGCCGCGAGGACGATGCCGCGTGCGGCGGCCTTGCGGTGGATCAAGACGCCCAGCGGCACGCCGATGGCGACGGCGATCAGCGTCCCGGCCGCGGTGAGGACGAGGTGCTCGGCGATCTTCGTCCCCAGCTCGCCGCGGCGGCGGTAGGCCAGCTCGAAGACGCCCGGCCGGGCTTTCTGGGCATTGGAGGACGAGGCCGAGCCCGACCCGGGGTGCGCGGCATCGGCCGTATCTTCGCCGAGTCGCGCGTCGATCCATTCCTTGGCGACGATGCGCGGCGAGCACTTCAGCACGTCGACGGCGTGGTTCATCCGCCGCATCTCATCATCGCTGATCGTGCCGGCCAGGAGCGTCAACGCTTCGCGCACCTCCGGGTGCGCATCGAGCACATCGGCCCGCACCACCGGGGCCGCGTCATACGGCGGGAAGAAGCGCCGATCGTCTTCGAGGACTTTCAAGCCGTATTCGGCGATCCGGCCGTCGGTTGCGAAGGCGCAGATGACGTCGACTTGGGCCTGTCCCTGATGTTCGGCGTCGGCGACGGCCTGGTACATCAGCCCCGGGTCGAGGTCGATCGTCGAGCCGAACCCCTTCTCCATGCCGTACGCCTTTTTCAAGCCGGGGTAGCCGTCGGGACGCTCCATGAACTCCGACGTGAACCCGGCGCGTAACCCGTGCGCGTCTTCGGCGAGGTCGGAGACGGTCTCCCAGCCGTGCGCCTCGGCGTCGGCCCGACGCACCGCGATCGCGTAGGTGTTGTTGAACCCGATCGGTGGCAGCCACACCAGGTCGAACTCGTCCCGGTACGCCGAGGCGACGGTCAGATACGCGGCGGACGGATTGGCAATGACGTCATGACCCAGAACATTGAGCAGGCCCGTGCCGGTGTATTCAACGTAGAGGTCGATCTGATCGCCGATCAATGCGGCGTGGCAGATGTCGGTGCCGCCCAGGCCGAGCCGACGCTCGACGGGCAGGTCGGTCGTCCGCTCGATCAGTTGCGAGACGAGTTCGGCGAGGATCTCCTGCTCGGTGAAGTTTTTGCCGCCCACGCGGATCGGTCCGGCGGCGTGCGCGGTGCTTATGCCTGCACACATGATGAAGATCATGGCAACCCATCGCCATACGCGCGACGTTGACACCGCTCTGAACCACGGAGAACACAGAGGACACGGAGCCGACACGGAGCGTCGCTTGCCCCAATGAATTCTCTGGCACAGTCGAGAGTTTGATAGGCCATGCATGGAAAAACATGTTTGGAGTACAGAGACAGCTCCGTGCAATCTCTGTGTACTCCGTGTTCTCCGTGTTTCAAACAAACCGGTTGTCTTTCTGTATTGGGTCTTCACGCCCGCACCCCCTTGAGCAGTTCGGCCTGGCGCTTGGCGTGGCCGAAGAGTTCCGCGACGAACGGCGTCGCGGGGTGATCGAGCAGCTCGCGAGCCGTCCCGATCTGTTCCAGCCGGCCGGCGTTCATCACGCCGATGCGGTCGCCGAGACGGACGGCCTCGAACAGGTCGTGCGTCACGAAGATGATCGTCTTGTTCAGCGTCGTCTTGATCCGCACCAGCTCCTCCTGCAACAGGTCCCGCGTCACCGCGTCGAGCGCGCCGAACGGCTCGTCCATCAGCAGGTACTTCGGGTCGGCGGCAAGCGCCCGTGCGATGCCGACACGCTGCTGCTGGCCCCCCGAGAGCTGCGAGGGCTTGCGGTCGGCGTACTGCGCCGGGTCGAGGCCGACCAGGTCGAGCAGTTCGAAGGCCCGCTCGCGGCGCTGCGGCTTGGGCGCGCCGATGAGCCGCGGCACGATCGCCGCGTTCTCGGCGACCGTCATGTGCGGGAACAGGCCGATGTTCTGGAAGACGTACCCGATCCCCCGGCGGAGGGCCAGCAGGTCCTGCCGGAGGATGTCGGCGCCGTCGACGTGGATCGAGCCGGCGGTGGGCTCGACGAGGCGGTTGATCATCTGGAGGGTGGTGGTCTTGCCGCAGCCGGAGGTGCCGAGGAGGACCAGCGTCTCCCCCTCGGCGACGGTCAGCGAGACCTCCCGGACCGCGTACGTTCGGCCCTGGTCAAAGGACTTGCTGACGTTGTTGAGCACGATCATTCAACCCAGCCTTTCCGCAAGTGATTCCACGTGAATATGGATTCATGCCTCTTGTTCGGACATTTTGCGTCGATTCTGCGATGATTAGACGCGATTTCTTGCCGATGGACATGCTCCGCGCCGAAGTCTATACTTTGAACTCAAAATAATCTGGCGTCTTGAACACCGGGATAGACGTTCCGGGACGACGGGACGCGTGTCTTGTGGGTCCAGCTTCGCCGCCGTTATTTGGTATTTGTGTGGAAGGCGAGATGGATTCACCAACTCAAGGAGCACCTCTTATGCCGACTGCCGAGACCTCCGCCGCTGACAGGCTGGAAGCCGCGAAGAACGCCTTGGAGATCGCCCTGCCGACCCCGACCGACGTGCTGAGCCAGGATGAGGAGTGGGTGGTGGTGAATCTCGGGGACCAACCGGGGGGCCGGGGGTGGAAGAAGATCCGCCTGCACGATTATGACGAGGTCTTTGCCGTCCCCGGCCTGTACGAGAAGTGGATCTACGACATTTTTCAGTGCCGTTCGCCGGAGAAGGTCGCTCAGCTCCTCAAGGGGGCGCTGGCGAAGTCGAAGGTGGAGCCGGGCTCGCTGAAGTTTCTCGACCTGGGCGCGGGCAACGGCTGCGTCGCCGAGGAGCTGTCGACGATCGGCGTGAAGCACTTCGTCGGCGTGGATATTTACCCCGAGGCCGCCGACGCGGCCGAGCGCGATCGGCCGGGGCTCTACGACGACTATGTGGTGACCGACCTGACCAACCCCGACGCCAAGTCGGAGAAGCAGCTCACCAGCCACGAGTTCACCGGCCTCTCGTGCGTGGCGGCCCTGGGCTTCGGCGACATCCCCACGGCCGTCTTCGCCTCGGCCTTCAACCACGTCGAGGACGGCGGCTGGATCGCCTTCACCATCAAGGAAGACTTCCTCGACGAGAACGACACGTCGGGCTTCTCCAAGCTCATCCGCTCGATGATCGCGGGCGGCGTGCTCGAGCCGATCGCCCAGGAGTCCTACACGCACCGCATCACCGCCGACGGCAACCGCCTCACCTACGTCGCCATCATCGGCAAGAAGTTGCAAGACGTCGCCCTGCCGAAGGACTGAGTGTCTTTGGTGGCACCGGTCTCCAGACCGGTGCGTGGGCGGACTTGAAACTATCAGTCTTCGCCACACGACGCCGGCCCCTCCCTCTTGGCAGGAAGGGTCGGCGTTGTTCTTTTGAGCAATGAGAACGCGGAGGACCGGAGGAAAGCGGAGATCGCAGAGGGGTAATCACCATGGGATGAGTGTGGGATGAGTGATTAACACGGTTTGTCTCTGCGTCCTCCGCTCCTCTCCGCATCTCCGCGTTCTCGGCACAATCAGGCCGGAGCCCTCCTATCGTTGGGTTTCCGTGATCGAGCAGGGGGGTGTTGGTAGGGATTGATATGGCCGAGATGCTCCAGATTGAAACGTTCCCCCAGGGCACCCGCGAGACCACCTTCCGGGAGGCCCTGCGCGAGGCGATGAGC
Organism: uncultured Phycisphaeraceae bacterium; assembly: GCA_964652945.1. Taxonomy (GTDB): domain Bacteria; phylum Planctomycetota; class Phycisphaerae; order Phycisphaerales; family UBA1924; genus CAZZDW01. The sequence continues at coordinate 45,164 of CAZZDW010000013.1, forward strand.
GAGGAGATGCGCAAGGACCCGCGGATCTTCCTCATGGGCGAAGAGGTCGCCCAGTACCAGGGGGCGTACAAGGTTTCTCAGGGGATGCTCGAGGAGTTCGGGCCCGAGCGGGTGATCGACTCGCCGATCAGCGAGAACGGGTTCGCCGGCCTGGCCGTCGGGGCCGCGATGATGGGCCTGCGGCCGATCATCGAGTTCATGTCGTGGTCCTTCAGCCTGGTGGCCGCCGACCAGCTCCTCAATAACGTCCCCAAGATGCTGTACATGTCCGGCGGGCAGTGGGGGTGCCCGGTCGTCTTCCGCGGCAACAACGGCGCGGGCGGGCAGCTCGGCTCCACCCACTCGTGGACCGTCGAGGCGCTCTACTCCAACGTGCCCGGCCTCAAGATCGCCATCCCGTCGTGCCCGGCCGACGCCAAGGGGCTGCTGACGACCGCGATCCGCGACGACGACCCGGTCTTCAACCTGGAGTCGGAGCGGATGCTCAGCGACAAGGGGCCGGTGCCGGAGGGGGAGTACGCGATCCCGTTCGGCAAGGCGGCGCTCCGCCGCGGCGACTGGTCGGGCGAGCGAGATTCGGATGTCACCGTCGTGTCGTTCGGCCGGCCGGTGAACTTCTGCGTCGAGGCGGCGGACGAGCTGGCGAAGGAGGGCATCGCGTGCGATGTGCTGGACATGCGGACGGTTCGGCCGCTCGATATCGATTCGATTATTCAGTCGCTGAAGCGGACGAATCGCATCGTGGTGGTCGATCAGTGCTGGCCGTTTGCGAGCGTGGCGAGCGAGGTGATCACGCAGGTCTGCGAGCGGGCGTTCGATTACCTGGATCACCAGCCGGTGCGGGTGAACACGGACGACGTGCCGACGCCGTACGCCAAGGTGATGGAGGCGGCGTACCTGCCGCACAAGGGCAAGATCGTGCGGGCGGTGAAGGCGACGCTCGGCCGGGCGTAAGCACCTACATTGGACATTCTTCCTGGACGTGGAGAAGCCCTTGACGATCCCTTCCTATCCGGAAACGACGCCCGACGGCCGTCCGTACAAGTTTCTGTTCATCTGCGGGCACATGCGTTCCGGGACCAACTGGGTGCGCAACCTCGTGGCCAGCCACCGCGACGTTGCCGTTTACGGCGAAGGGCCGTTCGGGTATATCTGGCAGGCGATCTGCGGCACCACGCAGTTGCCGTGGCTGTATTCCCAGCAGATGCCGGAGATCCAGCCGGTGATGAACGACGGCTTTGCGCTGCTGATCCGGCACTGCATGCTCTACCTGGCGACGCTTTCCCCGAAGAAGTCGTGGGTGGTGGACAACACGTCACGCCAGCTCTGGCCCTATCTGCCGGGGGCGCACCACATCCACATCCGCCGCGACGTGCGCGACGTGATCGTGAGCTGGACCTTCCACCAGTTCAACCACAACCTGATCGTCGGCGAACCGTGGAAGTCGCGGATGCAGCATCTGGCGGACGCCTTCAAAGAAGACAAGGACCATTTCAAGAAGCACCCGCACCTGCTGCTGAGCGACGAGGCCTGGGTCCGCGAGGTGGCCCAGGGGTGGCGGGATTACATAACGATCGCCCAGGAGGTCAAGCAGAAGATCCGCGACGGCGAGTTGGATCTCAAGCTCCTGGAGCTCTCCTACGAGCACCTCATCGCCGACACGCACGGCGTCTTCCAGGCGATTCTGGATTTCATGGACCTGGACAAGGCCAACGCGTTCCCGCTTTCGGTCCAAAACAAGACGCTCCCCGGCTTCGCCACCGAAAACCCGACGAGCCATTACCGTTCGGGCAAGGTCCGCGACTGGGAGCAGTACGCCACGCCGGAGTTCAACCGCTGCATCAAGGAAGAAGTGGCCGAGCTGCTCATCGAGCTCGGCTACGAGCGGGACAGGAACTGGTGAAGACGGGACGAATCATGAGTTCCACGCGTCCGTCATCTTCTGCGCCCGTGCCGCCGGTCTTCCGGCTCACCGAGCGCCAGCACGCCGAAAACACGCAGTTTCCCAGCGTGCACATGCTCTCGGACCACGCCAGGATCCTGCTGTGCGCGATCCCCGTCAACGGCTGCACGACCGTGAAGAACTGGTTCATCGCGTACCACCGCCCGGATCTGCTCCCCGCGCGGCCGCTGTCGGCGCATTATGTCTGCAACGTGCACCTGACGCTGAACCGGTTCGCGCCGGAGGTGGTCGACGGGCTCTTCGCACGGCTCTTCTCGTTCGCGTTCGTGCGTGAACCCTTCGGCCGGTACGTCTCGACGTTCTGCAAAAAATTCTGCCGTGCCGCGCCGAACGATCTCTTCCGCCCGTCGCGGGAGGTCATCGAGTGCGCCGCACGGCGTCAGGGGATCGACACCACGCACGACTCGGTCAACCAGCTGCGGGTGGTTGATCGATTCGTGGAGGTGCCGTTCTGCTCCCGGGTCGATTACGATCGGGGCATCTCGTTCCGGGAGTTTGTGGATTATCTCTGCGAGTGCCCGAGCAACCAGATGCTTGAGTCTCACTGGCGGCCGCAGAACATGTTCCTTGAGGGCCGTCGGTGGGATCTGATCGCGCCGATGGAAACGCAGAACGCCGTGCTGGATCGCATCAGCGAGTTGCTTGGACGGCCGGACCTGGTGACGAAGCACAGCAACGCCACGCCGTATACGGCTGTTCCGCCCGATATCGGCGTGCACGCCGCGGACATTCCTTCCGGCGAGTGCTTCCGCCGGAAGATCGTGCCCACGCGCCAGTCGCTCGACGACCCCGAGCTGGTCGGCCGGCTGCGGGCGCGGTTCCCGGCCGAGTTCGAGCTGTACGAGCAGGTGTCGGCCGCCCCGCTCAAGCTGCCGGACGCCCTCTGAGCGGGGCGTGCGCCGAAACGCTCGCGTGCGAGTACCATTGCCCTTTCCGAGCCGCCGCGGCCCGGCATGAACGACGCGGCGGCGGCGGATGCCGGTGGGCGTGGGGACGAATAGTTGACCCTCTGACGAGACCTGCCTCTATGTCGATCGAAATGAAAATGCCCCGCCTCTCGGACACGATGGAGGTCGGCACCGTCGTCAAATGGAACGTCAAACCCGGCCAGAAAGTCTCCAGCGGCGACGTCGTCGCCGACATCGAGACCGACAAGGCCACGATGGAGCTGCAGACCTTCGACGACGGCACCGTCGCCACCCTCGCCGTCGAGGAGGGCAAGACCGTCCCCGTCGGCACCACCATCATGCTCCTGGCAGAGAGCGGCGAGGACCTCGAACAGGTCAAGGCGGGGGGCGCCAGGCAAGGCGACGCCCCCGCGCAGAAACAGGCGAGTGCCCCTGAAAAGGCGAACGGGCACGATGCTGAAAAGAGGCCCAGGGACACGTCCCCGGGCCTCGAGACGCACGCGAACGAATCGTCGCGTGAGCACGATCGCGTCTTCGCCTCGCCCTTGGCGCGCAAGATCGCCGAGGAATCCGGCGTCGACCTCGCCTCGATCGAGGGCACAGGGCCCGGCGGGCGGATCGTCAGAAAAGACGTGGAATCCGCCGTGGGCTCGGCTCCTGGTGGCTCGGCAGTGGGGGGGCGAGCCGAGCGCGGGCGCGGGACGCCAAGTTGGCCGACGCCCGACTCGGAGCGTCGGGCTACCAAGCCCGCGCCGCTGCCGATGCCCGGCGCCGGCGGCCTGCCGGCCAAGACGGTGCCGCTCTCCAACATGCGGCAGACGATCGCCAAACGCCTCGTCCAGTCCAAAGCCACCGTGCCGCATTACCAGGTGACCGTCGCCGTGCGGATGGACGCGCTGCTCAACCTCCGCGCCCAGCTCAACGACCAGCTCGCCGGCCAGGGCGTCAAGCTCTCGGTCAACGACTTCCTCGTCCGCGCCTGCGCCCTGGCGATGCACCAGCACCCGTTCGTCAACTCGCGCTGGAACGAGGGCAACGGTGGCAATGGGGCCTCCGTCCAGATCAACCCGGATATCAACATCGGCGTCGCGATCGCCCTGCCGATCAACCCGGAGACGCTCGCCGGCGGCGGGCTCGTCGTCGCCACACTCCGTCACGCCGACCGCCTCGGCCTCCGCCAGATCTCCAGCGAGTCCAAACGGCTCAGCGAGAAGGCGCGAGCGAAAGGCCTCACGATTGACGAGATGGCCGACTCGACGTTCACCATCTCCAACCTTGGCATGTTCGGCGTCGAACACTTCACGGCGATCATCAACCCGCCCAACACGGCGATCCTCGCGGTCGGGGCGGCCGTCGAGAAGCCCGTTGTCGAGACCGACGCGAAGACAGGGGCCAAGTCGCTCGTCATCGGCCACGAGATGCAGATGACGATGTCGAGCGACCACCGCGTGATCGACGGCGCGATGGCCGCCCAGTACCTGGCGACGGTCAAGGAACTGCTCGAGAAGCCGGCGACGCTGCTGGTGTGAAGACAGGCGTGGGGCGTCAGGCGTCAGGCGTCGGTGTCATGACCGCTTGATGGGTCGCCACCGACTGCTTATCGCTGTCGTAGCAACTCCAGCTACAGACGCCCCACGCCTCACGCCCGACGCCTGTCTTTAGGTCTGCAAGACGCCCGTCTTGAACTCCCGCGAATAGTCCCACCCTTCCGCGGCTTCGAGCGCGGCGATCAGTTCGTCGCGGGTGTGCTCGGGCTGGATGATGCGGTCGAGCCAGCCGCGGGCCGCCCCGTGGCGGATGTCGGCCTGCTCGGTGTACGACGCGTGGATTGCCGAGTAGATCTGCTTGTGGGCCGCCTCGTCGATCTCCTCGCCCTTCCTCTTTCGGCTCGCTTCTTCGATCGTCGTCAAGACGCCGGTCGCTTGGTTTGCGCCCATGACGGCGCACTTGGCGCTGGGCCAGGCCATCGAGATGAACGGGTCGAACGCGCGGCCGCACATCGCGTAGTTGCCCGCGCCGTACGAGCCGCCGGTGATGAGGACGATCTTGGGGACGACGCAGTTGGCCATCGCGTTGACCATCTTGGCCCCCGCGCGGATGATCCCGCCGTGCTCGCTGTCGCGGCCGACCATGAAGCCGGTCGTGTCGTGGATGAAGACGATCGGGATCTTCCGCTGGTTGCAGTCCATGATGAACCGCGCCGACTTGTCGGCCGAGTCGTCGTAGATCACGCCGGGCATCTGCACGGATTTGCTGGGGCCGCTCCCCCCTCCCAGAGCCCCGCCGGGCATGGAACGCTGCACGAGTTTCTTCTGGTTGGCGACGATTCCCACGGCATGTCCGCCGATCTTCGCGTAGCCGCAGACGATGGACTGGCCGTATTCGGCTTTGTACTCGTCGAAGTCTGGTTTAGTGTTTTGCTGTGGCACAGGCGTTGGGGGGGCGCCTGTGCGATCGTCCAGTTTCGCATCGACGAAGCACGCGATCAGGTCGCGCACGTCGTACTGCGTCCCCGGCTTGTCGGTGAAGACCTTGTAGACATCGCTCGTTGGACGAGCAGAGTCGCGTGAAGGAGAAGGATCTTTGGTAGTTCCGCCCAAGCTTTCCCAAAGGGATTTCAGTATCTGAGGATCACGCATATTCATGCGATCCTCAATCAGCTCGATGGGGAAGTTGACCTTTTCTTCCACATACCGCTGTAACACTTCCTGAGCAGCCTGCTGTTTTTCATCGTCACTCTTTGCCACGGCCAAGCGACGAGCAGCTTCGTCAAAGAAACCACCCCATGTTTGATGTGGATCACGCCAAGTCCATGCTTGCAAACGGGCCACACCCATTGCATTACGATGGTCGGCATCGGACGCAGGATACTTCGCCATCAGGCTGCGCAGCCGCTCGATGCACGCCTCGTCGTCTTTTTCCTTGAAATCGATCGTCCCCGAGATCGCGGCGTGCATGGACGCGCCGCCGAGCTCTTCGTCCGTCACGCTCTGCCCGATCGCCGCCTTGACCAGCGCCGGCCCGGCGAGATACAGGCCGCTCCCCTCGGTCATGAGCAGCGTGTCGCAGAGGACGGGCAGGTAACCCCCGCCGGCGACGCAGTAGCCCATGATCGCCGCGACCTGCGGCACGCCCATCGCCGAGATGACGGCGTTGTTGCGGAAGATCCGCCCGAAATCGTCCGTGTCCGGGAAGACGTCCTCCTGCAACGGCAGGAACACGCCGGCCGAGTCGACGAGGTAGATGAGCGGCAGCCTCGCCATCATCGCGACCGTCTGGGCGCGGATGATCTTCTTGCACGTCATCGGGAAGAACGCCCCGGCCTTCACCGTCGCGTCGTTGGCGATGATCATGCACTCGCGCCCGTGCACGCGGCCGACGCCCGTGACGACCCCGGCCGCCGGCGCCCCGCCGTGCTCGGTGTACATGCTCCACGCCGACCACAGGCCGATTTCGAAAAAGCCGCCCCCGCCCCCCGCGTTGGTCGAGGCGGGCGCGTCGAGCAGACGGTCGATGCGTTCGCGGGCGGTGAGGCGGCCCTTTTCGTGCTGGCGGTCGATCGCCTTGGGCCCGCCGCCGAGGCGGATGCCCTTCTCGATCGCCCGGTACTGCTCGCACAGCTCGCGGAGCGGGTTGATCTGCACGTCGGTCGTCACGGCCATACGCCTCGTCCTTTTCCTGCCAGTTGCCGAACTACCCACCCAACATACGGCGGGGCCAGAGCATAGGAACGGAAGGCCGTGAGACGGGCGTGCCGCCCCGTCGGCTTTCGCGCCGCAGTGCCGCGCAACACCCATGCGCATCAGCGTCAACCGCACGCACTTACTTTGTCACGACGAGCGCCTGTTTGAGTGCGGCCGCGAGCCAGTTCCGCCGGTCTTCCCGCAGCATGGTGCCGAAGCGGATGGTCCGGTCGGTCTCGATCATGATCTCGGGTCGGTGTTGGTTGTTGACTTCCACATCCGACTTCCCGACCCGGATGGCGTGGACGGCGTTGGCGTTGAACCGGCGGCGGTAGCCGATCGAGCCGACGCCGGTGAAGACGGCGCCCTCGCCGGCGTCAATGGTGACACGGATGCCGCCGAAGGCGTTGAGGAGCACGACGGCGAACATGCCCGCGCCGATCAGCAGAAACGGCGTCAGGAAGATCCACAGAAAGATGATCTCGCCGACCGTGTTGCCCATCTGGTTGCCGTTTGAGGAGCTCATGGTCGGAAACCACGCCGGCAAGGGCCCCCAGACGAGTTGCCACGTCGCGCCGATCACATTCAACAGGAAGATCGAGACGATGCCGTTCCAGAAGAGCCCGAACCCGAGCGGCAGCAGCACGCCGCCGACCGACCGCAGCGACGCGGTGAACGTGGCCCGGCTCCCCCACACATCCGCTCGGCACCCGCCCGGCGGCTCGTTGATGTTCACCGTGCCCAGTTCGACCGATTCGGCCAGATCGATCAGCCGCCAAAGTTTCTGGCAGCTGTCGCAGTATCCCACGCCCTCTTTCAGATTGAGCTTCTCGCCGGGGATCGCGGCCTTGCATGTCGGGCAGGTCGTCGCCATGCGGTGTCTCTATCGAGCTGTCGTCGCGAGCAATATACCTTGATCGATCGTGTTCGGAAAGTTATCCACAATCGTATACCAAACATTGACAAGCGAAGCCGAGTCCGATACCTTCACGTCGGCCGGGCACGCGACCAGCGCCGCCCCCGGCTCGGGCCGTTTCTCGGCGGAAGGATCCGCCGGAGCCCGCCTAAGCGCTCGGCGCTCGTGCGCCCGCCGGCTTGTTTCTTTGTCCGAGTCCTTATGCCTTGACGAGCCCGAAGCGCAAGCGAGGGTGTGGGCATACGAGGCGTCAGACAGAGAAATCCAAGCTTGGAGGCCACGCACGGCAAGCAGAAAGGAGGGTCCTCATGGCCCGCGGTTCATCATCGACCGGTTCGTCATCGAATAGTGCTGTTTCGTCCGCCCGCAACGCCTCGGCCGTCGAGGTGGAGGTCAAGCCGCGCGGCGGGGGGAGCGGGGGGAGCGG
>CAZZDW010000014.1:0-52717 GCA_964652945.1 uncultured Phycisphaeraceae bacterium
CGCTCATCCGCGCCACCCTCCTGGCCAAGATCGACCCGCACGCACGCGAGCTGACGCCGATCCGCCGCCGCTGGTCCGTCGCGGCGTGCCTCATCCTCTGGCCGGGTGCGGCTCTTGCCGCCGCCCTGTTCATGTGGGGGCCGCAGCTCGCCGACGCCCTCTCCCTCCTCGGCGTCAGCGTCTTGCGCCCCGACCTCCGCGTCCCCACGCTCGTCGCGCTGGCGATCTCCGGCGTCGCGGCCCTCGGCCTCATCCGCCCGCACAAGCGCATCCCCCGCGGCTTCACCCTCGCCGGGCTCGGTGCGGCGTGCGCGTACCTGCCGCTGATGTGGGCCGTCGCCCGGCTCTGGCGGCTCGGCGAGGCCGCCTGGCTCAGCGGGCACGGCAGCTTCCTCCGCGGCGCGGGCGGCGCGTGGAGTATCGGCGGCGGCGGGGCGGGGGGCAGAGGGGGGGCGGGCGCGTGGCTGCCCGACGAGCAGATCCAGCTCACCCGCCTGCTCATGGCCCTGCTCGTCGTCGCCATCGCGATCGGCATGCGCCCCGTCGCCCGCGTGCTCGTGGCGCGGAGCCTGGTCATCCGCAGCGGGCGCGTCGACCGGCAGACGCTCGCCGCGCTCGCCCTCGCCGCGGCGATCGGCGCGCTCGGCGACGCCGTCGCGCTCATGAGCGGCTCGGCCGGCGACGGCGCGGCACGCCTCATCGCGCTGCTCCTTATCGCCTGCTCGTCGGTGCTGCTCACCATGGGCCTCTTCGGCGCGGTCCTCGACGGCGTGCGCATCGCCCAGGCCGTCGTCCGCCCCATGCCCACGCTCGACGAGCTGCTCGTCAAAGAAGAAGACGCCAAAGCCGCCTAGCCTCTGGGCCCCGCTCATGACGCACGACGGCTCCCCATCCGCCCCCCCCTTTCCCCCCCACACACCTCCCCCGTGGCCCAAGACCGATCGGCCGCTCACCATCGCGCTCATCGGGTGGGCGCGTCTCAGCGCCCAGGGCAAAGAGGGCAGCGGCTACAACCTCAGCGCCTCCGAGCTGGCCCGGGGGCTGGTCCTCGCCGGGCACCGCGTGTCCTACCTCGCCGCCGGGATGACCTACCGCCTCTGGCCGCGCGGGCCGCACGTCGCCAAGCGCGAAGACTGGGCCGGCGTGAGCTGCTGGGAGATCCGCAACTCGCCCAATATCGCCCCCGGCGCGTTCAACTTCTACCGCGTCGAGCGCGAGGTCGCCTCGCCGGACGAGACGGCCCTCGTGCTCAAATGGCTCGACGAGGTGGGCGCGCAGGTCGTCCACATCCACAGCCTCGAAGGGTTCTCGCTCGACCTGATCGGCGCGATCGAGGCTTCGGGGCGCCGGGTGGTGGTGACGCCGCATAACTATTGGTACGTCTGCCCGCAGGTGGACCTGTTATATCACGAGCGCCAGGTCTGCGAGGACTACGACGGCGGCAGGCGCTGCGTCGGCTGCCTGCCCGATCGGCACGCCGAGAAGACCAAGCGCACGCGGGCCATCGGGCAGTCGCTCGAATACCTGCTGGGCCTCTACCCGGCCGACGTCGTCCGCAAGATGATCTACGGCCTCAAACCCACGCTGACCAACTGGACGCGCGGCAAACTCATCGCTCGCTACGAACAACCAATCCAGAACTCGGGCGTGCTGGCCGACCCGGAAGCGCCGCTGGGGTTCGAACACGTCGCAGCGCCGTCACCCGATGACCCGGCCGAGATTGTGCATGACTACACCTTGAAGCCCGGCGAAGAGCCCTTGCCCTTCGACGCCTCGCCGATCGACCAGAACGAGCGCATCCTCGCCAACCGCGACAAGCACCTTCTCGTCCTCAACAACTACGGCACGCGCCGCCACGCCGGCGTCGAAGCGCTCAACCACGCCTCCATGGTCATCCCGCCGAGCGACTACCTGCGGAGGGTCCACGTCTCGATGGGCGTGGAGGAATCGCGGACGCGGCGTGTGCTGCTGGGCCAGCCGCACTTCGACCAGATCAACCGGCGGGCGCGGCGATCGCCGTATTACGACAAGCGGCCGTGGGAGAACGGCGGCGCAAGCGCGACGCGCCCGCTGCGTTTCGCCTTCCTCGGCACGACGCGCCCCAACAAGGGGCTGGAGGTGCTCACGCAGGCGCTGCCGCTGCTTGCGCCGGACGTGCGCAGGCGGTGCTCGTTCCTGATCCGTGCGCAGGGGTGGGACGCGGCCTTCCGCAAACGCCTGAGCCGTTTCCCCGAGGTCAGCGTGTGGGGCGGGTTTGACCTGGTGCAGCTCATCGCGACGGGTGGCGAGTACGACGTGGGGATCCTGCCGCATATCTGGCTGGAGAACTCGCCGCTGGTCTTGCTGGAGAACCTGCACGCGGGCAAGTTCGTCATCAGTTCCCGACTCGGCGGCCCGGTCGACTGGATCGTCGAGCCCAAGGACGATCAACCCGGCAACGGCCTGCTCTTTGCTGGCGGCCGCCCCGACGAGCTGGCCCGCTGCATCACCCGCGTCGTCACCGGCGAGGCCACGCTCCCCTCGGCCAAAGAGGTCCATGCGATCAGCACGCTCCAGTCCTACCCGGGGCACGTGCGGACGGTCGAAGGGGTGTACCGGGAGGTGCTGGGGAGAGAAAGACAGGCGTGAGGCGTAGGGCGTGGGGCGTCGGTGTCATGACTGCCCAAGACGGCATTGGGCATTCGGGACTCGGCACTCGAAAAAAACAGCTCTGCGAATGCCGAATGCCTGATCCCGAATGCCGATTGCTTGAGCGACAGACGCCCCACGCCCCACGCCCCACGCCCCACGCCCCACGCCCGACGCCTTACGCCCTTCCAACGTGCCCGGCAGGAGTCGAACCTGCAACCTCTGCCTTCGGAGGGCAGCGCTCTATCCAATTGAGCTACGGGCACAACGCTCCAACAAATGCGGCCAGATGCTACGATCGCTGCCGCCCGTTGGCAATCCGCCGCGGCTGACAAACCGCGCCCCGCCGCCCATCCGCCGCTCCACTTCTGTTTCCCGCCGCGTTTATGACCGCACCTTCCCGCTCGCTGTCCGTGCCGACCCCGATCTGGGCCGTTGTCACGCTCACCTTCCTCAGCTCGGTCGGCAGTGCCGTGATGTACTCCGGCGTGTTTGCGCTGGCCCAGCAGCTCTACGCCTTCGGCAAGTGGAGCAACTTCGCGCTCGCCGTGGTGTGGGGGCTTGCGTACATCCCCGGCGCGCTCGCCGCGGGCCCGATCGTGCGGTACGCCGGACGGCGTTCGACCGCCCTCTCGCCGCTCGCGGTGCTGCTGGTGGTCATGTTCCTCATGGGGCTGATGTCGGCGTTGCCGGTGCTCGCGTCGGAGCGCGTCGGCCTGCTGCCGGGCGGCTCGTGGGTGATCTGGGTCGCCGTCGGGGTCTACGGCTTCCTGTCCGGTATCCACTGGCCCATCGTCGAATCGTTCGGCTCGGGCGGACGCGGCGGGCACGAACTGCAGGCGGCCACCGGCAAGTTCAACATCTCGTGGTCGTCATCGGTCGTCTTCGGCATGCTCGCGATGGGGCCGTTCCTCAAGCACCACTCGGTCGGCATCCTGGGCGCGATGGCCGCGATCCACGTCGTCGGGCTCGCGCTGACGTGGAGCACCTTCCCGCGCTACCCCGGCAAGCACGGCCCGACGTCCGAGCACGGCGGGCCGGGGGGGTGCCCGCCGATCTACAAAGACCTGCTCATCGTCTTCCGCCTGCTGCTCCCCGCGGCGTTCATCCTCAGCGCGGCGCTCACGCCCTACTTCCCCTCGGCGATCGATGCGCTGGGGCTCGACACCGCGTGGAAGACGGGCCTCGCCGCCGCGTGGATGGGGCCGCGCCTCCTGACATTCTTTGTGCTCGACCGCCGCCGCGGCTGGCACGGCACGTGGGCGATGCCCATCATCGGCGGCGTCGTGCTGCTGGGCGGCTTCGCCGCGGCGGTGCTGGCGCCCACGCTCGGACCGACACCCGCCGGGCGTGCGCTCATGATCGCCGGGCTGGCGCTCTTCGGCGTCGGCGTCGGGACGATCTACACCGGCGCGCTGTATTACGCAATGGAGGCCGGCTCCGCCGAGGTCGACGCCGGCGGGATGCACGAGGCGCTCATCGGCATCGGGTACACCGTCGGGCCGATCTGCGGCTTGGCCGGGCTGCTCATGGCTCACCACGGCGTGGTGGGTGAGAAGCAGGACGAGGTCGCGATGCTCATCCTCGCCTCGGCGGCGGCGCTGCTGCTGGCGGGGATCGCCGCGTGGCAGGTCCGGGGGAGGACCAGGAACGGGCGCACAGCCGGATAACTTGCACGCCCGGCGAACCTCGGCCGTACAAATATCGTCTCAAGAGAGGACGCCGACCGAAACCATCAGGGGGCAGAGCCGGTATGGAACCTATGGGATGCCCGCGGGGGCGTCTGACGCGTCGGGGGGGGTTGTGCGACGGCCTGGGGGACGGTCGGGCGTCCAGAGGGTTTCATGGATGATGACGTCTTCGCCGTGAGCCGATGCCTGCGATACGGCGGGATAACGCCGTGCGGGCCGTGACCGCCTGGTCCTCACACCTCCGCCCCTTACACAAGGGGGGAGTGTGGAGGGACGCGGCGGCGTGCGGCAGTCATGCGGGAACCGTCGGATGGGTACAGTGCATCAGACCGCTGAGCGGAGGAACTGAACCGGTGAAGCGAGCCACATCGAGAGGAGTCGACATGGGTGTGAATGTTGTGCGTCGTTGGACAGCGGCGGCCGTTTTGGCCGCGGGCGCGTTGGGGCTGGGCTGGTCTGCGCCGGGCGCCTGGGCCGACGACGCCCAGGGCGTGATGACCGAGGCCGCATCGACGCAGACGCTGAGCCTGGCGGACGTGTCGAACCGCGTGTGGACCGACGCCCGCAGCGACCAGGAAGACGACCTGCGCCAGCTCATCACGAAGCTGGCCGAGCACCCGCCGGCGGATTTCGGCTCGCTCAAGGCCTCGTACAAATCGCTGGAAGAAGCCTTCGACAAGCGCGAGGAGCAGCGTCAGAAGAAGCTCGACGAGGTGGAGCAGAAGCTCGCCGACCAGCTCACCAAGGGGGACGACCCGGAGTCGCTGAGCGAATCGCTGAAGCTGGCGGTCGAGCGGTTTATGGTGACGGCCAAGGCCGACCGCGACACCTTCATGGCCGAGCCGCGGATCCAGGAACTGATCACCAAGGCCGACGCCGCGGCCCATGTGGCCGAGAAGAACGAGGACTGGTTCCTCGCCAACGAGCTGTTCGTGCGGCTGCACCTGCTGCTGGAAGAGAGCGGGAAGTACAAGCCGGACGTGCGGCGGCTGGGCGACCGGCTGGCGATGATGCGGATGTACGTGCCGGAGGCGTTCTGGAAGCTGCGCAACGACGAGCGGCTGAAGGAGGAGAAGTCGCCGCTCCCGCCGTATAACGGGCTGGGCGAAGACTACCACGACCGGCTCAAGGGCGTGGACGCAAGCGCCGTGATGAAGGCCGTCACGCAGTCGGCGATGAAGCACATCGACTCCAACGCGCCGGCGGACCAGCGCGACCAGGCGCAGCACGACGTGCTCAAGCGCCTGCTCACCGGCGGCATCGAGAGCCTGCGCGTGATGGTCACCACCAGCGACCTGGAGAACGCCTTCCCCGGCCTGAAGGACGAGGCGAAGAAGCAGAAGATGCTGGACTTCCTGAACCAGCAGGCGGCGAAGATCGAGTCGACGCCCTCGCCGCAGCTCGGATTCATGTCGCTGCAGCAGTTCATCGAGGACGCGCAGGCGGTCAACGCGCAGAGCGTGGGCTTCCCGCGGGAGGCGATCCTGCACGAGTTCGGCAACGGCGCGATGGCGACACTGGATGAGTTCTCGGCGATCATCTGGCCCGACGAGGTCGAGCGGTTCCGCCGCATGACCGAGGGGCAGTTCAAGGGCATCGGCGTGCAGATCCAGATGGACGACGAGACGCAGATGATCAAGGTCATCACGCCGATCGAGGGGACGCCGGCGCAGCGGGCCGGGATCAAGGCGGGGGACCTCATCAAGAAGATCAACGGGCAGTCGGCGGTCGGGCTGTCGCTCAACCAGGCGGTGGACCTGATCACCGGGCCGGAGAACACCGAGGTGACGCTGACGATGGAGCGCAAGGACGGCGATGACGCCGAGCCGCGTGACATCGAGTTCAACCTGGTGCGGGCGGTGATCCCGATCGTGAGCGTCAAGGGGTGGCGGAAGACCGGCGCCAGCGACGACCAGTGGGACTGGTTCGTCGACCACGAGCACAAGATCGGGTATGTGCGGTTGTCGCAGTTCACCGACAGCACGACCGACGAGCTGCACGCCGCCCTCAAGCAGATGCAGGACAAGGGCCTGCGCGGCTTGATCTTCGACCTGCGCTTCAACCCGGGCGGGCTGCTCGACCAGGCCGTCAAGGTGGCGAGCACGTTCGTCGACAAGGGGACGATTGTTTCGACGGCGGGCACCATGCCGCCGGACGTGCGCGGCGTGGAGCGCGGCGGCGTCCACATCGACAACATCCCCGTGACGGTGCTCATCAACGAGGGCTCGGCGTCGGCCTCGGAGATCGTCTCGGGGGCTCTTCGGCACTACGCCGACAAGGGCGACATCGACATCTTGCTGCTGGGCGAGCGCTCGTTCGGCAAGGGCTCCGTGCAGAACGTCTGGGGCCTGTCGCCGACGACGATGATGAAGCTGACGACGCAGTACTACTACCTGCCGGACGGGCGCGCCCTGCACCGCCGGCCGGGCCAGGCCGTCTGGGGCGTCGACCCGCACCTGAGCGTGCAGATGCTCCCCGAGCAGGTCTCCGAGGCGCTCAAGCTGCGGCAGGACGCCGACGTGGTGACGATCGACGAGACCGGGGCCGTCGTCGACACCGGCGCCGAGCCGGTCGACCCCGACAAGCTCATCACCGACGGCGTCGACCTGCAGCTCCAGACCGCGCTGGTGCTGCTGCAGACCAAGGTCGAGGCCCAGGAGCAGGCCCAGGCACGGGCGAACTGAGCCTGTCTTGGGTTTCTTCCGCGCTTTGGTTTTCTACGCCTTGATTGACCATAGAGGCACAGAGGACACCGAGATCACAGAGGAAGACAAAGAAATAACTATTTGAACACGAAGGCCACGGAGGTCTCGAAGAAATACAAAAAATAGTTCTCTTCGAGTCTTCATGATCTTCGTGTTCAACAAGGCTTAAGTGTCTTTCTCTGTGGCCTCTGTGTGCTCTGTGCCTCTGTGGTAAAAACAGGCGAACTTACGCCGGCGACTCAGGATTCACCGCGAGTTCTTCTTCGGATTCGACCAGCGACAGCAGCAGCTCGCCTTTTTCACCATCGGGCACCTCGGCGTGCGTAAAAGCAATGCGGCGCTGCTTGACGAGCTCGAGCATCGCCAGGAAGAGCCCGATCATCTCGGCCCGGTTCTTGCCGACGAAGACGGAGGCGAAGGTGAGCTTGCCGTCGACGACGCCGGGCGTCTCGGCGAGGGCCGCGGCGGGGTCGCGGCCTTCTTCCATCGCCGTACGCCACTGCGCGTCGAGCGCGGCGAGGTTGGCCACGATCGCGTCGGCGTGCTCCTCCACCGGCGTCTCGTCCAGCAGCACGTGGTGCTCGCCCACCCGCGAGAAATCCACGGCCTCCATGATCCGCCCGAACGCCTCCACCAGGTCCACCAGCGACACGTCGTCGAGCTCGAGCGGCGTGTCGTCGGGTTCTTCCTCGGCGTCTTCCGGCTTGGCCGGGGCGATCATGGCGTGCGGGGCGGAGGGGTAGCGCTGCTCCCATTCGGATTTGAGGGCCCCGAGCCGCGTGGTCGCGTCGCGGTAGCGCTTGTATTCGAGGAGCTGGCGCACCAGCTCGGCGCGGGGGTCCCCCCCCGCCCCGCCGCTCCCGTCCGCTGTGTTCATGGCGTTCCCCCTGCCTGCGCCTTCCCCGTCCTCACCCGCGGGGGAGGGGGATGGGGGGGCGATCATGCGGGACTTGATCTCCATGAGCGTGGCGGCCATGACGAGGAACTCGCCGGCCGTCTCGATGTCGATATGCTCCACCCCCCCACCCATGCCGTGGCTGGGGGACAGGTATTCGAGGTATTGCTCGGTGATCGTGGCGATGGGGATGTCGGTGATGTCGACCTCGGCCTTGCGGATGAGGAAGAGGAGCAGGTCGAGCGGCCCCTCGAAGGCGTCGAGCCGAACGTGGTATTCCGTGGTCGCCATGAGGGAAAGTCTATGCTGTTGTACCCTCCGCCCCGGCCTTGCCCTCGGTTGCCCCCCATCGGCGAGCCGTCCCTGCCTGTCGTCTTATGAGCACCAAGCCGCACACGTTTGAATCCGCCCGAGCGCCGTCGCCGCATACCTCGCCGTTTGGCGATGCGCCGCCCGCGGGTTGCCACAGCCCGGCCGCGGACCGGGCCGAGCGGGCGGCGGCGCAGCGGCTGCTGCACGCCGAGGCCGCGGCGATCCACGGCGTGGCGGAGCGGCTCAACGGGCCGGAGGGCGCGGCGTTCCACGCGGCGGTGGGGATCGTCGTCGGGTGCGCCGACGCCGGGGGGACGGTGCTCGTCACCGGGCTGGGCAAGTCGGGGATCATCGGGCAGAAGATCTCGGCGACACTGGCGTCGCTGGCGATCCCGTCGCACTTTGTCCACCCGGCCGAGGCGGCCCACGGCGACCTCGGACGGTTCCGCCCCAGCGACGTCTGCATCGCCCTCTCCTACTCCGGCGAGACCGACGAGGTCGTCACCCTCGCCTCGATCCTCAAACAAGACGGCTTGCCGATCGTGAGCATCACGCGGGGCTCGCCCCACCCCGGCTCCGGCTCGGAGAGCCGGGGTACCCAATCCCAGCACGGCTCGTCGCTCGAACGCCTCGCGACCGTGGCGCTGGCGATCGGCGAGGTCGACGACGGCGCGTTCGGGCATGCGGGCGACGAGGGGGCCGGGGGCGGATGGGTCTCGCCGGCGCCGACGGCGTCGACGACGGCGACGCTGGCGCTGGGGGACGCGTTGGCGGTGGCCGCGGCGATGCGGCGGAAGCTGACGAACGAAGAGTTCGCCAAGCGGCACCCCGGCGGGTCGCTGGGCGGGCTCCTCCGGCCGGTCACGTCGCTGTTGCGCTTCTCGGTCGGGAAGGATTTGAAACCGATCGACGACGCGCTGCCGCTGGGCGAGGCGCTGGCGGCGGCGGAGCTGCCGGGCGTGCGCAGGCCGGGCGCGCTGCTGCTGGTCGACCGGGCGAGCGGGAAGCTCTCGGGCATCCTCACCGACGCCGACGTGCGAAGGCTGCTGCTCAAGGCCGACGGGGGCAAGCCGGCCCAAGAGGCGGTGGGCTTCCTCAAGCGGCCGGTGCGCGAGCTGATGACCAAGGCCCCGACGACCCTGCCGGCGGCGGCGCTGGTGCGTGACGCCGTCCGGCTGGTGCGGGAGCACCGCCGCGACGAGGTGCCGGTCGTCGACGATGAGGGCAGGCCCGTCGGCCTGCTGGATGTGCAGGACTTGATCGCGATGAGGTTAATTGAGGGATGATGTATTTCCTTTGTGGCACAGGCGTCCCGCCTGTGCGGTTGACTCCAGCGATCATGCACAGGCGGGACGCCTGTGCCACGACAAGCCAGACCATCCCATGAAGCACGTCGACCCGAAGACCATCGAGATGCTCGTCATGGACGTCGACGGCGTCCTCACCGACGGCTCCATCTTCCTCAATGACGACGGCGTCGAGTTCAAACGCTTCAACGTCCGCGACGGGCTGGGCCTGCGCGTGTGGCAGAACGCCGGGCTCAAATCGGCGATCATCACCGGCCGCACCGGACGGGTCGTGCAGCACCGCGCAGCCGAGCTGCGCATCGGCGAGGTCGTGCAGGGCTCGGGGGACAAGTGGGCGTCGCTGGAGCCGATGCTCAGGCGGCTGGGCGTGCCGCCCGAGCGCGTCGCGTACGTCGGCGACGACCTGCCGGACCTCTCGGCGATGAGCCGGGTGGGCTACCCGATCGCGGTGGGCGACGCCGACGAGCGGGTCGTGCGGTGCGCGGCCCACGTCACCAGGGCGGCGGGCGGGCGCGGGGCGGTGCGCGAGGCGATCGAGCACATCCTCTCGGCCAAGGGGGTGTGGGCCGAGGCGGTCGCGCGGTACCAGCGGCGGCACCACCAGACGGGGGAGCCGTTGGGCGGATAAACGCGGTGGGGAAAAGTGGTCGACGGGGCGGCACGCCCCGTCTCACTGGATCACCAACGACACTACGATGAGCCCAATGAAGTCGGGTACATCTGCACGGACGGCCGGTCTGCTCATTGCCGCGGCGGTGGCGCTCGTGACCGCGGGCGTGGTGATCGTGGTGGCGGTGTCGTCGAAATCGGGCTCGGGGAGTGCGCCGTCGACGCCGCCCTTCGGGTTTGATGACGAGAACCCCGCCGCGCCGGGCGGCGACGAGGTCGTCGACGTCACCGACGTGACCGAGTCGCTGCAGAACGGGCAGAAGGGGCGTGCCGAGTTGTACGCCAAGGACGACCCGAATCGCATCGCGGCTCATCTGGAGTGGGAGCGGTTTGAGCCGCAACCCGGCGGGTGGATCGACCTGATCCAGCCGCGTGTGTGGCTGTATACGAAGGACGGGCGGACGGTGTACATCCGCGCCGAGCAGGCGACGCTGAAGACGCCGTCGCTGCAGCAGGCCCCGGAGTCGGGCGTGCTCCGCGAGGCGGTGGTCATCAAGCTCTTTTCGGAAGAGGACGGCGGGAACGGGCGGGCGGCGGTGATCGACCCGGAGACGGACGTGCCGGGGCTGATGGCGGTGACCGATTCGCTCTCGTTCGACATGCTCTTGAGCGAGCTGACGACGCCGGACCACGTGCGCGTCGAGACGACGGCGGTGAAGGCCGAGTGGACCGGGCTGACGGCACGCTTCAACCAAAGCAAGCAGTCGCTCGAGTACGCGCGGTTCGAGTCGGACGGCGACGTGTGGGTCTACCCCAAGGCGCGCGAGGAGGCCGAAGACGCGCGGCAGCGCGGCGACGAAGACGCCGATACGGCGTTGACGACGGCCGAAGCGGGTGATGTTGAAGACGCCGAGGTTGAAGACACCGAGACCGACGCGATTGAGACGGCGAGTGGTGATGTGCAAACGCCGAGCGAGTCGGTGGAGGCCGGGGGGACCGAGACGCCGCGTGAACGCCGCAAGCGTCGGCGGCATGAGCGGGAGTTGGCCGAGGCCCACAAGCCGCAGGAGCAGTTGTACCAGGCGGTTTTTATTGATGAGGTGCGTGTCGAGCGGGGGAGCGTGACGCTGAGCGCCGACGTGATGCGTGTGCTGATGCGGACGGTCGACGGCAAGCTGCCGGCGGACGCCTTCGGCAAGAAGCTCGCGGAAACGGACGACACGCCGCGGCGGATCGAGCGGCGGTCGGCGGGGCGGACCGGCGAGGACGAACGCGCCGGCAAGCCGACGCCGCACTCGCTGGTGGCGGCGATGGAGGAGCGACCGGCGGCGTATGCGCTGTATGAGCCGGCGAGGGTGGATGCGCAATCGCTGGCCGTCGTGGAGACGTGTTGGCCGATGGCGGCGATGAATGTCGAGCCGCGCACAGGCGGGAGGCCTGCGCCACGGGAGATCGCCGGATCGGCCCACGCCGCGGGCGAGCATGTGGCCGAGCCGTATCGGCTGTACGAGCCGACGGGGTTCGAATCGGTGATGGATGTGGGGACGATCGAGGGCTCGGTCTTCGCGTCGTCGCTGTGGTCGATCAAGCCGTTTGCATCGACGAGCGAGGACGCGACTGAAGACACGACTGTTGCGGGGGCCGATCGGCCCGAGCCGCGGGTGAATGATCCGGCGCTGCCGATCCACCTGACGTGGTCCGGCGTGCTGGAGGTCGTCTCGATCGATCCGGCGCAGACGCCGACGGACCTCGCCGAGGCGGACGGCGTGGCCAACCACCTCGCGGTGCGGTGGATCGCCGAGCATGACGAGCCGGTGCTCATCACCGAGAGCGCCACCGGGGGCTGGGCCGAGTGCGACACGCTCGACTACCACGCGACGACGCGCACGCTCGCCCTGCTCGGCGGCGAGAGGGACCGCGCGGCGATGAAGGCGTGGGTCGAGTGGCCGGGGACGGCGCGGGGGACGTTCGACGCGCTCTGGGTCAACCTCGGCACGGGCGTCGGGCACGCCGAGGGTGCCGGCGAGCTGGCGACGACCGGCGAACGCGCGGAACGATCACCAGGTGCGGCGAGCGGCGGGCCGTGGGTGCTGACGGCCGCGGAGCGGGAAGAAGCCAAGGCCGCGCCGATGGACAAGCGCGTGACGTGGCGTGAGCACGCGGACTTTGCGCTGCGCACGCGCAAGGGGTGGGTCGGCGACGGGATCGAGTGGGCCGAGTTCGCCGGGCGCGTGCTGGCGCGCGACGAGCGCTCGTCGATCGCCGGCGAGACGGTGCGCGTGGACTTCGAGCACGAGGGCGCGCGGACGCCGTCGCGGCTGGCCAAGCTGACTGTCGAGGGCGACGCCGTCGCGCTCGCCGAGGCCGTTGAGGCAGCGGACGCGACATTCACCGGATCCTCGCCGCTCGTTTCGGCCGGCGAGATGCGGGCGGATCGGCTCGAGGTCGAGTTTGCGACGATCGACGACGCGCGGGGCAGGGCCGAGACGACGCCGGCGTTCGTGTGGGCGCAGGGGAACGTCTCGACGGGCAAGGACGGCGACGTGGTGACGGGCCAGACGCTCGAAGCCGAACTGACGCGCGACCCGCGGGGCAAGGTGAGCGTCAGCCGAGCGGAAGTGCTGGGCAGCGAAGACGGCACAACCGCCGCACGCATCGAGCGATCCGACGGCTCGGTGGTGACGGCGCAGCGCGTCGTCGCGCACGCGGCGAAGAACACGGCCGACGTCTTCGGCTCGCCGGCGATGCTCGAAAAGGACGGCGCGCGGATCTTCGGCGACGAGATCTCGCTCCGCGGCGAGCAGAGAGGCGAGGACGGCGCCGAGCTGTTCGTCTTCGGCCCGGGGCGATTCGAGATGGACCGGCGAGAAGACGCCGATTCCTCTTCGGCGGGCCGGACCGCCGTCGCGACGTGGACCAAGTCGATGTCGTACGACGACGCGACCGGACGGCTGGACTGCTCGGGCGATGCGCACGTCGAGTCATGGGACGGCGGACTGGCCGTCGATACGATGGTCGCCGAGCGGGTGTACGTTGATCTTGCGACGCCGGCGAAGACCGATCATGCGGCGGGGGACGATCGGCGTGTGAAGCGGATCGAGGCCGTCGGCTCGGTCCTGGAAGAAGAGGGCGGCGTCAACGCGCACGTCGAGTCACGCCGGTACGAAGTCGGCGCTGCTGGTTCTGCAAATGGCACAGGCGAGACGCCGGTGCCACAGGACGGCGGGGACCGCTCGGCAGAGACGAAGCGGCTGGTGCAGCTGTTCTACCTGGAAGGGCCGCGGATCATCGCCGACGACGAGACGGGCACCGTCAGCGTGCCCGCGGCCGGGCGCGCGGTGATCGTCGACCGACGCGACGAGGCCGAACTCGAACGCCTCGAATCGACAGACGGCCGAGCACGCGGCACACAGTCCGTCCTCGCGGCGGGAGGCTCGGACGCGGGCGCAGGCAGCAACGCCTCCCGCGGGCCCAGCGGCACGTCGAAGTTCGTCTGGGCGGGCTCGGCGCTCTTCGCGCGCGGCACCGGCGTCCTCGACCTGCAGGACGAGGTCGAGCTCATCAACAAACCCCTCGGCGACGAGCCGGCCGTGCGGCTCACGTGCAGTCGGCTGCGGGCGACGATCGTCGACGCCAAGACTGGCATCGGCGCGGACGCGGAAAACGGCTCGGCCGGGGACGGGCACGCCGCCTCGCTCCGCTCGGTCGAGGCTCTCGGCAGCATCTACACGCAGCAGGGCGGCACATCCCTCACGGCCGATCGGCTCTTCTACGACGCGCCGACGGACATCATCATCGCCGAGGCGACCGGCGACAACCGCGTGAGCATGAGCAACGCCAAGCAACCGACACCCATCGTCGCCAGGAGGTTGCGCTGGAACCTCCGCACCGATGAAGTGAAGGTCTTCGAGCCGGCCGGCATCAGCATGCCGCGGTGACCGCCGCGTCGTGATGTCCGCCCCGCTCACATAAACACGAACAGCACGACCGCGCCGACGATCAACACGGCGACGATGAGCAGAAAGATCGGGGCGAGCGTTTCGGCCAGCTTGGCTTCACCTTTCTTCTTCGACATGACGGCTCCTCGATAACCGGAGAAGTTGCGGGCGCGAGCACGGACGGCCGGCTCGCCTATTCACCAGGGATATACGAGATCACACCCTCCCACGGCGACGACGCCGAGGCGTACAGCCGCCGGGGGATCCGCCCCGCGAGGTACGACTGCCGCCCCGCCAGGCACGCGTGCCGCATGGCGCTGGCCATGAGCACCGGGTCCCTGGCGTGCGCGACGGCCGTGTTGAGCAGCACCGCGTCGGCGCCCAGCTCCATCGCGACCGCGACGTCCGACCCCCCGCCCACCCCGGCATCAACAATGACGGGAAAGCCCGGGTCGCCCTGCTTGAGCAGTTCGAGGCAGAGGACGATGTTGTTGCGGTTGAGCACGCCCTGGCCGGAGCCGATCGGCGAGCCGGCCGGCATGACGCAGCTCGCCCCGGCCTCCTTGATGCGAAGGGCCGCGATCGGGTCGTCGGAGGTGTACGCGAGGACCTGGAACCCGTCGGCCACGAGCTGCCGCGTCGCCTCGACCGTGCCGACGGGGTCGGGCAGGAGGGTCTTGCGGTCGCCGAGCACTTCGAGCTTGACCCACGAGGCGCCGGGGTTATTGAGCTGTTCGAGGATCTCGCGGCCGAGGCGGGCGACGCGCACCGCGTCGTCTGCGGAGAAGCACCCGGCGGTGTTGGGCAGGATGGTGTACCGCTGGGTGTCGATGAACGACAGGAGGCTCTGGCCCTTCTCGTTGATGAGCCGTTCGCGCCGCACGGCGACGGTGACAACCTGGCAGCCGCTGGCGTCGAGGGCGTCGCGCATCTGCGCGTGGTCGGCGTACTTGCCCGTGCCGAGGATGAGGCGGGAGGTGAACCGGCGCTCGCCGATCACCAGCTCGGAGAGAACGGGCTCTGGGAAAAGAGATTTCAGCGTTTCGGCCATGTCGTGTGTACTGCTCGCGAAGACCTGATGTTCGGGCCGGGTTGTGAGAGACAGGCGTCGCGCCCGTGCCGGTTGACTCCGGCGATCATGCACCGGCGGGAGGCCTGTGCCACGAAAGACCTGGATCATCCGCCCCCGACGAGCGTGACGACCTCGACGCGGTCCCCCTCGCGGAGGGCGTGCCGGGCGTGGTCGCGTTTGGTGACAAGCCGCTGGTTGACCTCCACCGCGCACGCGGCCGACGAGAGCTTGAGCGACTCGACGAGGTCGGCGACGCTCGCCTCGTCGGCGACCTGGCGTTCCTGGCCGTTGACGACGATCTTCATGCAGGATCGTAGTGCGCCGCCCCAGCAAAGGTGAACCCCGGGACGCTGAGTCGGGGCGGTCAACCGGAGAAAGAGCCGTGAAACTGGGGCGGGTTTCCCACTTGGCCGCGGGCGGCCCGCGCCGCCGCCCGGGGCGAGAGGACGGGCAGCACGCCCGCCTCCACGCGGATCTCCAGCGGCGTTCGCTCGCCGGGCGGGCACAGCTCGCCGTCGACCTGGTAGACCACGCCCTCATTGCCGCCGTCATGCGTGCGCCCGTCGCGCGACGATTCGATACGCACGGCCCTGGCCCTGGTGCGCACAAAGCCGGCGTCGCGGAGATGAGCCCCGAGCATCATCTGCCCGGTCCGCCGGACCATGCCGAGCCTGGACGAGAAGGGGATGAATATCACGTCGAGCAGGCCGTCGGTCATGTCGGCGCAGCGCGCGGGGTCGAGCCGCGCGGCGTACTGGCGGCTGTTGGCGACCAGCACGATGCCCGACCGATCATCCACGAGCGGTTGACCATCGGCGGTGACGGTGAAGCGCGGCGTGCGGAACTCGGCGAGCTCTTCGACGCCGCGGAGGACATAGGCGAGCCTGCTGATCGACGACGTTCGGCTCCGGGCGACGCGCTCGACGACGTGCGCGTCGAACCCGGCCGAGACCATCAGCGCAAACGGACGGCCGTTGCAGTAGCCGACGTCGCAATGCTCGACGACGCCGATCCATTCGTCGTCTTGCGCCCCGTTTCTATTTTCGTGCGTGCGCACGCCGAGGGCCGCGTGCAGCGACGCCGGCTCGCGCGTCATGCCGAACTCGCGGGCGAAGAGGTTCTCGGTGCCCATCGGGACGGCGTAGATCGGCGTGCGCAGGCCGACGAGGTCGCGCAGGCTGTGGTGGACGGTGCCGTCGCCGCCGACGATCACGACCAGGCCTGCCGCCTTCGCCTGCTCGCGCAGCGCCACCTCGTCGCAGCCCGGCCCCACGGCGAACATCGTCACGCGGTACAGCGAGGCGTCGAACCACTCGAGCAGGTGCCGTGCGGCGCGCTCGGCCCTGCCGCGGCCGGACGATCGGTTAAAGAGCACGAGGATGTCGATGATCGGCGCGGCCAAGCCACACAGGATAGGCGACAGCCGCACTTTGCCGGTTCTTTACGTTTGCGGCGGCTCGGGCACGAGGAAGCCCATGCGGTACTGCGCGCCGTAGATCGGGTACTCGACGTCCAGCCGGTAGCCGCGGAACTCGGCCGGGTCGAGGCCGAGCGTCTTGTAGACGTATTCGAGCATCTCGACGTACCGCGGCGCGTGCGGCAGGCCCAGCGCGGCCAGCTTCGACGGGAGCGGCCGAATGACGTCGTGCGTCTTCAGAAGATCAATCCGACGGTCCGGGTCATCGAACCTGACGACCTCGCCCCGCGCGAGCGTGTCATACACCCTCAGTTCGGGCACAACACCGGGGTATACGTCGCGATGGACAAAGGCATCGAGCGTGAAATGCTTGGCGGGTGAAATCCCTCTGCAGCTCGGGCCGCAATACCCCCACGAATCCTTGGGCCTGTATTTGGGGAGCATTTTGGGGTGGTACTCGGCGCTCACGATATCCGCCGCCGAACGCAGGCCGACATCATGCCCCTCGATGCAGTAATAGGTTGTGCCGCCAATCTGCTGAGTTTTCAACCCTGGCAACGGCGTGGTTGAGAACTGCGGAAGAAGGCTTCCGAGCGCCCCATCAAATGGCTGCCCGTCGAGCGACAGCGGCCGCTCGGAGTTCGGTCTGAAATCGCCGCTCCCAAGAATGATCGGCACGTCCGGCCGAGAACGGCGGCCTCCGAGCGAGGCGTCGAGCACCGCGCGATCGACGGCGGTTTTATCCTTCGACGGAAAATAAAACGACGCCGTGATGTCGACTTCGTTGGCGATCCCGCGGACTTTGCTGTTGGCCTTGAATGCGGCCTCACGGTTCGCCAAGTCCTGCCTGTAGCGCTCCTCCGGCAGGAACGCGTTGAGCATCGCCTCGACTTCTTCGCGGTCGCCCGCGCTGGTCTCGACAAAGTGCTCGAACGCGTCAAAGGCCTCGGAGACGCGCTCGATGATCTCCGACGGCACCCGCCGGCGTGCCGCCGAGGTCAGCAGCTTCTTCATCGACGTCCGAGCCGGCACGTGCGTGCCCGCGGCGAGCGGGTTCTTGGCGTTCGCAATGCGGTAGATCTGCCAGCCCAGCGGGCTGTTGACGCCGAAGACGCGCCCGACATCGACCGCCTTGCGGATCTCGCTCGGAGCCGCGGCGAGCATGTCGGCCAGCGCCCGCTGCAGCGTACCGAGCACGAACACCGCCGTCTGCTCGAACGACATCGCCGACGGCTCGCCGACCGAGCCACGCGCGGGGAGAGCTTCCGCGGCCTGGGCGACGGGGAGCTCAAGCATGGACTCGGCGTTGGCCATGGTGGACATGGTAGTAGAACTCACGACGGCTAAAAACTCGGCCTTCTTTACTGAGTATAGCTCAAAAAGGCCGCAAAGATTAAAAAATTGCGACAATTTTCTCAAAATCCTCGCCGAACGCAAAGATGAGTGTATCTTGAAGAGAGGAAACCCGGAGGAGCAGGCCGTTCTGGCATGCCCCGCCCATAAGCCACTTCTTTGAGGAGTTCAGGCAATGAGGAATTTGTACGGTTATCGTCAGTCGCACTGTGCCTTGTCGAGTCGCTCGGCACGTTCTGCAGCCGCGTTGGTGCTGGCCGCAAGCGGAGCCGCCCTCGCGGGCGTTCCCTCGAATGATCTCTGCGCCAATGCGCACGACCTCAGCAGCGATATCCAGTCGCCTGCCTACAACGCCTATTCCGAGGTCGTCGATGCCTCGATGGCGACAGGCGATTTGGTGGACTTGGTTGCAGCCTTCGGAGCTTCACTGACCTACGGCCATGGAATTTGGTATAAGTATACTTCAACCGAACCTGGCTATTTCACATTCACAGATCCCAACCCATACTTGTTTCCCGAAACGCCCGGTACGGCTTTCTTAGTTACATCGAGTTGCGACGGAGCAAACGGCGTTGTTCCTCTCGGCAGTCACATCTTTGATCCCTATATTTCCCTCGATTCACGGCTTAACCCGGAATACGGCATGGCGGCCGGGGAAACTATATATATTCTTGTCACCAACGATTTAGATTTTGCAGCCACCAGCTTGCCTCCGGGGCCGTCAACGACCTATGACCTAACATTTGATTTCATTCCGGCGCTGGTTCCGGCGAACGACACCTGCGCTGGTGCGGTCAGCCTTGATTCTGTTTCGTTTCCTTACAACGGCGCATTCATGGACAATCTTGTGGCGACCAATGAAGCCACAAGCTGTGGTTCGTTGTTTGCCGGTGTCTGGTTCACATATACTCCGTCGTGGACCGGGTATCTTGGACTGAATGAAAAAGGCGGTCAAGAGGCAGCATGGGCCTACGCCGCGGGCTGCGGCCCGACTCCTGCGTGCACCAGCGGTGAGACTTATCAGAAGGTTCCGATCATCGCCGGACAGCCGATCAAGGTGCTGCTGGGCAATACATCACCGGTTGTATTCGGTGAGCCGCAGCGTCTGCTACCGAGCTTCGATCTTGTCCCGGATGAGTGCGACATCGCCCTCCCGGTCTCCGTGCCCGGCTCGCGAGAGTCAGTTATGAACTTCGCCACGCCGACAGCCGGCGGCGTTCCTGAGATTTGCGGGATCGGCTCCGGACTCTTTCACCCCAGCACCGACCCTGATATCTGGTATTCGGTGACTATTCCGAACGGTGGCAACTATATTTTGAAAAACTACAACCGCAGAGTAAGCACATTCGGTTTTCAGGACAGCGTTCTGAGGCCGACGATGGGCGTCTTTGACGATTGCCCAAGCAACGGCGGCGTGCTTATAGCTTGTCATCAGGGCGATGACGAGACCGACCAGATAGCTGTTCTGGAACTGCATCTTACGGCCGGAACATATTTCGTTCGAGTAAGTGATTCGCCGTCGACTGGCTTTGAATATATCACCACTTTCGAAATTTCCCTCGCCCCGTGCGCCGCCGACTTCAACGGCGTCAATGGCGTGACCGTTCAAGACATCTTCGACTTCCTCACCGCCTGGCTCGGGGGAAACTCGTCGGCCGATTTCAACGGCGTCAACGGCGTGACCGTTCAGGACATCTTCGACTTCCTCACCGCCTGGCTTGCCGGCTGTTGAGCGTTCCTCACTTCTGACCGGCCGGCCGTCGAGAGACGGCCTGCCGGCTTCTTCCGTTGGAAACGGCTCTTTCGTCCGTTCTGGATGCAAGTGCCGGGCACGTTCGCCTTTGTGGAGTGTTTCGAATGTATATCCTTCGCCGAGCCTTTTCACTGATCGAACTCCTGGTCGTCATTGCGATCATCGCACTGCTTATCTCTCTCTTGCTGCCGGCTGTGGGCAAGGCGCGTCAGGCCGGACGAACCAGCGTGTGCAAAGCAAATCTTCAGCAGTTTGGCCGGGCGCAGTTCTCGTACGCGAACGACTGGAGAGAGCGTGTGGGCGCTCTGCACGGCAGTGTTCCCAGCGGCTTTGGGCCACAGAGAGAACATCCACAGTTGGTCGAGCAAGTACAAGGTATTATAAGTGCTTCCGGAATCCTGGAAAAAGGCGTACCGACGTTTGTCAACGCGGACATCTCCGGCAAGTCGAGCCCTTCTGTCGCCGAGCGGTACGAGCATCTGGCCGTGCGCGGCTATCTGTCGGAGAGGGCTTTAGAGCCGCTTGCCGTATGTCCCGAAGACAGAGCCCGGCTTGAATGGTCCGACAGACCGTTGAGCCGGGATTTGTGGAACTATAAACCCCAGAAGAGCATCAACTCGGAAAACGCGGAATGGATGCCTTTCAGCTCGAGCTACCAGCTGGTTCCGGCGGCAGCGGCGTACTCGCTTTCTACATGGGGCGAACGAGAATGGTCGGCATATAAACAAGGAGCAAAGGGGCAAGCTGGAGGAGCACATGATCTGTATTCTCTATATAAAGTTGCGTTTGGAAAACGTCGTATCGATGAAGTGACTTTTCCTTCAGGAAAAGTGGCGATGATGGACAGCCAACAACGGCATGAAAGCAAAGAAATATTCTTTGCATACTCATTTGCGAAGCAGCCGCTTCTGTTCTTTGACGGTTCGGTTTCCTACCGGGCTACGCGAGATGCGAACAAGGGATGGCTTCCCCAAAAGCCGGAAGGCACGGCTGTTGCAACCAAAATTGTCTACGTCCCTGATCCGGGCTTTGAATCACCGCCTCCGGTGCTGGAAACCCCTGAAGTTCTTTACGGATATTATCGCTGGACCCGCGCCGGACTCCACGGCATCGACTTTTCCGGGAGTGAAGTCTCAGGGCTCAACGGCGAAACATTCGACAACTTCTACAACAACTAGGACCAACCGCGCACCGGGACGAGAGCTGGTGGTGGAGATGGATGTTCATCCGCTGATGCATGTGCTGTTTCAATCATTATGGCTTGTATTAACAACAACCGCCGGTCCAACGTGGGAACCGGCGGTTGTGCTTTGTTTTGAAGCGGAGGGCCACGCCATTCGGCGCTCCCGTCGGGACGCCGTCTTAGCGGCTTAGCCCTCGAATACAGCCATTGATCAACACTGGATCACCTCCTTTCGAGAAGCCCACCCAGCCGTCACGGCCGCTGTCTGGCCGCCGCCGGACTCTTCCCCCGCGGGCCGTCACCCGCGGCACATCGCCCGAACCCGGCCGCAGGAGGCGCGTCATGCGCACAACGGTCCGAGCCGGTCGTCACGCGTTTCAGCCGTGAGCGGGCGTTGATCTCGGCCCGGCTCGCACGACCTTCCCGCATGATGTATCTACGTCTAGTATCGCACAAAGTCTCGGTAAAAGCCAGAATTTTTCTTCCGCCGCGTTTTTTGGTGGATAACTCGACAGAGACGTGGAAAACAGCTCCCCGAGAATCATCACGATGCGTATACCTGCTCTTTCCATCGTCGCACCCAACGGCACACGTATTGCCCAGGGCGTTAAACGCCTTGAGATCCGCCGGTGGAAACCCGCCGTACTCCCGATCGAACATCTGCTTATTGTCGAAAACACACGCTTTTTACACGGCGATGGCGACACCGATGCGGAGGCCCTCGCCGTCGCGATCGTACGTGTTGTTGAAGCACACCGGTGGCGGACGAATGAACTGGCCACGGCGTGCGCCGCAACACACGAAGAAGGCTTTCTGGCGTGGACACTCGACCGGGTCCGCCGGATCGACCGGCCGTTCCCCATGATCGCCAAGCGGGGCATTTACGAAGTCGATGTCGATGCCGGGTTGCTCCCGCACATCACGCCGTAGCGCGCGGCCCGCGATCGGTCATCTTTCGTACTCGTCGAACTCGCCGCGGCTCGCCGCTTCGTCGACGTACTTCTGAAAATCGTTCATCTTGAACGAGATGAAGCAGAACGCGTGGTGCAAGGCCAGCCACTCGATGTCGGACTTGTCCTCGTCGAGGTCCTTGCGCAGGCGGTTGAGTTCCGCGAGGATGGTTTCGGCTCGCATGGGGGATTTCTCCAGTGAGTTGATGCGCAAGCGTATGAGAGGCGTCGGGCGTCTGTCGTCAGGCGTCGGTGTCATGACCGATCAAGAGGCATGAACGATCCGCGGTCGACTCGCTGAAAGCGCTCCAGCTACGGACGCCCGACGCCCGACGCCTGACGCCTGTACGCCCCGAGCTTCGCCGTCGCCGTCACCGCCGCGAAGATCGCCAGCATCATCAGCACGATGCTCGGCCCCGCCTGCCACCCCATCACGATGCTCAGCACCAGCCCGAGCACCAGCGAGACGAGCGAGCAGACGCACGAGAGCAGCACGCAGCGGTCGAAGCGGTCGGTGAGGCGCAGGGCCGTCGCCCCGGGGATGACCAGCAGCGCCGTGGCGAGGATGACGCCGGCCAGCTTCATCGCCGTCACGACGGCGACCGCCAGCAGCACCAGCAGGAGCACGCGCATCTTCCCGGTCGGCACGCCGAAGGCGCTGGCCGACTCGTCGTCGAGCGCCCAGAAGAGCATCGGCCGCCGGCACCACCACAACGCGGCGACCACGCCGACGCCGGCGCTCCATGCCGCGACCGCCTCGCTCTGCCCCACTGCCAAAATCGAACCAAACAGCACCGCCTCCCACCGCGCGGGCGGCGGGCGGTTGCCCCATGCGACCGCGAGCTGCTCGCTCGACTGCACCAGCACCGCCCCCAGCGCCATCGCGCCGACGAGGACCAGCCCGATCGCCGTGTCCACTGGCACGCTGCGCTTATCGCTCACCGAGGCCATGCCCAGGGCCGCCGCGAGGCAGAAGACGGCGATCACCCCCCACTCCTGCCAGCCGCCGGGCGCAAAGAGCCCCGCCGCGGCGAGGACCGCCGCGATCCCCACGCCGCCGAAGGCCGCGTGGCTCACGCCCTGGCCGACAAAGCCGAGGCGCTTGACCACGACCAGCGGGCTGAGCACGGCGCACATGAGCACGACGGCGCTGCCGCCGACGAGCGCGTGCAGGTAGAACGAGAGCAGCGCCGGATCGGTGAGGCGTTCAACCCACGGCATCGCCGCCTCCCTTCACCGATGACCCCACATCAGATTGACGCGGAGACGGCGTATGCGGCGGCTCGTGCATCGGGCACGGCTCGTCGGGGCCGTGCGCGTGCAGGTGGACGCCCTTGAGCGGGCCCATCAGCCCCGCGACATCGTGGCTGAACAGCTCGGCCAAGACCTGCGGCGTCAGCCCCTCGGGGCTCATATGGCTGTGCAGCCGCCGGGCCAGGCAGGCGACACGGTCCGAGCCCGCGGCGATCGCGCGGAGGTCGTGCGTGATGACGAGGATCGTCAGGCCGAGCGAGCGATGAATCGTGTCGAGCAGTTCGGCGAAGAGCCGCTGCCCCGCGGCGTCGATGCCGACGAGCGGCTCGTCCATCGCCAGGATCTGCGCCCCGCTGGCCAGGGCCCGCGCGATCATCGCCCGCTGGAGCTGCCCGCCGGAGAGCTTGCCGATGGGCCGATCGGCGAACGGCGCGGCACCGACGAGGGCGAGCATCCGGTCGACGCGCTCGCGGACGTCGGCGGGGATTTTGCGCCAGGGCGCGAATCGCCACGCCGCACCGAGGGCGACGGCCTCGCGCACGCTCATCGGGAGCGCCCGCTCGATATCCGCCCGCTGCGGGACGTACCCGATGACGCTCCGGCGGCGTGCCTCCTGCGGGCTCATGCCCAGGACGCTGACCTGCCCGGCGTAGCCGGTGAGCAGGCCGAGGGCGATTTTGAGGAGCGTGCTCTTGCCGCCGCCGTTGGGGCCGAGGATGCCGAGGCGTTCGCCACGGGCGATCGAGAGGGAGACGTTCTCCAGCGCCCGCGTGGGCGAATCCTGCCCGGCGTAGGTGTACGAGACCCCGCGGAACTCGATCGCGGGGGAGGCGTGGTCGGTCTGTGCGGGCTCGGCGGCGGACACGGGCTTAAAGCGTAGCGTCATCGGCCTTTGGTGGCACCGCTCTCCGAGCGGTGCGTGGGCGCACTTGAACAAGTATGCCCGCGCTCGGCTCGGAGTGCCGAGCTACCACGGAACGACCACGGAGCTGCCACGGCTCAGACGCTGCGGATCTTGTTCAGGCCGTTGAAGGCCGCGACCTTGTAGCACTCGGCGAGCGTTGGGTAGTTGAAGACGGTGTTGACGAAGTACTCGGCCGTGCCCTTGTAGGCCATGACGGCCTGGCCGATGTGGATGATCTCCGTCGCGTTGGTGCCGATGACGTGGACGCCGAGCACCGTGTGCGTCTCCTGGTGGATGAGCATCTTGAGCATCCCGATCTCGTCGCCGAGGAGCTGGCCGCGGGCGGTCTCTTTGTAGTGGGCGACGCCGGCCTCATACGGCACGCCGGCCGCGGTGAGGCGTTCTTCCGTCCAGCCGACCATCGAGATCTCGGGGATCGAGTAGATGCCGTAGGGGAACAGCTCCGGCACGCTCTCGACGTACTGCCCGAACATGTGGCACGCGGCGAGCCGCCCCTGCTCCATGCTCGTCGAGGCGAGCGCCGGGAACCCGATCACGTCGCCGGCGGCGTAAATGTTCTCGACCTCCGTGCGGTAGTGCTCGTCCACCTTGATCCGCCCCCGATCGTCCGCGGCCAGCCCGGCCGCCTCGAGGTTGAGCGTCTCGGTCGCGCCCTGCCGCCCGACCGCGTACATCAGGCAGTCGGCGCGGAGGGTCTTGCCGCTCTCCAGGGTGGCCTCGACCAGGTCTCCCTCGGCCCGCGCGCCGGGCGGGGGCTGCACGCGCTTGATCGAGACGACCTTCTCGCCCAGCCGGAGCGTCGCGCCGGCCTGGCGGAGGTGGTACTGCAGCGCCTCGCCGATCTCGGCGTCGACAAACTCCATCAGCCGGTTTCTTCCCTCGATGAGCGTGACGCGGACGCCGAGGGCCTGGAGCATCGAGGCGTACTCGGTGCCGATGACGCCGCCGCCGACGATCATCATGGTGGAGGGGAGCGAGCCGAGGTTCATCACCTCGTCGGAGGTAATGATCTTCTCGCCGTCGAAGGGGATGGTCGCGGGGCGTGCCGGCGTGGTGCCGGTGGCGATGAGGATGTAGTCGGCCATGACCGTCTCGGCCGAGTGCGGGCCGCGGACGAAGACGCTCTTCTGGTCCCCCAGCGAGGCGCGGCCTTGGAGCAGCTCGACGCCGTTGGCCGCCAGGTGACGGCGGACGACGTCCACCTCGGCCTTGATGACGCGGGCGCACGACTCCATCAGCGTCACCAGGCGGGTCTGCCTGTCGAGGGTCAGGAAGGTCGTCGCGGCGGACTTCTTGGCCCCGATCAGGTCGAGGACGGCCTCGCGGAGCGCCTTGGAGGGGATGGTGCCGGTGTTGATCGCGACGCCGCCGACGAACTGCATCTTCTCGACGACGCAGACGCTCCGGCCGAGCTTGGCGGCCTGGATCGCCGCCTTGTAGCCGCTGGGACCGGAGCCGATGACGCAGAGGTCGAAATGCCGCATGGGGTGCTGCTCGGTTCTGAAGGATTGAGGAACAGGAGTGCCGCGGGCGGGGCCCCGCAGGCAGTCTATCGGCTTAATCCGAGCCACAGGCGAGTTACCGGCTCCAAGAAACAGGGGATCGTCCGGCAGAGGGCTCGTCCGGCGGTCGAGGGGCGCGCGGGGTGAGAATCGGCGAAGACCGCTACCATGTCGTCCCGCCGCCGCACGACGCGGCGTCCCCACCGTTTCCCCTCTTTTTGCGGTCCTCAATCACTATGACACACGCGCACACCTCCGCTCAGCACTGGCCGGTCGATCGGGTCCGCTCGACGTTCATCGAGTTCTTCGCCGGCAAGGGGGCCAAGGCGGGCGCCAAGGGGACGGGGGGGCGGGAGCACGTCTTCTACCCGTCGTCGCCGGTGATCCCGCATGAGGACCCGACGCTGCTCTTCGCCAACGCGGGGATGAACCAGTTCAAGCCGCTCTTTCTGGGGCAGGCCGAGCCGGGCAGCCCGCTCTACGGGCTCAAGCGGGCGGTCAACAGCCAGAAGTGCATCCGAGCCGGCGGCAAGCACAACGACCTCGACGATGTCGGGCGGGACACGTACCACCACACGTTCTTCGAGATGCTCGGCAACTGGTCCTTCGGTGATTATTTTAAAGCCGAAGCGGTCGCGTGGGCGTGGGAACTGCTGACGCGCGTGTACGAGCTGCCGGAGGATGCGCTGTACGCGACGTACTTCGGCGGGAACAAAGAAGCGGGGCTGGAGCCGGATCTCGAAACGCAGGAGCTGTGGCTGAAGTACCTGCCCCCCGAGCGGGTCATCCCCGGCAACATGAAGGACAACTTCTGGGAGATGGGCGACACGGGGCCGTGCGGCCCGTGCACGGAGATCCATGTCGATCGGCAGGTGGTGATGGGCCTCTCGCCGCGGGTGGTGCCGGAGCTGGTGAACCAGTCGGACCCGGACGTGATCGAGATCTGGAACAACGTGTTTATCCAGTTCAACCGCGAGGCCGACGGCTCGCTGAAAGTCCTGCCGGCCAAGCACGTCGACACCGGCATGGGGCTCGAACGCCTCACGAGCATCCTGCAGCGCAAGCGCAGCAACTACGACAGCGACGTCTTCACGCCGATCTTCGCGGCGATCGAGCAGGCGACCGCCGCCCCGCACGGGTACAGCGGCAAGCTCGGCAAGGCCGACGTCGGCAACGTCGACACGGCCTACCGCGTGATCGCGGACCACATCCGCACGCTGACGTTCGCGATCACCGACGGGGCGGTGCCGAGCAACGAGGGGCGCGGGTACGTGCTGCGCCGCATCCTGCGTCGGGCCGTGCGCTACGGGCGGCAGGTGCTCGGTGCGAAGACCGGCTTCTTCGCCGGGCTCGTCCCCACGGTGGTCGAGCACATGGGCGGCTTCTTCCCCGAGCTGAAGAAGAACCCGCAGCGCGTCGCCGCGATCATCCTGGAAGAAGAAGAGTCGTTCGGCAAGACGCTCGACCGTGGCCTGAAACTCTTCGACGAGGCCGTGCAGCGCGGCGGCGGGGCAGCCGGGGGGGGCGCCCCCCCCCATCCTCGCCGACGACGCCTTCAAGCTCCACGACACCTACGGCTTCCCCATCGACCTCACCCTCCAGATGGCCGACGAACGCGGGCTGCGTGTGGACATTACGGGCTACGAGCGCCTGATGGACGAGGCCAAAGAAAAGGCCCGCTTGGGAGGGGGCGGCAAGTTCGGCGCGGCAGGCGGCGAAGCGGCGCTGACGCTCCCGCCCGATGCGCTGGCGCGGCTGCCGCACCTGCACGTCAAGCCGACGGAGGACGTGGACAAGTACCACGGCCGCGACATCCGCGCGACCGTCAAGGCGATCTGGAACGGGCACAACTTCGACGAGCACGCGCGGGCCGACCTGGCCGGCAAACGCCCGATCGGCGTCATCCTCGACAAGACCAACTTCTACGCCGAGATGGGCGGCCAGGTCGCCGACCACGGCACCCTCTTCGTCACCCGCGAGAACCGCTCCTCCGCCAGCGACAAGCACGAGGGGGGCGAGTTCCGCGTCGAGGCCGTGCTGGCCTTCGCGGGGTACGTCGTCCACTTCGGGCACGTGCACCGCGGCGAGCTGCGCGTCGGCGACGACGTGCAGTGCAAGCTCGACCACGGCCGCCGCAGCGCGACCGCGAGCAATCACACCGCGACGCACCTGCTCAACCTGGCTCTGCGCAACGTGCTGGGCGATCCTTCGGCGAATACCGCGCCGGACCAGAAGGGCTCGCTGGTCGCGCCGGATCGGCTGCGCTTCGACTTCTCGCACAACAAGGCCGTCACGGCCGACGAACTGGCCGCGATCGAGCACGGCGTGCGGGCGCAGGTCCGCGCCGACCAGCAGGTCTACGCCGAGCCGGCCCCGCTCATGCTCGCCCGCGCGATCCGCGGCGTGCGTGCCGTCTTCGGCGAGACCTACCCCGACCCCGTCCGCGTCGTCTCCGTCGGCGTGCCGGTGCAGGGCCTGCTCGACAACACCAAGAACCCCGAGTGGGAAGCCGCATCGATCGAGTTCTGTGGCGGGACACACGTGCAGCGCACCGGCGAGATCAACGAGTTCGCGTTGATCGGTGAAGAAGCCGTGGCGAAGGGCATCCGCCGAATTGTCGCGGTGACGGGCACGGTCGCCATCGCGGCCGTCACCGCGGGCGACGCGCTGCTCGACCGGGCCAAGCGGGCCGGCGCTGGACTGCTGCAGGGCGAGGCGCTCGCCAAAGAGGTGCAGGCGATCAACGCGGAGCTGGAGCAGGCGACCCTCCCGGCGGTGCGCAAGGCCGAGATCCGCGGCGTGGTCGCCGAACTCCAGGAACGCCTCAAGGCCGAGCAGAAGCAGGCCGAGGGCCAGCGTGCCCAGGCGGCGGCGCAGCTGGCGAGGTCGATCGCCGACGAGGCCGCGGCCAACCTCCGCGAGATCGTCGTGGCGTCGATCGAGCTGGGCGCGGACCGCAAGGCGCTGCAGGCCGCGATGAGCGCGGTGGTCTCGGCGTGCCCCAAGGCCGCGGTGATGCTCATCAGCCCCGACGCGGAGACGGACCGGCTTTCGATCATGGCCCAGGTGCCGGTGGGGACGGTCAAACGCGGCCTCAGCGCCGGCCAGTGGGTGCAGGCGGCGTGCGCGGCGTGCGACGGCAAGGGCGGCGGCAAACCCGACGCCGCCCAGGGCGGCGGGGCGGGTGTCGCCAAGCTCCGCGACGTGCTCCACGCCGCGACATCGTTCGCTCATAAAGCACTGGGAATGTAGCAAGACACACGCTCGCTGGGGGGGGCGCTCGCGTCTCGTATAAGAGTTCTCAAGAACGCTGACTGTTGATCCTCGGATCTTGACCCAAGACCCAAGACCCAAGACCTCTATCCTCAATTATCCATGACCATCCCCAGCACTCCACCCATCGCCATCACCCGCGTCCCCTTCGAGTCGCCGACGTTCGACGTGATGGGCGGCTGCGCCCGCCACGAGGTTCGCATCCACGAGCACGGCTTTGTCGCCCTCGTCGACGCGATGCCGCGGCTCGTGCCCGAGGGGCAGACCGCCGACGCCGCGATCGTGCAGGCCGCCCGCGTCTCCTACGGCCAGGGCACCAAAAAGGTCCACGAAGACCGCGGCCTCATCCGCTACCTCCTCCGCCACCGGCACACCACGCCCTTCGAGATGCTCGAGTTTAAGTTCCACATCGCGATGCCGATCTTCGTCGCACGCCAGTGGATCCGCCACCGCACGGCCAACGTCAACGAATACTCCGCGCGGTATTCCGTAATGCCCGATCAGTTCTACAGGCCTACTCGCAATTATGTAAAAGAGGTACTCGAAAAAAACAAAGACGACAAGAACCAGTTGACCCTATGGGAACGGACCGCCCGAGGTCAAAGCACGACAAATCGTCAGGGTGGAGACACGCCGCTTTCAACGGTTACAGCTGCGGAGTTCCTCGAATATCTTGCGAAATCAGAGGCGCTTTACGACGATTACGAACAAATGATCAATCGCGGAGTTTCCCGCGAACTAGCTCGCATCGCTCTGCCAGTCAGTGCCTACACGCAGTGGTACTGGAAGTGCGACCTGCACAACGTGCTCCGCTTCCTCTCGCTCCGGCTCGACCCGCACGCGCAGGAGGAGATTCGCGTGTACGCCGAGGCGATGGCCGCCTTGCTCCAGCCGATCGTGCCGATCACGATGGAGGCGTTCCGCGATTACGAGCTGGAATCGGTGCGGCTGACGAAGCTGGAGATCGAGGCGCTGCGTCAAGCCGCGGCCGGAACACCGGGCGGGTTGAAAGACGTGCCGCTGAACTCGGACAACAAGCGCGAGCAGAGCGAATGGGCGGAGAAGAAGGCCAAGCTGGGGCTGTGAAAACGGCGACGCCGTTCACATCGGATCAGTTGCCGAAGAAGCCGACGCCGCTGCGTAGCGAAAACCCGTGGCTTGCCTTTGTGATCTTTGGGATACTCATCAGCCGAACACTTATTCGATTAGCACTCGGTCGACCTCCCGATCCGGTTGAGTTTGGCGGGGCTTGCCTCGGCAGCGTTCTTGGTTTACTTCTGGCAGTCCCAGTTGTTCTTGTGCTCCGTCGTCGCACCGCCCGTACGCTGCTGATCCCCCACGCCGGCTTCGTCTGTCTGAAATGCCACTACCCACTCACCGGCAACGCCTACGAAGGCGTCTGTCCCGAGTGCGGCACGCCGTACCGCCAAGACCATACCGTCTGGGTGTGGCGCGAATATGCTGGGTTGAAAGACGAGTTACCCGAGCCGAGCGCGGCCCCACCATCGGCGAACTATCCACAATCCCAAGAACGTCATGACTCAACCGGAACTCTTCACAAGTGAAGACCTGCCCAAACGGCCCACGCGGCTGCCGGGCGAGTCCTTTGCACGAATGAACTGGGGCATACCGGCCGGGCTCCTGATCGGCTGGGTAATCATGAGTGCGATCCGCGGCGAGTGGAACTGGGCCGCGCTCGTCGGCACGCTCATCGCCATCGTCATCGCGATGGGGATCGTCAGGCCGCTCGCTCGCGCCAGGTATCGCAAAGCGGCGCGCCACCTGCTCGTTCCGGCCGGCGGCTTCGTCTGCCTCAAGTGCCACTACCCGCTCACCGGCAACGCCGACGAGGGCGTCTGCCCCGAGTGCGACATGCCGTACACGCGGTATCACACCATCCGCACGTGGCGCGAGTACTCTCCCATCGCGGACCAACTCCCCCGGCCGACGCTCCGGAGCAAATAAGCGTTCGCGCCGGGACGTCCCCTTGGCACCCCGGCTCACGTTTCCCGCATTTCACAGCATGAGCACAGGCGGGACGCCTGTGCCACGGTTCACATCCGGGCTATCCTTTGTCCCCTTATTTGTTCACCCAAGACGGACCCCGAAAACGACCGAAGACGAAGGAGATCGCCGGCATGGAAACCACGCTCATCATCCTGAAACCCGACGCCGTGCAACGCGGCCTCATGGGCAAGATCGTCACCCGCTTCGAGGACAAGGGCCTGCAGATCGTCGGCTGCAAGCTGACCAAGATCAGCCCCGAGACGGCCGCCACGCACTACGAGGCGCACAAGGACAAGCCCTTCTACCCCGGCCTGACCCGCTTCATGACCTCCAGCCCCGTGCTCATCCTCGCGGTCCGCGGCATCGGGGCGATCGGCATCTGCCGCAAGATGATGGGCGCGACCTTCGGCTCAAAGGCCGAGCCGGGCACGATCCGCGGCGACTTCGGCGTCTCCAACTCCTTCAACCTCATCCACGGCTCGGACTCCCCCGAGGCCGCGCAGCGCGAGCTCGGCCTCTTCTTCAAGGCCGGCGAGGTCGTCGAATGGCCCCGCCACGGCGACCAGTGGATCTACGACTCTTCCAGCGGCAAGGCGGAGTAACTCAACCCACCATCAACGCATTCAAACCGAACGCGGAGTGCGCAGAGATCAGCGGAGGACGCAGAGATTCACCTCTGCAACTCCGCTCTTCTCCGCGTACTCCGCGTTCGTCTTTATGCTCTTTTCTTACCCCACCACGTCCGGCAGCTTTTCCAGCCCCTCGGTCAGCACACGCGGGCCCTCCGGCGTGATCAGCACGTCGTGCTCGTAGTGCACACTCAGCGAGCCGTCTCTGGTGAAGACCGGCCACTGGTGCCCCTGCTGGAACGTCTGGCCCGTCCCCACCGCGATCATCGGCTCCACCGCGACGACGATCCCCGGCTGGCATTTCACCGTCGCCTCGGGCCACTCGCCGGGGAAGCTCGGCACCACGTTGGAGATATACGGCGGCAGGTGCAGCTTGCGCCCGATCCCGTGCCCGCCGAGCCCTCGCACGAGATGAAAGCCGTAGCCGAGCCCCGTGCCGCCACCGCCTTGCGGCCCCTCAACCACGGTCTGCACCTCGCGCGCCCATTCGAGGTACGCATTCTTGGGGTGCAGCTTCTCGACGCCGCGGCGGAGCGACTCCTTGCCGCAGTCGGTGAGGCGCTTGACGACCGGCGACATCTCCTTGAAGACGTACGTCCACGCGGCGTCGCCGATAAACCCCTTGTGCCACACGCCGATGTCGATCTTGAGGACGTCCCCCGGCTTCATCGGCTTGTCGTAATAGCCGGCCGTGCCGTGGACGACGCACTCATTGACCGACAGGCACGCGTGCGAGGGGAAGGCCGGGCTGCGCCCCACGCGGTACCCGAGGAAACACGAACGGCACGACAGCTCTTCGAGCGTCCGGGCGACAAACGCGTCGATCTGCGGCAGGGTGTGCCCGACTTTCAGAAACTCGGCCAGCCGCTCGTGCGTCCGCACGACGCACTGGGCCGCCGAATAGGCGATGTCGATCTCCGCGGCACTCAGGGGCGTGGGCTTACTCACCGCCGATGGTAGGGCCTGCGTTTTCCGTGGCACAGGCGTCCCGCCTGTGCCGTTCGACTCCAGCGAGCCCGCACAGGCGAGACGCCTGTGCCACGAACAAACCCACATCTTCCTCACATCGCGTGCGGGTCTTCGCCGACCGCGATGATCGAGCAGGCCCGGATCACATTGAGCCCGGCCGCCCGGGCCGCCGCGACGACCTCCGGCTCGTCGGCCCCTGGGTTCAGCCACACCTCGGCGACGTCGCCGCGTTTGGTCAGCTCGCGCACCGCCTCGACCCCGGCCGCCGCGTGCAGGTAGACCGTCGCCCGGTCGATCGGCCCCGGCACGTCGGCGATCGACCCATAACACGGCGCCCCTTCGATCTCGCCCCCGCTCGCGGCCACCGAAGGATTCACCGCCAGCACGGTCGCCCCCCGGCGGAGGAACGCCCGCACGGCCTTGTTGCCGTATTTCGCCCGGTCCCGCGACGCCCCGATCACCATCACCCGCATACAGGAGTATTGCACGCGCGCGAGCCGGGGCGCGACAGCCCCGCGGAAATACGCGGGATCTAGCGAGGCAATACGCCCGGGCTCACAGGGGCACCGAAACGCCTCGTGCGCCTATGATTCCCCGTCATGCAGCGAAAAGTGCTCTTTGCCAAGATCCACCGGGCGACCGTGACCGCGGCCAAGCCGGACTACGTCGGCTCGATCACCATCGACGCCAAGCTCCTCGAGGCCACCGGCATCCGCCCCAACGACGCCGTCGAGATCGCCAACTGCGACAACGGCGAGCGGCTGGAGACCTACGTCATCTACGGCGAGCCGGGCTCGGGGGCGATCGAGATCAACGGGGCCGCGGCCCACCTCGTCAAGCCGGGGCACAAGGTCATCATCATGCACTACGCCTGGATGACCGACAGCGAGGTCGAGGCCCACGCGGCCAACGTCGCCGTCATCAGCGAAACCGAGAACACCATCGCCCAGATGCTCCGCTACCCCAGCCGGATGCCGCGGCGGTAGATTGTCTTTGGCGGCGCCGATGCTGGTTTGGTGGCACCGATCTCCAGATCGGTGCGTGGGAGAACTTGAACACCTGCGCCCGCGCCCCGGTCTGGAGACCGGGGCCACCAAGAAACGCGTCACGATGCTCAATCTCATCCAGGTCGGTCTCGGTCCGCTCGGCAAGATGATCGCGACGGACGTCGTCCGCCGCGGCGTCGCCCGCATCGTCGCCGCCGTCGACGTCGACGCCGCTCTGCACGGCAAGCCGCTCAACACCCTCTGCGAGGCCGGCGACTGCGCCGTGCCCGTGCGCGGCACGGTCGCCGAGGCCCTCGACGACGCGCGGGCCGATGGAGAGGGAAACGGCGGCGTCGACTGCGCGATCGTTTCCACCTCCTCCGACCTGGCCAAGTGCGTGCCGACGTTCCGCGAGCTCCTCTCGGCCGGCGTCTCCGTCGTCAGCACCTGCGAAGAGCTGCTCTACCCGTGGCTCCGGCACCAGCAAGCCGCCGACGAGCTGAACGAGCTGGCCCTCCGCCACGGCTCCCGCCTGCTGGGCACCGGCGTCAACCCCGGCTTCGTGATGGACACGCTGGCCGTCGCCGCGACCGCCGTCTGCCGGAGCGTCGAGCGCGTGCGGGTCTACCGCGTCCAGGACGCCTCGACCCGCCGCGTCCCCTTCCAGCAGAAGATCGGCGCGACGCTCACCGACGACGAGTTCCAGAAGCGCGTCGCGCTCGGCACGCTCCGCCACGTCGGGCTCGGCGAGTCGCTGCACTTCATCGCCCGCTACCTCGGCCTCCGCATCGACCGCTGGGAAGAGTCGATCGAGCCGATCCGCGCCGAGCGGGCGCTCGCCTGCACGCTCGGCCCCATCGCCACCGGCTCGATCGCCGGCGTCCGCCAGGTCGCCAAAGGGTGGGACGGTTCGGCGTGCGTCGTCGAGCTGGATTTCCGTGCCGCGATCGGGCAGGACGACCCGCACGACCGCGTCGTGATCGACGGCGAGCCCGCGCTCGACCTGCGCCTCGCGGGGGGCGTCCACGGCGACGTCGCCACCTGCGCCATCACCGTCAACGCGATCTGGCCGCTCCTCTCAACCGTGCCGGGGCTGCACACCATGGCCACCATCCCGCCCGTCCGCTGCATCTCGCGCGACGAAGCGACGCGGTGAGCAACCTCTGATCATCATCTTATTTTGTGCTCTCACGCTGGTGTTCATACTTCTTCAGCGTGATCTCGAGCAGCTCGCGCTCACTCTCATCGGCCATTTCCACCGCGCGGCGCTGGTGCTCGATCGCCTCGTCGAGCCTGCCGCTCTCGGCAAGCGCCCGCGCGAAGGTGTCGAGGATCGCCGCGTCGCGCCCGCCGGTGAGCAGGTTGGCCCGCTCCGCGGCGGTGAGGGCCGTCGCCTTCGCCTCATCGCTCGGCGTCGTCTCGTCCTCGGCGCCGAGCAGCTCCCACCCCAGGTCGTTGAGCACCTCGGCGTCGTTGCGGGCGATGCCCTTGACCAGCGCCGCCGCGGCCTGCGCCGCCTCCGCGCCCCGGCCCATCCGCCGCAGCACGCGGTACCGTTCCAAGCCCATCGGCGCGTCGTCCGGCGTCAGCTTCAGGATCTCTTCGGCAAACGCCAGCGCCCGCGCGTCGTCGCCGGCCATCTCCGCTTCGTCGTACCGCTGGTGCAGCGTCTGGATCCGCAGCAGCGCCGCGTCGCGCTCCGCGGCGTGCGCACGCTCCTCCGCCTCCTGCGCGTGGACGTCGAACGTGCCGTCGAGCACCTTGGCGATCACGCCGTCGAAGCGGTCGGGGTCGTTGGTGATCCACGCGACCCGCTTCTGCCGGTCGACGATGAAGAGCACCGGCAGGTCCCGCCGCTCCCACCCCGAGGCCCACACCCAGTCGCGGTCGGTCTGCGTGTTGTCGTCGACGCCGAGCGAGGCGTCGAGCCCCGAGCCGTCGTCGCCGGCCACCGCCCGCACGTACGACTCGACCGCGACCTTGCCCCGCGGCTCAAGCACGCTCACGCCCACCACCCGCAGCCCGGCCTCCCGCCGGGTCTTCTGCAAGTCCGACAGCTCGACGAGCGCCCGCGTCGAGGCGCGGTTCCACGTCGCCCAGAAGAGCACGGCGTAGACCTTCCCCTCCTCGATCGCCTCCACCGGCTCGCCGTGGACCCACGACCCCACGCTCAGCGCCGGGGCCGGGTTCATGAGGGCCAGGGCCCCCGAGCCTTCCTCCTCACCGTCGTGAGGGCGGCCGCCGTCCCCCCCGTCCCCCCCGTCGACGCCGCGCCCGCCCCGAACGACCGCCGGCCCGGCCGCCGCTGCGGGCTGCCAGCCGCCCAAGACCCGCGTCCCTCGCCCCCCCGCTTTTCCGGCACCCCCCGCTCCGCCGTGCCCCGGCAGGGGCTCGGCGAAGGTGATCGCCGAGACGGCCAGCGCCGCCGCGCCGAACCACACGCCGCGGACCGGCGCCCGCCCCCTCCTCGACCCGTCACGACGCTCCTGCGGCATACGGCAGCGCTCCAGCCCCCCCCCACCCCCCCACGCCCGTCCCACGATCAACGAGTGTAGG
Source organism: uncultured Phycisphaeraceae bacterium (assembly GCA_964652945.1). Taxonomy (GTDB): domain Bacteria; phylum Planctomycetota; class Phycisphaerae; order Phycisphaerales; family UBA1924; genus CAZZDW01. The sequence goes on from CAZZDW010000014.1 coordinate 35,915, forward strand.
TGCTTGCCCTTCTTGGCTTTACGGCTCACCCTTCGGGCCCGGTTTGCGCCCGCGCGGGCATCCCCGCAACGCCGAGCACGTATAGGGGAGGGGGACGCCGGCCCGCCGGGGGCGGCCGGGACGCACGCGCCCAGCACCCCTAGCCTTTGCGGATCGGCCTCTGACCGGCACGGCCGAAGCACACGCCAGCGCCAACGACGGGGAGGGCGGCAGGAGGCAAGCACATGCGATCGAGCCGAGCGGCACGGGCTTTTACCCTGATCGAGCTGATGGTCGTGATCCTGATCATCGCGATCCTGGTGGCGATCAGCATCGCCGTCGCCTCCAGGGTCACCGAGAGCGGCAAGACCACCGCCTCGCAGGAGATCGTGCGCACGCTCGACTCCATGCTGACCTCCTATATGGCCCACCTCGACGGCAACGTGCCCAAGTCGGTCGTGCTCGACCCGGCCGCGGCGACCAGCACCGTCTGCCCGATCATCGACGGGCGGTATGCGAGCCGCACGGTCGCGCCCAGCTCGGCGATGTACAGCGCCGCCGCCGACCCGGCCCAGCCGTCGACCGCCCTGCTGCTCTTGGCGATGGAGCGCGACGGCTTTGCCGAGCAGCTCAAGGGGCTCGACGCCAAGTTCGTCCAACAGTCCACACCGACCGGCTACGGCTGGAGCTGGGACTCCAAGACCAAGACCGTCAGCGGCTCGCTTTCGCCCGTCGCCTTCACCGGCCGGCAGGTCGTCGACGCCTGGGGGCGTGCGATCCGCTTCGTCCACCCGGCCTACGACGGCGGGGCGGGGAAGTACTATTCGCCGACGAGCATGATGATCGAAAACCGCGACAGCATGGAGGTCGAAATCGCCTCCAAAGGCGGCTCGGTCAAGGCCGACTTCTCCCGCTCGTTCCGCCCCTTCGCCCCGACCGACTCCGTGCCGTCGGACGCGGTGGGCGACGCCGACGAGGGGCTGTGCCCCGGCAACACGCCGTATTTCTACTCGGCCGGCTCCGACGGCGACCCCGGCACCCGCGAGGACAACGTCTACACGAAGGAGCCCTCGTTCCCGCCGGCCACCAAGGATTTCAACTGACGGCGGGAGGTCCGATCATTCCGCGGCGTGCCGCTGGAGACAACCGCGAGGATCGGGGCTATGATGGCCCCGCGTTTGAATGAGTTTTCCGGGGTGTAGCGCAGTTTGGTAGCGCGCTTCGTTCGGGACGAAGAGGTCGGAGGTTCAAATCCTCTCACCCCGATTCAATGAAAAAGGGCGGCCCGTCAGGGTCGCCTTTTTTCATTGAGCCGTGGCGGGAGAATGAACCGACGACCGCCGTCGAGGCTCGGCGAGACGGCTCAGGTCGGAGGTTCACACCGAGCGGAGCGAGGGGCCGCGGAGCGCAGCGACGCGAAATCCTCTCGCCCCGATTTGGCAGTGCAAAGGCGGCCTGGATGGATCGCCTTTTTTCGTTGACTGGGTAAACAGCTGATCTCCGACCCAAAGACCTTGAGTAGAAACATCGTGGGAAACAACTTCGGCATCGGCGGCTCATTATGCCGCCAATTTCTCCTCCTGATCTCTGCGCTGACTCCATGGCACCGCCACGATGTCGTATTGCTTCAACGCGTCGATCACTTCGCCCGGCACCTTGTGCTCAGAGTCATTGAGCATTGTGTACATCTGCGAGTCCACGGCGCGGCTCGCCCTGACGTCATTCCACGCCGCAATGACGAGCAATGCCGTGTCCTTATTGGGACGGTTCACAGCCCGGATCAACCGCTCAGGCGCCTTGCTCGACTTGGGGAGTGCGAAATCAAACTTATGCTGGAAACCGCTTCTGCCAACCAACTGGAAGTCAGGGAACGCAGAGGCCCCGATGCTTTCCAAATACGCGGCGACGTCCTCTAGGAACAGGCTCTTGACGTGGCTTTGGGCCGTCGCAAAGAGATCGCCCACTGCCAGCATCGCTTGAATCAGCGCGTGCTTGCGCTGCGGGAAGTCGCCGTTATGCGAAATGGCCAACAGTTCATCGCCGTCGCGGTGGACGCCGAAGCCGTTCAAGACAGACGCGAGCAACCGCTTCCGGTGCTCGGAATCCAGCGTACAGCCGCTCTGTCGAAGATCGGAAATTACGTATCCATCGTCGGAGAGCAGCGTGCGATTGGCTTCCTGCCGCACGTAAATCTGGATATGGTCGTTGTGACGGTCAAGAAACGGCGTCGTGACCTCGTAAGCATTACCCACCTTAGCCACGGAGATACCATCCCGCAGCCAGCGGGTGTACTCGTCAATCAGAGATTTGATGCTCTTGCTCATGGTCTAATGCATCGGATACTGGATTGTCGGCACTTCTTGCACGCCGCAATGAATCATGAACTCACGAAGGGCCAGCACCAAGTCAGTGGTTGCGTTCAGACCAACTACGCTCGCGGGCACGGCCCATCGGTCCTCGTACCCCTCGACAAAGAAATGGTAATGTGGGCAGGGGACACTCGCCCCGTTATACGGTGCGAGCATCGGCAAGGGCGGGTGCATCGCAGTCGGGTTGGTGTGCGGTGGTCCGTCGATGTCCAGCCTTGCTAAGATATCGATCACTCTATAACGTTCCAAATACGTGCATTTGGTCAGTTTGATCTTGCCCCGCCGGTTCGCATCAATGAGAAACGCCGTTCGCCCATCGAGCGATTCTAACGCAAATGTCAACCCTTCGCCTGCTCCCGGCAACCCAAACTCCGCGCGTGCGGCCTTGATCAACCGTTTGGGCATCGTGCGAAGTGAATCGGCATCGGCTTGAAGAAGAGGGGTAGACACGACAGTATTGTAAACGGATCGCCGTGGCCGGCCCAGTTGGTTGGCACGGGCTCCAGGATCTTTAATCCATACGCCTGCTGCGATTCCTGTCACACATCTTGGGTCTCGCACCAGCGAAAACTCGGATTTCAGCTACCCAGTTCTGAATCTCTTTGCACGAAGAGTTCAACCGGCGTAGTGTCCATTCGCTTTCAACGATTGTCCGCGGCCCGCGAGGGTCACCGTTTTTCGTTCATGCGACGCCATGTACCGAACCGAAGGCAATCGCGTAGTCAGCCGCTGCCCGGGATCTTCGGCATAACATCCCCGCGCACTCGGCAGTCATTCTTCTGCACAACTGGAGCTTGGCTCCGCATGAGCATCATCGCCGCGCCCGCACCCATCAAGGCCCGTCGCGCCGCGCACAAGGGCGTGGCCCGCTGGTTTTACCCGATCGCCGGGGTGGTGCTGCTCGTCTTCACGCTGTGGGGGTTCGAGCGGTTTTATTTTCATGCGCGGGCGTACCCGGACCGCGAGATCACGCCGCCGATCAGGCTGCTGGTCATCACCCACGGCGTCGCGATGGCGCTGTGGATCGTGCTGTTCACGCTCCAGCCGTGGCTGATCGCCCTCAAACGGCACCGCTCGCACATGATGTTCGGGCGGATCGGGGCGGCGCTCGCCGCGTGCGTCTTCGTGCTCGGCCTGTTCATGGCGGTCTACGCGATGCGCGCCATGCCGCCGGGGGCGATGATCTGGAACATGCCGCCGCGGCAGTTCCTCTCGGTGCCGCTCTTGAGCATCCTGTTCTTCGGCGTGTGCGTGGGCCTGGCGGTGTGGAAGCGGAAGAAGCCGGCGCTGCACCGCGCGCTCATGCTGACGGCCACCATCGCCGCGGTCGACGCCGCGATCGCCCGTATCGACCGGATCAGCAACCTCTTCATCGGCACCGCGTGGGAGCACCACTTCGGGCCGTTCTTCGGCATGCTGCTCGTCGCGGCGGGGCTGCTGGCGCTCCGCTGCGCGATGCTCCGATCGTTCGACCGCGTCCTCGGCGCGTGCTTTTTCGCGCTGGTCGCGTTCTCGCTCTTTGCCACGCACGTCGCCCGCACGCCGGCGTGGGACGCCTTCGCGGCGATGCTCGTTCCGTGACACCGCCGTGCGCCGACGCAACAAAAAAAGGCGGCCGTGCGGTCGCCCTTTTTCGTCGTCGTGTGACGAGGCGGCTCAGGACGGCCTGCCGCCCGCGGCGGCTCCGCCTCCGACCGCGCCGATGAAGCCCGCGCACACCGAGGCCAGGCCCCACCACGCCGCGGTCTGGGCGGCGTTGGTCGTCGGCGTGTCGGTGGGCGTGATCCGCGCCACCTCGCTGGGCGTCTGCAGGTTGCGTTCGGACTGGGGCTGCATGCCCACGCCCGGCTCCATCGACGCCGTCTTGCCGAGCATCGGGCTGAGCCCGGCCCCGAGGAGGAAGACGAGGATGGGCGTAGCGACGGCCCAGACCGTCAGGCCTTGCAGCCAGCCCGGGCCGCGCTTGGCGACACCGCCGGCCATCCAGCCGCCGATCGCAAAGCTGATGAGCCCCGCGACGCCGCCCCAGATCACGGCGCCGGCGGACTCGCCGCTCGACGCCGCCGTGCGGAACGTCCAATCGATCCCCACGGCTCGGGCCAGCAGCGCCGAGACCACGAAGCACGCGAGCGTCGCGAATGTCCCCGCGGTCACCGAGGCCCACTGCACTCTCGACATCCACGTCACATCAAAGCGGCTCGATACGGTTTCGGATGGGTTTGCGGCGATGGTCATGGTTGGTCTCCTGTGCTTGAGGCGGGAAAAAAACGATCCTGTTTCGTCACAACGTAGTGGGCGGCGGTGAGACCGCCGTGAAATGCGCCTGAAATATTGGCAAATGGAAACCACGACCCATGCGCTCGCGCCGGGTGCGCGTCGCTTTGTCACTTAATATGCAACGCCGCATACGGCGGTTTTCTCATCTACCATGCCGCATGGCCAAGCGTCGCGTTGAACGCGCTGAGGAAGAAGAACTCGTACGCGTGGCCGAAGCGTCGTTGCGCATCCACGCCGGCTCACGGGTTCTTTGTGTTTTCGACGCCGTTCGAGTCGACGCCTTGCAGCCCGCCGCGGGTCCATTCGTAGCGGGCGTCGACGACTTCGCTGGGGGTTCCCGCGCGGGTCGGCGGCTCGCCGATATTGCCGAACGCGTTGGTAATAAGTGATTCAACGGCATCGCCCTGCCGCCCATCTCCGGCGAGAATGACAACTTCGGGCTGCAGTTGGTGTAGTTCTGCCGCTCCACACGGCCTCGCCGCCGTCGGAATAAGAACGTCCGGGTTGTTGCTCACAACCCGGACGCCTGCCAGGCCGACTTCAACCACGTCAACGGCGTCACCGTGCAGGACATCTTCGACTTCCTTACCGCGTGGCTCGCCGGCTGCTGAAAGAAGAAGGCATCAAGGCAAGAGGCATCAAGGCATCGAGATGGGAACGCGAGGAACGATGAAGTTCACGATGCAACCAGCAACAGGCGGTTCGGTCAGGCGTCGGCGGCGCGGGGAACGCCGGCGCTCCTTGATGCGTCGATGCCGTGATGCCTTCGCCCGCCTTCACGCTAATCGAGCTGCTCGTCGTCATCGCGATCATCGCGCTGCTGGTAAGCATCCTGCTGCCGGCCCTGGCCGAGGCGAGGCGGGCCGGCCGCGTGAGCGTGTGCATACGCCGTAACGCGAGCACTTCGTCATACCACCCTTTGGTGGAGAGTACGCCGCCGCCGAAGTCGACGCCCTGGAGCCCGCCGCGGGTCCATTTGTAGAAGCCCGCGGGAGTACGTCGGCTTCAAGTTTGAGGTGACCTACCCGATCTGGCAAGCCGCGTACCGCGCGTACTTCGGCTTTGAGGCCAACCCGGGCACGGCTCAGGACCCGGCCGGGGGAACGCCGCGGCATGAAGGCCGGTGAGATCGCCGCGCGCGGCCGCGGTCGCCACGATCACCACCCCTTGGTGGAGATTTCCATCCCGCCGAAGTCGACGCCGCGGAGCCCGCCGCGTGTCCATTTGTAGAAGCCGGTGACGGTCACCTCCGCGGCGGGGTCGTCCGGCTTGCGCGATTCGAAGGCCGGGTCCGGCTCGTATTTGAACGTGGTCGCCGTCAGGGTGCTCGACGGCTTGAGGGGGTTCCAGCCGCGGTTGGCGTCGCCGGTTCGGCGTTCGCTGACCGAGCCGTCCCAGAAGAGCAGCGGCTGGCGCGACTGCTCAAAGGCGTAATACCGGTCATCACGGCCGATGTGGCGCTGCTGGCTGTCGGCGAGCGCCGCTTTGGCCGACGGATACGCGACTTCCTCCATCTTGCGCCCGCCGTACGCCGCGACCTTGTGATAGGTCTGATACATGTCGTGCGTGCCCGCCTGGCTGATGACCATCTGGCGGCGCTGCAGGTTGGGGTTTGACGTCAGCGTGTGCAGCGGCCCGTCCTTGATCCACGCCGTCGGGAGCAGCTGGTAGCTCGAGCTGAACGGCAGCAGCTTCTTGTTGGCGATGTTGTGCTGGGCGGTCGGCTGGAAGGGCGCCGAATCCATCTTCTGCGAATACTGCTGCCAGCTCAGACGGGGCCGGTCTTCGGGGCAGACCGAGCCGGGCATGGGCAGCGTGCCGCTCATGTACTGCACGAGGACCACGTGCGAGTAGTCCTGGAAGACCGCGGCGTGCGACGCGTCCGGGCCGGAGGTGAACATGAACTCGCTGAACTGCCCTTTTGGCGTCAACCCCAGGGCCTGCTCGATCTGCCAGGCCGCCTGCACGCCGCAGTCGCCCTCGGTCGGGAAGCCGTAGATCGTGCCCTCGCCGTACGTGTAATCGAGGTACGGCTCGGCTTCCCGCTGCCCGTTCAACGCGGCGACAAAGTTCTTGAAATCGAACGTGTACTCATGGTGCGCCCGGCCGAGCTGCTGGAGGTTCGCCATGCACACCGTCTTGCGCCCGGCCCTGCGTGCGGCGGCGAGGGCCGGCAGCAGGATGGAGATCAGCAGCGCGATGATCGCGATGACGACGAGCAGCTCGATCAATGTAAAAGCGTTCCTGCGAGACATGGCGGTCTCCAAACATCCGTGTCGCTTCTGATCAAGAACACCCGGCGGCTTTCACCGCCGGGCATCGTGAGTAGAGCTCAGCACCCGGCCAGCCAGGCGGTGAGGAAGTCGAAGATGTCCTGCACCGTCACGCCGTTGACGTGATTGAAGTCCGCCGAGCTGTTGCCGGCGAGCCAGGCGGTGAGGAAGTCGAAGATGTCCTGCACCGTCACGCCGTTGACGTGGTTGAAGTCCGCCGGGCAGGCGCTGGCGATGTTCACGTTGAGCAGGTTGAAGCCGGTGACGTTGGATTCATTGTTAAGTAGATCCCGAGCACGAGCGTGTACCGCACGCCTGCCTGCACCGCGGCGGTGAGCGTCGGCTGGGTGTAGCCGCGATTACCGGAGCCGATCGACTGGCCGATGTTGGCGGTGCACGAGATGGGCGTGAGGTTATTGCACGGGCCGCTGTAGAGCACGGTGATGTCGCCGCCGTAGCTGCGGGAGATGTCGGCCGTCAGCGTGCCGGACTGCGCCGGGGTGAAGGTGAAGTAGATCGCCCGGTAGACCTTGTCCTGATTGAACGAGTTGCAGCCCGTCGGGACCGTGCCGACGCTGCCGAGGCTGCTGTCCGCGGCGGCTTCAAACGGGAAGCTGGTGACCTCGTACGCCGTCGAGCAGGCGAGGTTGTCCGACGGGATCGCCGGGTAGAATTCGATCGTGCTGTCGAAGGGCCCGTTCTCCAGGTAGTAGCTTTGGTTCCCGTAGTCGCCGACGAGCGTGGCGTAGGTCTGCCCGGCCTCGGCCTCGAAGAAGGCCGAACTGCCGGGGTCGCCGCAGGTAATGAGCGAGCCGCCGCAGCCGCCGTCGAAGACGCTGATCGCCCCGCGTACCGGGCCGCCGTGGCTGTTCCACACGGCCATGGGCTTGATCGCCGGGCCGTTCGACGGCGCGGTGTAGCGGTACCACACGCCGCGGCCGGTGCTCCCCGCGCCGCCCGAGCAGCTCGCCCCGGCGCTGTCGTTGCCCGCTGCACCGATGTCGACCGTGTCGGCATACGGCAGCGACGGGACCGTCTTGGCGTTCGCGCACAGGTCGTTGGCCGGCGGGGTTGATACGTCCACGATGAACGAATATTCCTGGCCGATCAGCCGCGGCGTAAAGAACTGTCCTGCCGGGAACGTCGCGACGTAGATGAAATAGGTCGTGCCGGCGCTCAGCGTTCGGCCGATCGTGCGTCCATCGCACCCGACGGGCGTGAGGCTGCCGCAGGATCCGGTGTAGAAGATGACGTCGCAGTTTTCCGCGGCGAGCGGGCCGCCCGTAATGAACTGGTCCACCGGCGGCGTGTAGGTGTACCACACACCGCTCGTCCAGATTTCCGGGCCGGTGCTGGCGTTGCTGCTGTAGGGGAAGCACACGGGGCCGACGGCGTCGTCGTTGTTCGCGATAACGTTGACTGTCTCCGACAAGGGGAACGAGGTAATCGGCAGTGCGTTCTCGCAGTTGTCATTGGGCGAAGCTGCGGGCGGCGTGCCGGGGACCGTCGTGATCTCGAACGTATAGGTATCCTCGGCGTAGACGGGCCAGATCGGAGAACTGGTGGTGTGCCGGTTTCGCCGTCCCATCATGAAGAAATACGTCGTGCCGCCACGCAGCACCACAACGGCCTCGTCGGGCGTGCCGACCAGTTGGCCGACCGGCTTGAGGCTGCCGCAGGCGCCGGTGTACACGGCCGTGCCGGCGCCCTTGTAATAATCGAGCGGCACGCTCTGGTTGAGCGCCTGGTACGGTCCCGACCAGTTGACCTTGACCATCTGATCGCTCGTGGGCGTATAGGTGTACCAAATGTCCGCGATCGGCTCGACGTGCGAGAACGGCACCAGGTTGAGCATCGAGTTGGTCGCGCCGCCCACGTTAACCGTCGCCGAATACGGCAGCGACGAGATGGCGGTGGCCTGCACGCACGTGTCGTTGATGGGTGCGGGGACGGCCTCGAAGCTAAGCGTGTATTCCGCGCCGGGGGGATAAGACGCCGACCCCGTCCCGGAGGCCGCGAGGATGTAATAAGTCACGCCCGGGCTGACGTCGAACGTGAAGCGGGCGGGCGTATTGATTCCCGTGGCCGTCTGGCACGTCGAGGATGAACCCGCGAACGCGGTGTTGTAGTTGGTGTTGGGAACGGGCGTGAGCATCCCGCACGTACCGGTGTACACCGAAACGTTCTTGCCGGTGTCGGTCGCCACGGCGCCGAGGCTGTCGAAGTTGAACGTCGCGCGCCCGGCGAACATGCTGTCGTAGCGGTACCACACGCCGCGTTTGGCGGTTGGCCCGCACGAGCTGTTCATGGCGTCGTCCGCCGAGCCGGAGGCGTCGATCGTCCACGAAGACATCGCCGAAGAAAGAGGAACGGCCCCCCCGCACTCGTCATTCGTCGGCGGCGGGGGCAACGCAACAGCATTGAATGAGAAGTTGTACGTCGCGCTCGGCGGCAACGCCGACCCGACTCGCGCAGAGCCGACGGCGATGTAATACGTCGTCCCGGCGGCGGCAGTGAAGGAGCTCGTCGAGATGCTGGCGTTGCTCAGGGTGTTGACGCACGGGGTCGCGATTGCGAGGCCCGTGCACACGCCGGTGCTGCTGTAGACCGAGATGAACCGCCCGCCGTTGGTGGTCGTGAGGGTATCCGGCGGCGTGACCGTAATGTTGAACGTCAGGGTCACAAAGGACGTCTGCGTCGGCGTGTAGGTGTACCAGATCCCGCGCCCGATGAACGTGCTCGAACATCCGCCGGCGACCACGTCGTTGTTGATCGCGGAGTTACCGAGCAGGAGGTGCTCCTCGAAAGACGCGCTCAGAATCGGTGTTGCGCCCGTACACGTGTCGTTGCCAGGAACCGCCGACGCTGACCCGCCCGCCATCATGGCGGCGACAGCGAACGCCACCATCCGCCCGCGCTTCAATCTTGCAGCTCGCACCGTACACCGAGTCCGTTTCATGGATGTTCCTTCCAAGGAGATGTGTGCATGGATCCGTTTGAAGAACGGCACCCCAACTACGTACTAAAACTGAACAACCCTGTCGACATGTCGCCCGTTCCGAAGATACCACTGGTTTTGACAACGTCCAATCATTTCAAAGGTTTTTCTTTTCTGTTTCGTGAAATTTCACGATCATTGAGTATAATTGACGTCGGAGATCCTGATGGGCATTCCTACACTTCCTGCTATCGCGATGCGACCCGGTGGAGTGAACTCATTCGAGTCGGAGACGCAGGCCGTCTTGTCGGACCTGCGGAATGCGCTGGCGGCGATCGTCGGGCAGTTCCGCCCCGGCGTTCTGCGGGGCGCCGATCTCAAACGCCTGCTCGGCCTGGACGCCAAGCTGTCGTGGAGCGTCTTCACCGCGGCGACGGCCGACGACCTGCACACGCTGGTCACGGTGCTCCCCGGCGCCCGCGCGATGGGCCGGTTCTTCGAGGCCGCCGCGGCGCACGGCGTCACCGACGAGGACGTCGCCCGCGCGAAAACCGCCTTCGACCGCTTCGAGTACACCGTCCGCACCCACGCGGCCGACCGCGACGTCTTCGACGCCATGGTCTCGTCGCTTTCGGCGAGCAACGACGACATCATCGACGAGCGCCTTCGCAAGCGCCTCTTCATCGACCACTCGATCTTCTGGGGCATCCGCTGCAAGGCCTCGTACCTCTGCTTTATCGAACGCCCCAGCGCCCAGCCGCAGATGACCGACAGCGCGATGGTGCTCGGGTGCCTGCAGCTCCAGCAGCTCCGCGAGGGGCACGCGCTCAACCTCGAAACAGAAACGGCGTTCGGCGGCGCCGCCGACCCGGCGAAGCTGCGGGACCACCTCTCGTCGGCGACCGGGGTGGGCGAGCGTTCGCCCTTGACGCTGCTGGAGGAGTTCTGCTCAGGCCCCCTGCCGCAACTGACCGCCGAGGGGTCCGGGCTCAGCGGCGACCGCACCGCGATGCGCTTCTCCGGGCTCGGCCGTGCGGCCGCGGTGGACCTGGTGATGGCGCAGACCAGCCGGGCGGCCGAGATGTTCCAGGGCGGGACGAACTCGGTCTACGCCGTGCTCACCTGCCCGTCGGAGGTCTCGTACTGCGATTTTCTGCTGCCGGCGGGCGAGTCCGATCCGCGTTCGGCGCGGGCCAGGGCGTTCGCCAGCCGCATCAACGCCGCCCGCGTGTACGAGCGCCGCCCGGAAGACCAGATCCCCATGAAAGTCTCGGTCGCCCACTGCGGCCGGGTGCGTTTCCCGCTCGCGACCGAGCACGAGCGGACCTTCGCCAAGTCGCCGCTGGCTATGCCTGAGTCGCCGCAATACCCCGAGGTGCTCAACCACATGGTCGAGCGCCTCGGCTGGGCCGACCTCGAATACGACGCCTACCGCTGCTTTATCCGCTACCCGGTCATGCAGACCCTGGTCGAGGTGGCCGTCGACCAGTCGCTGGAGTCCAAGAACGCGGCTCGGCCGCCGCGCTGACACGCCCGATCACGGCATCGAATCGGACCCAGGAATGGCATGAAAAATCCGGCGCATGCGGCCGGGCTTGCCGTCAGCGATGGGGTATCGGTTACTTGCCGACTTCGTCGCCGCCGTAGTCGACGCCCTTGAGGCCGTCGCGCGTCCAGCGGTAGAAAAGATTCACGGTCGCGCCGGCCTTGGGCGGCACGGGCGACTCGAAGCCGGGGTCCGGCTCGTACGTCAACTTGCAGCCGGGGCGGAAGCCGACCGGGTCAAACCCTTTGTTCGCCTCGCCGGTCTTGCGGTTGGAGACCGAGCCGTCGAAGAAGGCCAGCGGCTGCCGCGCCTCGGGGTACGCAAAGAACATCTCACGCCGGGCGATGTGCCGGTCCTGCGTGTCGTGCAGCGCGACCTTCATGGCGGGGAAGACGACCTCGTCGATCTTCCGGCCGCCGAAGTTGACCTTGTTGTAATACTCGTCGTGCTTCCAGTCCGTCGATGAGGTCTGGTAGTAGTTCTGGCTGTGGAAGAACGACCCGTGGATCGTGTTCTGACCCGCGGCGGTGTGCGGCACGAGCTGGTACGACGAGCTGTAAGGCCACCACTGGATGTTCATCGCGTTCCGGTCGTGCTGGGGCTTGTAGGCGCTACCGTCCATCCCCAGCGGCATCGAGCGCCAGGCGAGCCGGGCCTTGTCCTCCGGGCAGACAACGCCCGGCAGCGGCATCGTCTCGCCGAGATAGCCGGCCAGCACGACGTTGGTGTACTGCTCGACGACCCAGGTCCGCCCTTGCGACTTGAAGCCCGGCAGCGGGTCCGACCCCGCGGCGTCACGGCCGGTAAGGCGGGTGATGACTTCGTGCGCCTGCTTGGCGATGTCGTCCCCGTTGGGGTAGCCTTGCTGCGTGTTCGGCGGGTCGGGCCGATAGTCCTCGATGCGTCCGTTGAAGGCCGCGATAAAGCGTTTGAAATCGCCGGCGTAGCTGTGGTGGGCGATCATCATCTGCCGCATGTTGCTCTGGCAGGCCGCCATCCGCGCGGTGCGCCGGGCCCCCGCCAGCGCCGGCAGGAGGATCGCCATCAGCAACGCGATGATCGCGATGACGACCAGCAGCTCGATCAGCGTAAAGGCACGGCGTGTCAACATGAGATGCTCCGGCAATCGCCTGTTCCAACCTTTGAAAGCCGAGGGGCCAAGCCATCGGCAAACGCTCTGTGCAAACCAATGGAAACCGCGGGGCTGAGCCCCGCGGCTTTCCGAGAAGAGGAGCTAGCAGCCAGCCAGCCACGCGGTGAGGAAATCGAAGATGTCTTGCACGGTCACGCCGTTGACGTGGTTGAAGTCGGCCGACGAGTTCCCGGCCAGCCATGCGGTGAGGAAGTCGAAGATGTCCTGCACCGTCACGCCGTTGACCCCGTTGAAGTCGGCGGCACAGGCGTTGCCTTGGCAGGCCCAGCGGGCGAGGTAGGCCGAGGCCTGACCGCCGGCGATGGTGAAGCGGCCGCCCACGAGCAGGTCGCCGTTGCCCGCCACCGCGAGGGTCTGGACTCTGCCGTTCACGCCGTCGCCGAGCGCCGACCAGGCGGAGCCGTCCCAGCGGGCCAGGTAGTTCACGGGCGTGTCCCCGTCCGCGGCGTTGCCGGCCGCGGTGAACTCGCCGCCGGCGATGATGTCGCCGTTGGAGAGCAGCGCGAGGGCGTTCACGTTGCTGTTGAGCCCGTTGGCCAGCGCGGTCCACGTCGAGGTCGCGCGGTTCCAGCGGGCGATGTTGTTGGCCGGCACGTCGCCCGCGACGGTGTTCCCCGCGCCGTTGAAGAAGCCGCCCACGATGAGGTCGCCGTTGGGCAAGAGCAGGATCGCGTTGACGCCGCCGTTGAAGTCGCCCGAGGAGACCCCCTGGCCCAGCGGCGTCCAGTCGGGCGCATCGTTGCCGAGGTAGGACACGCCGTCCCAGCGGGCGATGCCCCGCGCGCCGGCGACGCTGTCCATCAGGGCCGCACCGCCGACGACAAGCTCATTCGCGCCCGGCAGCCCGTCATCGGGGAGGACGACCATCGCCCGCGCGATGTCCTGGGAGAGCGAGCCGAGGTCTTCCCAGGAGGTTCCGTTCCAGCGGACGAAGTAGCGGAGCGTGACGTCGTCGCCGGTGAGGAACGACGGGTTGCTGCCGGCGACGATGCCGCCCTGGAACTCGGTCATGCACTCGACCGAGCCGAGGTCCGGCAGGCCGAGAAACGACGGGTAGACCGGGCCGGGGAGGATGCTCGAGGGGTAGTTTGTCCACGACGAGCCGTCAAAGCGGGCGACGATGGACCGAGCGCCCCCGGCCGTGACCGCGAAGTCGGATCCGCCGGCGACGATGCCGCCGCCGGAGGTCTCCAAGAGAGCGCCCACGATATCGAGCGTGAAGGGCCACGGTTCGGTTGCGCCGTAGAGGCCCTGGCCCAGCGGCGACCAGTTCGCGCCGTTCCACTTCGCGACGCGGCGCGCCGAGACGCCGCCGATCGTCTGGAAGCGTCCGCCCGCGAGCACGTCGCCGGTGGAGGTGGTGTAGAGCGCGGCGACCTCGCCGCTCGTGCTCGCCGAGCCGCTGGTGATCGCCGACCAGGTGGAGCCGCTCCACAGCGCGACGCCGTCGGCGGGCACGCCCTCGCCGGCGGAGCGGAAGTTGCCGCCCACCACGATGTCGCCGTTGGACTTGGCGAGCAGCGCGCCCACCGCACGCGGCCCGTCGGCCTCCTCGCTCCAGACCGGCGACCAGGCGCTGCCGTCCCACCGGGCCAAGCCGGGAGACAGCATTCGGCCGGGCACGCCGATGCCGCCGATCGCGGCGAAGGCGCCGCCGGCGAGGATGTCGCCGCCGGGCAGCATGAGCAGTTCCGTGGGCGGCGTGTCAAAGCCGATCCCCATGTCGCTCCACGTTCCCGCGGCATCATTCCAACGCGCAACATATCCAGCGGGCGTCGAGAACCAGCCGCACGCGATCACGTCGTTGCCGATCGGCAGAACGGTCGTCACAGTCGCGTCGAGCGTCGTGCCGAGCGCGGCGGGGGTCCAATCGGTGCTCCCGTTCCAGGTCCATCGGCTGATGTTCTGGATGCCGGCGTCCCCGGCCGCGGAGGAATACACACCGCCGACGATCAGCCGGCCGGATGAATCGAGCGAGAGCGAGTAGACCGGGCCGTCGACGCCGGGCGTCGCCGCACTCGGGTTGATGTAGCCCCACTGCGTGCCGTTCCAGACGGCCAGATGGTTCGGGAGGATGAAGCCGGTGGTGTTGGTCCCCAGCGTGACGGTGTCGGTGCCCGCGATCAGCGTGCCGTTGGCGACGATCAGCGCGTTGACGGTGCCGCCGAAGTCGACGAGCTCGCCGGTGTTGAAGCGCGTCCAGGCCGAGCCGTTCCAGCGGGCGATGCGCCCGAGCGGCGTCGCGCCCGAAGCGGTGAACTCGCCGCCGGCGACGAGTTGCCCGTTATAGACCGTCAGAGCGTTGACCGCGTTATTGAAACCAGCACCCAGGGCCGACCACGACGAGCCGTTCCACATCGCAATGTTGCTGGCGATGGTCGAGTCCGCGAGCGTGAAATCCCCGGCGACGACGAGCACGGCCTGCTGCGAGCCGGCCCCGTCCGGGTCCCACATGGTCGCGGCGTTGACGGTGCCGGCGATGCCCGGCACGCCGCTGCCCGGCTGCCACTGCATGCACTCCACGCCGGCTAAGAGCGTCAGCGTCGGCACGCCGACCCCGACCAGAGCCGTGCAAAAAGCGAACTTCATATTCCGTGTACGCATTCGGCTTCCTCCTGGCGTCTAGAAAAAGACTGCCCTCCCCCACTCCCGACCCTCCCCCTCCTCTTCAGACGGCGTCGCCAGAACTCAAAGTACCCCGTATCGTCGGCTCGTCAAGATATTTTGATTTATTTGAAATAATTTTCTTCAACAACTGGCCCGCATTTGTCCGTAGAATATGTTTGTTTGTACCATTCATTCGTGGGGCTTGACCGTTCAACCTCACCGGGTCTGTCCGTGGGAAGATCGCTCGCCTATGTCCGCGACCACCAGCCAACCTCCCGTGCTCTCGAACCTGGCGGGCGTCTCGCCGCAGGGTGAGTCGACGTTCGAGCATGTGGCGACGGCCACGCTCGGGAAGTTGCAGGCCGCGCTCGCCGATCTGCTCGCGGCCGCTCCGGGCGACACCCACCGCCCCACCGACGTCGGGCAGGTCTTCGGGATCGACTACCGCCTGGCGTGGCAGGTCCACCGCATCGCGACGGTCAAGCCCACGCTCGCCGCGGGCACGAACGTCCCGGCCCGTGTCTCGATCAAAAAGCTGCTCAAGGCCGCCCAGACCAAGCAGGTGCCGGCGGAGGTGGTGCAGCGGGTCGCGAGGGCCTTCGACGACTTCGAGCAGATGGCCGACACGCACGCCGGCGACCGCGCGTCGCTGGAGGCGATGCTCAGCGCCTTCATCCCCGAGGAGCGGGAGAAGTACGAGCAGGCGAGCCGGCAGATGATGTTCAGGGGCATGAGCCACTACAAGGGCGTGTCGGCGGACGCGAGCATGTCGGCCGTGATCTTCCATCCGTCCGAGAACGAGATGAAGATCGACCGGGTCGCGCTGCACTGCGACTTTGGGCTGCGTCGCACCAGGCCCGACGCGCGGATCGTCATCGGCATCGGCAACCTCGGCGGGTTGCCGTACGACACGCTGACGCTCGACGGGCAGCCCGCCAAGGGGCCGCTCGGCACGCTGCTGAGGGAGTTCTCCACCTCGCCGCTGCCCGATTTCGACACGCACCACGTCAACGGCATGGCGTACTACTTCGCCGCCGGGCGCGACGTCGGGATGAAGTCCGCGCTCGACCTGGCGCTGGCCGACCGCAAGCACGCCGACATGGACCGGTACTGGCTGCCGGGCAAGGGGCGGACGACGGGGCTGGCGCTCGCGGTCGACACGCCCATCAAGCGGCTGACCATGGACGTGTTCATGCACAAGGACCTGTTCACCAGCGCTGTGCCGCAGCTCTACGTCTATGACACCGCCTGCCGCGGCTGGGTGCACACGTTCGACGACCCGGCGCGCGAGCACGACCGCCTGCACGCCATCGAGACCATCCGCGAGCTGCCGGCCGGGCTGAACGGCGCGGCGATCTCGCACGTGCCGCGCTACGTCGAGATGCTCGAGCACATCCACAAGTCCGTCGGCTGGAACCCGTCGCACTTCCGCGCCTTCCGACTCGACGTGCACTACCCGATGTACGGCGCGCAGTATTCGATCGGGCTCCAGCTCCCCGAGCGGCCGACGGCTGAATAGCGACCACCGGCGCTCCGCATCAATGAACAAGGCCCCGCGTTCGACACGCGGGGCCTTGAGAGAGGAACTGCACGCACGCGGTGCGATTCAGCAGCCGGCGAGCCAGGCCGTCAGGAAGTCGAAGATATCCTGCACCGTCACG